>NZ_DATMYK010000296.1:0-3799 GCF_035560995.1 Humidesulfovibrio sp. | reverse complement strand
GGGGTATGCACCCCCTGGACCCGCAGGCCAAACAAGAAGCCCCGGAGCGCAACAGCGCTCCGGGGCTTCTTGTTTGGGGCAGGGCCGGGCAGGGCGTTTGGGCAGAAGAAAACGGGTGCCAGAACTGGCGATGCATCATGCCCGCGCCGCCTCCCGCCGGACCCTCCGCGAGGGGTTTCTGCTCAGGCGGCTTCGCGCCTGAGCAGAAACCCCTCGCCACAGGGAGTCCAGAGGGCCTTGTGCCCTCTGGCGGGGGCCTGGGGGCAGCGCCCCCAGCATCTCTCGCTACTTGGCCTCATCGCCCAGGAAGCGGCCGGTGACGGACTCGGGGTTGGCCATGATCTCTTCGGGCGTGCCTTTGGCCACGATCTGCCCGCCGTTCTCGCCGCCGCCGGGGCCCAGGTCGAACACGTAGTCCGAGGCGAGGACCACATCGGCGTTGTGCTCGATGACGATGACGCTGGCGCCCTTGTCCACCAAGCGGTGCAGCACGCGGATGAGCTTGCCCACCTCGTGCATGTGCAGGCCGGTGGTGGGCTCGTCCAGGATGTACAGGGCCCCGGGCAGGTTGCGCTTGCCCAGTTCGCGGCTGATTTTGATGCGCTGGGCCTCGCCGCCGGAAAGCGTCGTGGCGGGCTGGCCCAGGCGCAGGTAGGACAGGCCCACCTGCTCCAGCACTTCCAGGCGGCGGGACAGGGCGGTGTGCGCGCCGAAGAACTCGCGCGCCTCGGCCACGGTCATGTCCAGCACCTCGGCGATGTTCTTGCCCTTGTGGCGCACTTCGAGCGTCTGGGAGTTGTAGCGCATGCCCTTGCACACGTCGCAGGTGACGAAGACATCGGGCAGGAAGTGCATTTCCACGCGCACCTGGCCGTCGCCCTGGCAGGCCTCGCAGCGGCCGCCCTTGACGTTGAAGCTGAAGCGCCCGGGCTGGTAGCCGCGCATCTTGGCGTCCTTGGAACCCGCGAAGATGTTGCGGATCTCGTCAAAGGCCTTGGTGTAGGTGGCCGGGTTGGAACGCGGCGTGCGGCCTATGGGCGTCTGGTCGATGGCGATGATCTTTTCGATGGCCTCCGCGCCGACAAAGGACTCCACCGGGCCGGGCTGGTCCACCTTGATGCCCTGGGACAGGGCCAGGTGCTTGTAGAGCGTATCGACCACCAGGGAGCTTTTGCCCGAGCCGGACACGCCGGTGAAGCAGACCAGCACGCCCAGCGGAATGTCCAGGTCGAGGCCCTTCAGGTTGTTGGCGCGCGTGCCGCGCAGGCCCAGGTGGGTGCGCCCGCCGATGGCGGTGGGCGTGCGGCGCTCGTCGGGCCGCCAGGAGCGCAGGTCGCCGCGCAGGTACTTGGCGGTCAGGGACTGGCTTTCGTTCATCAGCTTGTCCACCGGGCCCTGGAACACGATCTCGCCGCCCAGCTCGCCGCTGCCCGGGCCAAGCTCAATGACATGGTCCGCGCTCATGATGGTGGGTTCGTCGTGCTCCACCACCAGCACGGTGTTGCCGCGGGCCTGCAGGCTGCGCAGCGTGCGCAGGAGCCGTTCGTTGTCGCGCGGGTGCAGGCCGATGGAGGGTTCGTCGAGCACGTAGGTGACGCCCACAAGGCCGCTGCCGAGCTGGCTGGCCAGGCGGATGCGCTGGGCCTCGCCGCCGGAGAGGGTGCTCATGTTCCGGCCGAGGGAGATGTAGTCGAGGCCCACGCCCTTCATGAAGCCCAGGCGGTGGGTCAGCTCCTTCATCAGCGGCCCGGCGATGAGTTCGCTTGCGCCGCTGAAGTCCTGGCTTTTCAGCCAATCGAGGGCGCGGGCGATGGACAGCGAGCAGAACTGGTGGATGTTCAGGCTGTCCTCGGCCGTGGTGGGCGGCACGCGTACGGCCAGCACCTCGGGCTTCAGCCTCGCGCCCTGGCAGGAGGGGCAGGGGCGGCTCTGGCGGTAGCGGGAAAGCTCGTCGCGCCAGACAGGGCCCATGGCGAAGCCCTGCTCCAGAAGCGGGGCCACGCCCGGCCAGTCGCAGGCGGCATCGCCGTCCACCAGGGCCACGCGGGCCTTGGCGCTCAGCTCGGAAAGGGGGGTGTCGAGGGTGAAGCCGTGGCGCTTGCCCAGGCGCTTCAGATCGTCCTCGTGCCGGGCGAACAGGCGCGGGTTGCGCCAGGGCAGCAGGCCGCCGGCCTTGAGCGAAAGGCCCTTGTTCGGGGCCAGCAGGTCGAACTCGAAGCTGTCCACGCTGCCCAGGCCGGAGCATTCCGGGCAGGCGCCCTGGGGGCTGTTGAAGGAGAACAGCTGCGGGGTCAAGGGCGGCATGGAGATGCCGCAGGCCGCGCAGGTGCTCGACGTGCTGAAGAAGCGGTCGGCCTCCTTGGCGGGCTTGCCGTGCTCGGAAACGATGAGGCTGCCCTTGCCCTGCTTCAGGGCCAGCTCCACGGAATCGCCCAGACGCGGGCGGATGTCCGCCTTGATGGCGAGGCGGTCCACCACCAGCTCGATGGTGTGTTTCTTGAGCTTGTCCAGCTCCGGGGTTTCCTCCAGGGCATAAACCTCGCCGTTCACGCGCACGCGGGCGAAGCCCTCCTTGCGCAGGCGGGTGAACAGGTCCTTGTGCGTGCCCTTCTGGTGCTCCACCAGGGGGGCCAGCAGCAGAATGCGCGTGCCTTCGGGCAGGGCCATGATGGCGGCCAGGATTTCGTCGCCGCTTTGCGCGGCGATGGGCTTGCCGCACTTGGGGCAGAAAAAGGCCCCCAGGCGGGCGTAGAACACGCGCAGAAAGTCGTAGACCTCGGTCACCGTGCCCACGGTGGAGCGCGGGTTGCGCGAGGTGGACTGCTGCTCCAGACTGATGGCGGGCGAGAGGCCCTCCACCTTGTCCACCAGGGGCTTGTCCATCTGCGGCAGGAACTGCCGGGCGTAGGCGGACAGGGACTCCACGTAGCGGCGCTGGCCCTCGGCGTAGACGATGTCGAAGGCGAGCGTGCTCTTGCCGGAGCCCGACGGCCCGCAAACCACCACGAGCTGCTCGCGCGGGATGTCCAGGCTCAGGTTCTTGAGGTTGTGGTGGCGGGCCCCTTCGATGTGGATGACGCCCCGGGGAGCTGCGGCCTGTGCTGTCTGGACAACGGGCTGGCTTGCCTTGGGCGGGGTGTTGGCGGCTTTTGCTGACATCTGCCGCAGGTAATCATCGCCCGCGCGGTGGCAAGGGGTGGGACGCGCACTTGACGAAAACGGCAACGCGGAGGTATTGAGTTATTTCCTGGGTCTTCCAGCGCCGCGTCCGGGCCGTTTTCGGCCACATTTTCGCGCGGGCCTCGCCGGAAGCAGGAGGAACGCCATGTACGGACTCACTGACAACATCGTCGCCGGACCGGCCGGGCACATCACCGCCGGGGCAGCCGGGCATTTCGAGGCCGGCCCTTCGGGCAGCTTCACCCCTGGTCCCGCAGGCCACGTTCCCATCAGCGAAGGCGGCTGGGTGCCCATCAGCGAGGGCGGCCACGTGCCCATCGACTGCACGCCGGCCCTCATCCCCTATGCCGCGCCCAGCGGCGGCGTGCTGTTCATGGAAGGCTCCACCCAATCGCCCATTCCCAGCACCGGCGGCGGCCACGGCCTCGTGAGCCAGGCCAGCGGCGGCGCGCAGTACCTGCTGGGCGGCGGCGGCGGCGTTTCCGGCTCCGGTGGTGGCGGGTTCTCCGGCGGCGGCGTCAGCAGCGCGTCCGGCGGCGGAGTGCAGTATTTGCTGGGCGGCGGCGGCGGCGTCAGCAGCGCGTCCGGCGGCGGCGTCGTGTCGGGCGGCGGCGCAAGC
>NZ_DATMYK010000295.1:0-13897 GCF_035560995.1 Humidesulfovibrio sp. | reverse complement strand
GTTAAAATCTTCTCTCGTCTTCTCCCCTCTGCCTACCCGTCGGTCTTCACCACCCTGCGCGCACCGATGTAGCGGTCGCGCCAGTAGGGCAGGTCCATGGAGTCCTCGCGCACGCGCCCGCCCTCGCGCGGGCTGTGGATGAAGGAATCCCGTCCGGTGGCGATGCCCACGTGCATGTTCTTGGGGTTGCCCGGCAGGCGGAAGAACACCAGGTCGCCGGGGCGGATGTCGCGCCGTCCCACGGGCTGGCCCGCTTCGTACTGCTCATAGGAGATGCGCGGCAGGCTGACGCCCACCTGCTTGTAGGTCCACCAGGTGAGGCCGGAGCAGTCGAAGCCGGTCTGCGGCGATTCGCCGCCCCACTTGTAGCGCACGCCGGTTAGGGAACGCGCGGCGGAGACCACGGAGTTCTTGCCTTCGGCGGGCAGGGGCGGCGCGGGATCCGGGATGTGCGCGGGGGCGCAGCCGCCCAGGCCCAGGGAGAAGGCTCCCAGGAGCAGCAGCAGGGCCGCGCGCGCGGCTATGGTGCGGGCGGTGGCGGCGTTCATGACGGTCTACTTGACGATGCGCACGTAGTTTTGAACGGTGCGCACGTCGCCCACGGCGTTGATGTGTCGGATGATGGCGTCGGCGTCGCGCTGGCTGGCCACCAGGCCCAGCACCACGGCGTTGCACTGCACGGTCTTCACGTCCACCTGGGTGGACCAGATGGTTGTGTCCTCCACCAGACGCGACTTGATCTTGGCGTACAGGGCCAGTTCGTCGGCGGTGCCGCAGGCGGGGTCGTCGCGCTTGACGAAGGGGATGATGGTGACCTTGCGCACGCCGTCCACCTGCCGGGCGAGTTTCACGGCGCGCATCTTCTGGCGGTCATTCTCGAACTCGCCCACCACGTACACGGTGCCGAGGTAGGAATTGACCGAGATGTCGCGCAGCTTCACCAGGTCATCGTTGACGTAGAGGGCGCGCACCGAGGATTCGATGCGTCCGTCGTCCACAAAGGTGCCGACGTCGCGCTGGTCCACGGCGGCCTTGTACACGGTGCCGCAGCCGGTGAGACTGGGCAGCAGGCAGAGGCAGGCCATGAAAAGGATGATGCGGGGAAGGACGATGCGGGGCATGGTCGAAGCTCCTTCTTGCTGTTGGGGGGGTGCCGGAAAGCCGACGGCCTCGCCAGGAATTAGCAAAAACGGGGCCAAGGGGCGCGGGTCAAGGCTGCGCCTGGCCTGTTGGGGCAGGCGCGAGCTCTTCCTCCAGGGTTTTCAGCAGGGCCTGGGGCAGGGCGAAGGGACCGCCCCAGGGCGGCGGGGCGAACAGGGCGCGCTCCGGCAGGCGCAGGCACAGGGCGTGCAGCAGCATGGGCAGGCCGCGCACTTTGCGGCCGTAGACGCTGTCGCTGATGACCGGGTGCCCGCGCAGGGAGAGCTGCACGCGGATCTGGTGGGTGCGCCCGGTCAAAAGGCGGACGGCGAGGAGCGTGGCCTGGCGCTTGCGCAAAAGGGGCCGCACCTCGGCCCGGGCGCTTTTGCCCGCGTCGCCCTCTGCCGCCAGCACCTTCTTGCGGCCCTGCACCGCGCCCTCGGCCAGCTCCAGGCGGTCCAGGCGGTCTTCCATGAGCTCCACGCCCTTGCCGGGCCAGGACCCGTCCACCCAGGCCAGATAGGTCTTGGCCACCCCGCCCGTGGCGAAAAGTTCGTTCAGGCGGCGCAATTCGGCGTAGCTTTTGGCTGCCAGCAATATGCCGGAGGTGTCTTTGTCCAACCGGTGGGTGAGCACCGGGGAGAAGGGCGCGCCCGCGTAGAGCGCCTTCAGCCTGTCGGCCACGGAGTCCTTGTGCCGGGTGCCGGCGTGGGAGCACAGGCCCGCGGGCTTGCGCACGGCCACATAGCCGGGGGTCTCCAGCAAAATGTCGAGGGCCGGCGGGGATTCGCCCTGCGCCTGGCCCTGCCCTTGTCCCTGTGCGGGCGCGGCCGGTGCCGCCGGTTTCCCGGCGCTCTGGACTCCGGTCAGGGGCGGCACGCGCACTTCCTGGCCCTCGGCCAGGCGGAAGAAGGGCTTCTTACGGCCGCCGTCCACGCGCACTTCCCCGGTGCGGATGATGCGCAGGATGGCCGAGCCAGGCACGGCGCGGCCCAGGCGGCGTTGCAGGAACTGCAGCAGCTTCTGCCCGGCCTCCTCGGGCGTCACCACCAGCGGGGCGCGCGCGGGCGCAGGTGTGGAGGCGGCCTCGGGGGCTGCGGCGGTGCCGTGCGGATTGGTATTGTCGGGGGCGGTCATGGCGGAAGCCTTGTGGCCGTGCGGGGCCACGGGAACGCGCCGGGCCGGGAGGCGTTCCCCCGGCCCGGCGCGGGCGTGACTACTGGTCGGTGTTCAGGTCGTAGGTGACGATGACGGTCTTTTCGCTGCTGGCGCCGATGGCGCCGGAGTAGGTGTTGAGGCAGACGACGAGCTGCTTCTTGCCCTCGTTCTTCAGGTCCTCCAGGGCCAGGTCGACCACGGTGCCCTTGATGCGCCGCGTCTTCCAGGCCAGGCTCATGCCCACGCCGTCCCAGAACAGGGAGTGCACCTCGCCCTGGGAGAAGCGGCGGAACTTCTTGAACACCTGGGCCGCCACGGAGATGTCCTTGTTGACCAGGAGCTCGTACTTGCCGCGGCTGTCAAAGGCCACGGGAAGCATGCGGATGGGCACGTAGTAGAAGTCCTCCACGCCGGTGTCGCGCTTGCCCATGTCCATGCCGGGCAGGCGCTCATCCACGATGATGTAGTTGTTGGAGCTGTTGTAGCCCTCCTCCTGCGAGAACTGGGGCTCCAGATCCTGGGTGAAGGCCTTCATGTAGTTGTACTCGTTCAGCACCACGATCTTGAAGTTGCTGCCATCGGGCAGGTAGGCGAAGTTGAACAGGTTGGCGATGCTCGGCAGATGCAGCCTGCGCACGGGCTGGAGCTTGCCGTCCTGGTAGAGCATCTCGCTCACGCCGGCTTCGTCGAAGGGGCCGTGGCTGCCCTTGATCTGGCCCAGCAGGGTGGGCTGATAGGTGGGCGGAATGCGCACCACGGAAAGGTACTGCTTCTGCGGGGGAAGGAAGTTTTCGAACTTGCCGTTGTTGAAGCTCAGCACGAAGGTGCGGGGCTCGGCGTTGCCGTCCGGGTCGTCCAGGCCGGAGGCGATGATCTCGGCCTTGCCGTCGCGGTCCAGGTCCAGGATGCTGACGCGGAGGAGCTTGATGCGCATGCCGAGCTTGTGCTCGCCGATGGGCTTGAGGGTGTTCTGGAAGAACTCGTAGGCGTACAGTGTGTTCACGCCAGCCACGATGATGCGGGTCTTCTTGTCGCCCACAAAGTCGCCCGCCGCCATGCTCACAGAGGCGAAGCGCAGGCTCTGGCTTTGCCAGCGGCCCGGAGTCTCCGCGCCGCCCTCGTAGCGGAACTGCGGGTTCATCACGGGGCCGCCCGCGGTGCCCATGGGGGCCTCGCCGGTGTCGCCGGTGACGAAGTCGGCGTTCCTGGGCACGGGGGCCTTGGACTGCATGTCCTTGCGCGCTTCTTTGCGCTCCGTGGCCTTGGCGTCCTCGCCAGGGCGCTTGAAGACCTCGGTGCGCACGTCGTTGCTCAGCCGCTCCAGGGCGGGCAGCAGGCCCTCCAGGGGCACCTTGGAGCTCTTGTTCCAGCTCTGCGCCTTGATGCGGTCGTACACGTTCAGGGTGATGTTGACCTGCTTGTCGCCGTCCTGGAAGTCCAGCACGCCGGCCACCAGGAAGTCGGTTCCGATGGCGGCCATGATGGACTGGGCCTCATTCAGGTTGGCCGGGAAGCGTCCGGCGGCGCGGGCGATCTTGTCGGCCTCCACGGGCTCGAAGTAACCCAGCCAGTTGAGCCGGTTGGACACCGGGGCCTGGGCGCCCTTGCTCAGGTACTGGAATTTATCGCTGGTGACCTTGAAGGGCAGCACGGCATAGGTGCGCGCGCCCTGGGCCAGGGCCAGCGCGGGCACGGCCAGCGCAAGGCACAGCAGGATCAGGGCGGAAAGTCGCTTCAAAGACATATCGGGCTCCTCCTCAAAGGGGGACGAAAGGGGTTGGCTCTTCAACGTTTGGCCGGGCGGAGGGCTTCCTGCCGCCTGCACGGCAAATAGCACCAACGTCTGCGGCATGCAAAAGAAACCTTGCCGCGTCCTGCGGCGGCCTGGGCAAGAAATATCGGCCCGCGCGCGTTGCCAAGCCCGCCCCGGCGCGCTATGCCCAGCCGATGCAGACCAGAACCTTCCGCATCACCACGACCCCGCAGCAGCGCCCGCTGGTGGAGGCGCTGCTTTCCGCCCAGGGCTTCGCCTTTTCGCCGGAACCCTTCTACGCCGCCGCGCGCAGACTGGAGCACGAACCGTTCCCCTTGGGCTCGTCGCTCGCCGCGTCCTTCGGGCTTATCTACATCCAGGACCGCTCGTCCATGCTGCCTCCGGCCATGCTGGGCGTGGAGCAGGGCGACGTGTGCCTGGACATGTGCGCCAGCCCCGGCGGCAAGACCGGCATCCTGGCCGACTTGGCCGGGCGCGAGGGCTTCGTCCTCGCGGCCGAGGCCTCCCGCGACCGCCTGGCCACCCTGCGCCAGAACCTGCGGCGCACCGGCGCGCTGAACGCCGCGACCATCGGCGTGGAGAGCCAGCACCTGGCCCTGGAGCCGGACAGCTTCGACGCCATTTTGCTGGACCCGCCGTGCAGCGGCTGGGGCACGGTGGACAAGAATCCCAAGGTGCTGGAGCTGTGGACTCCGGAAAAGGCCGAGACCCTGGTGCGCCTGCAACGCGAGCTGCTGGCCCGCGCGGCGGAACTTTTGAAGCCCGGCGGGAAGCTGATGTTTTCCACCTGCACCACCAACGTGCGCGAGAACGAGGAGCAGGCGGCCTGGGCCCTGGCCAGCCTGCCGCTGGAGCTGGATCCCCTGCCCGCGCCGCAGGGCTTCGCCCCGGTGCCCCTGGCCCTGCCGGGACTGGACGGCGTTTTGCGCGTGGGTGGGCAGGAAGCCTCGGTCCGGGAGCCGGATGGGACGGGCAAGCCAGATGGCGGGCAGGGCGGCCAGGGTTTCTTCCTGGCGCGTTTTCGCAAGCGCGCAGGCGCCGGGGTGGCGACCACGGGTCAAGTGTATCCGCCCGTGGCCGGCCAGGAGCTGGGGCCGAGAGAGCTTGCCCAGGCGCGAGAAGCCGGAGCGGACTTCGGCCAGCTGCCTCCTGGCGAGCTGCGGGACTTTGGCGGCAAGGCCTATTTTCTGCACCGGGCCGCGCTTGATCTGTGCCAGCGCTCCGGCCTGGGCACGGACGGACAGCGCTGGCAGGGTTTTTTGCTGGGACAGGTGCAGGGCGGGCGCTTCGCCCCGGCGGCGCGCACCCGCGCGCTCATGCCCCCGGCCTCGGCGCTGCCCGCTGCGCATAAATTTGAGGTGGACGAGCCGGAGCGCATTCTGGATCTTTTGGCCGGGCGCAGCCTGGAGGCCCACGGCGCGGCGCCCGCCAAGAAAGAAGGCAAAGGCAAGGGCGGCGCGCCGGAAGCAGGGCTTGTCGGCCTGTATTTTCAGGGGCTTGCCCTTGGCTGGCTGACCAGAAAAGGCCGCCGTCTGCTCTGGTCGGACAGGTAGGCGGGACAAAAAGCTGAGACAAAAATCGAGGATTTTGCAAAAATCCTTTGACAGGCCCGGCTGAAGATGACAAAGGGTTTTCTCCGTGGCGGGCAGCCAAACGAAGCGGGGTGGTGACAGCCCAGAAAACGCTTCAGGACAGGGCGCTCGAAGACTCCGGGCGGATAGCTCAGCTGGAAGAGCATCGGCCTTACAAGCCGGGGGTCGCAGGTTCGAGCCCTGTTCCGCCTACCACGATCATTACAGTGCGGAGCGGTAGTTAAGTTGGTTATAACGCCGGCCTGTCACGTCGGAGGGCGCGAGTTCAAGTCTCGTCCGCTCCGCCAGCACTGCCAAGGGCTGAACTCGAAAGGGTTCAGCCCTTTTTCATTTGCGTGAAGCGCAGGGGCCGGGTTCGAAGGCACCAGCTCTGCACCGCCTTCAGTCCCGCCCGCCTTCCGCCTTCAGCGCCATCCACAGGCGCAGGCCCGCGTAGCCCAGCGCCAGCGTCAGCAGGTGGTGCAGGGCCAGCCAGCTGTGCCGCGCATAGCAGATGAACAAACCGTACACGGCAAAGGGAATCAGCACCGAGCGCCACTGCCGCAAGAGCGCCGCCAGGGCTCCGGCCATGGCGAACACGGCGTTGCTCGAGCCGTAGTCCACCTCGGCCAGGGTGGCGGCCCAGGCCTGCGGCGCGGGCGCGGCCAAAAGCGCCCAGCACAGGGCATGGGTGAGCGGGTTGGAGAGCCACAACCCGGCCGCGAGCAGCAGCAGGTAGGGCCCAAGGCCCAGCAAGGCCTCAATGAGCGCGCCGAAGAGCAGGAAGGACAGCTGGTCGCCCAGCAGGTGGAACCAGTGGTTGTGGAACAGGGGGCCGAGCAGCACGCCCTCCCAGGTGACGTTCCCCGGCACGTAGCCCGAGACGCGGAACAGGGCGTCCAGCGGCGGCCAGTGCAGCCTGGCCCAGTGCAGGCCGATGAACAGCGGCACCAGCACCCCGGTGAGCCAGGTGCGGCGCATGAGCTCGCCCATGTTGCGCGGCGCAAGTTCGTCCAGCGGTTTGGCAAGCACCGGCGCGGCCGTGGGGTCGATGGACAGGCCCAGGCCCGAGGCCGCGAGGTGCAGGAAGGGGCGCAGCAGGCCCTCCGGAAAATGGGCGCGCAGGGCGTCGGCCAGGGCCCGCGTGAGGGACGGGCAGGTGGAGGCCAGGTACAGCGGTTCCCAGCCGGTGGGCGCGAACTTGGCCTTGAACTCGCTGACGGAGCGGAAATTATAGCCCCAGGTCCAGCGACGGTGCAGCAGGGAAAGCAGGCCCGCGCCCGGAGCCTCGGTGTCGATGCGCGCCAGCGGGGCCATGCCCAGGCGCACCTCGGCCGCGCCCTCTTCCGCCAGCAGGCGCATGGCTTCGATGGTCAAGAGTTCCGCCGCGCCGGAACGCGCGTCCGGCCTGCGCGGCATGTCCTGAAAATACCAGCCCAGCACGCGGCCGCCGGAGCACAGGGGCGCGGCGGCCAGGAAGCCCTGCAACTGTCCGCGCACGCGCAGCAGGAAATAGCGCTTGCGCTCCTGCTGGTCAAAGGGCTCCACCCGGGCCAGAAAGCCCAGGGGCAGGCAGTCCTTGTCCGCCAGCCACAGGGCGGCCACTTCCTCCATCTCCGCGCGCACGCCTCTCGCGTCCTCCTCCGGCAGGACGGCCAGGTCCAGCTCGCGCACCTCGGCCCCGCGCCGGGCCAGAGCCTGGGCGATGCGGTGCCGGGCCAGGGGCTCCTCTCCGGGGGCGAAATATTGTGCCAGCTTGAACACCGGCTCCGCGCCGATCTGCCAGGTGTGGAAGCCGTGCTGGGTGAGCTGCCTTGCCAGTTCCCGGCCCAGGGGCATGGCCAGGCAGCGTTTGCCCCCCGCTTGGGCAGCCAGGTCGGCCAGGGCCTGTGCGCGGCGCTCTTGGGGCATCAGCGGCTCGCTGGCGGCCACCAGGGCGTCGGGCAGGGCCAGGACGCGGATGAAGCCGCCAGGAGGGCAGTCCGGGGACTGCGGCGGCACATGGCTGGCGAACTGCGCGCCCAGGGTCGCCAGGGAGCTGGTGCGGTCGCCGTAGTGGCGGAAGGCGTTCAACAGGGCGTCGTTGGTTTCGGGTGCGGGAGTTGGGGCGTGGCGCATCCCCTCACAGTACGTAGAAGCTGAAGATGGCGCAAGGAGGCGGGAAGGCTTAGCGCTTCAGAAAGCGTGTCAGGGCGGCCTCCAGCCGGTCCACGGGCACGGTGGTGTCCAGGCAGGGGCCGTTGGGGCGCTCGTTCAGCACGCCGAACACCGGCAGCGGGTAGGTGTCCTGGATGCCGGAGGAGAGGTCGCGGTAGCAGGCCACGGCGATGATGATGCCCGGGCGTTTTTGCACCACGATGCGCCGGGCGATGGTGCCGCCCGTGGCGATGGCCAGATGCACGCCGTAGCGGTCGCGCAGGGTGAGCAGGCCCGTGATGGGACACAGGCCGCAGCGCTTGCAGTTGTCGATGTCGTAGGTCAGGCGCATGTCGCAGCGGCTGTTCTGCAGGCAGTGGGGCATGAGCAGCAGGATCTTGCCCGGGGGGAAGCTGCCCAGTTCGCGCAGCACCAGCTCGTTGTTGACCTTGATGAAGGAGGTGTGGATGTCCTCCTTGGAGAAGCCGAGCGCCCGGCCGAGCAGGCTCATGAGGGGCAGCAGCAGTTTCACCGTGACCCCGCGCATGCGCCGGGCCAGGGGCAGGGGCCGGGGCAGGGCGATGCTCAGCAAAAGCCCCAGCGAGGCCCAGAGCACCAGCACCAGCAGCAGGCCGATGGCCACGCCCAGAATCCAGGGCGCGTAGGGGTGCAGGTTGGTGAGGCCCACGTAAGGCACCACCCAGAGCAGCACCAGAAACGAGCATACCAGCGCGCAGGTGCCGCCGATGAGCCCGATGAACAGGCGCTTGCGCGAGGTGCCGCCCGTGCCGTCCATGCGTTTTCCGCCCGGGCCTCAGCCCTGGCAGGCCTTCAGGTAGCCGCAGGCGAAGGCGGCCGCGTCCTGGGTTTTCTTGCCGCGCGGGGTAAGGCGCGGCACCAGATACAGCTTGTCCGCCGTGGCGATGGCCAGGCGCGGACCGGTTTCGCTCTCCACCAGGCCAAGGATGCAGCCCGGAGCCACGTCCTCGGGCTTGTCCGCGCCGATGGTGCCCGGTTCGATGTTCAGCCTGAGCACTTTGCCCGGCGCCTGCTCCCAGTCGAAGAACGCGCCCGGCCAGGGGTGCATGGCCCGGATGTGATTGTGCAGGGGTTCGGCCTCGCGGTTCCAGTCGATGAGGCCTTCTTCTTTGGAAAGCTTGCGCGCGTGGGTGACGAGGGCCTCGTCCTGGGGCAGCTTCATGAGCCGGCCCTGAGGCAGGCGGGTCAGGGCGTCCAGCAGGGCGTCGGCCCCCATGCCGGCCAGCTCGTCGTGCAGGCTGCCCGCGGTGTCGCCATCCGCGATGCGCAGGGCGCGCTGCAAAAGAATCGGGCCGGAGTCGAGCCCCAGCTCCATCTGCATGATGGTGATGCCGGTGACCAGATCGCCCGCCTCTATGGCGCGCTGGATGGGCGCGGCCCCGCGCCAGCGCGGCAGAAGGCTTGCGTGCACGTTCACGGGCATGAGTTTGGGCGCGTCGAGCACGCTTTGCGGCAGGATGAGCCCGTAGGCCGCCACCACCAGCACGTCGAAGGAAAGCGCGCGCAGGGCGTCCACATCGGCCTGGTCCTTGAAGTTCAAGGGCTGGCGGACTTCGATCCCGGCCTCAAGGGCGGCGCGCTTCACCGGGGATGGCGTGCACTCCTGGCCGCGCCCGCAGGGGCGGTCGGGCTGGGTGTACACGCAGATGACCTCGGCCCCGGGCCAGCTGATGAGCGCGTTCAGGCTCGCGGCCGCGAAGTCCGGCGTGCCCATGAACACCACCCGCAAGGGCGGGCTCGGGGGCGCGCTCAGGCGCAGGTCCTTGATGCCGAAGTCTTCGGGCAAGCCGTCGGACGCGTTTTTCTGTTCTAGTCCTTCCGCCATTTTTTGACCTTGCTGTCGTACATGGTGCGCTTGAGGCGGCTGGCGTGGTCCACCAGGGTCTTGCCCTCAAGGTGGTCGATCTCGTGCTGCAAAATGACGGCGAGCAGGCCCTCGGCCTTGATCTCGATGGCCTCGCCCTTCTGGTTCAGGCCCTTCACGGTCACGGTCTCGTAGCGCTTCACCTTGCAGGAGAAGGTGGGCAGCGACAGGCAGGATTCCTCGGACTCCTTCACGCCGGTCTGCTCCACGAACTCCGGGTTGATGAGCACCATGGGGCTCTTGCGCTCCTTGGGGCCGGTCTCGTCCAGGGTGATGAGCCGGATGCCCTTGCCCACCTGGGGCGCGGCCAGGCCCACGCCGTCGCTCTCGTACATGGTTTCGATCATGTCCTCGATGAGCATGGCGATTTCCGGCGTGATCTCGGCCACGGGCTGGGCCTTTTGCGCCAGCACCGGCTCCGGATAGGTGAAGATGGGCAGCTTGGCCATTTACGCCTCACCCTTCTTGGCCTCGGGGGCCGCTTCCGTGGGCTTCTCGCGCAGCTGGATGCCCAGCTCGCGCAGCTGCTTCTTGCCCACCACGTTGGGGGCCTCGGTCATCAGGCAGGTGGCCTTCTGGGTCTTGGGGAAGGCGATGACGTCGCGGATGCTCTTGGCCCCGGTCAGGATCATGATGATGCGGTCCAGGCCGAAGGCGATGCCGCCGTGCGGGGGCGCGCCGTACTTCAGAGCCTCGATGAGGAAGCCGAACTTCTCCTCGGCCTCTTCGTCGGTGATGCCCAGCGCGCTGAACATGGCCTTCTGCGCGGCCGGGGTGTGGATGCGGATGGAACCGCCGCCGATCTCGCTGCCGTTCAGCACCAGGTCGTAGGCGCGGGCCAGGGCTCCGCCGGGATCGCTGGCGATGCTGTCCATCTGGCCGGGCTGGGGCGAGGTGAAGGGGTGGTGCTTGGCCACCCAGCGCTTGTCCTCGGGGTCGTACTCCAGCAGGGGGAAGTCCGTCACCCACAGGGGGGCGAAGGCCTTCTCGTCGATGAGCCCGAAGCGCTCGCCCAGCTTGAGCCGCAGGTTGCCCAGGGCGGCGTGGGCCACGTCCACCGGGGCGGCCTGGAAGAACACGATGTCGCCGGGGACCATGCCCAGGCGCTCGGCCAGGCCCTTTTTCTCGTCCTCGGAGAAGAACTTGACGATGGGCGACTGCCACTCGCCGTCCTCTTTGACCTTGATCCAGGCCAGGCCCTGGGCGCCGTAGATCTTCACGAACTCGGTGTAGTCGTCGATCTCCTTGCGCGAGAGTTCGAGCCCGCCCGCCACGCGCAAAGCCTTCAGGCAGGGCGCGGCCGCAAAGACCTTGAAGCCGCCGCCCGCGAAGATGTCCTTCACGTCCACCAGCTTGAGGTCGAAGCGCACGTCCGGCTTGTCCGAGCCGTAGTCGTCCATGGCCTGCTTGTAGGTCATGCGGGGGAAGGCCGCAGGCAGGGCCGCGCCGATGGTCTCCTTGAAGAGCGTGCGCACAAGGCCCTCGGCCATGCCCATGATCTGCTCCTCGTCCGGGAAGCTCATCTCGATGTCGATCTGGGTGAACTCCGGCTGGCGGTCGGCGCGCAGGTCCTCGTCGCGGAAGCATTTGACGATCTGGAAATAGCGGTCCAGGCCCGCCACCATGAGCAGCTGCTTGAAGATCTGCGGGCTCTGGGGCAGGGCGTAGAACATGCCCTGGCTCATGCGGCTGGGCACCAGGAAGTCGCGCGCGCCCTCGGGCGTGCTTTTGGTCAGCACCGGGGTCTCGATCTCCAGGAAGCCCAGGCCGTCCAGGTAGCGGCGCACGCTCTGGGCGGCCTTGTTGCGCAGGATGAAGTTCTTGGCCAGGCGCGGGCGGCGCAGGTCCAGGTAGCGGTACTTCAGGCGCAGCATCTCCGCCGCGTCCACGCGGTCCTCGATGGGGAACGGCGGCGTATCGGACGTGTTCAGGAGCTTCCACTCGTTCACGTACACTTCGATCTCGCCGGTGTTCATGTTGGCGTTGGCCATGCCTTCGGGCCTGCGGCGCACAATGCCGCGCAGGGCGACGACGTACTCGATGCGGATGGCGTGGGCGCGCTCGTGGGCCTCGGGCACGTCCGGGCTGAACACGGTCTGGGTCAGGCCCTCGCGGTCGCGCAGGTCGATGAAGATGAGGCCGCCGTGGTCGCGCCGGAACTGCACCCAGCCCATGAGCGTGACCTCTTTGTCCAGGTCGGCCGCGGTGAGCTGGTTGCAGGTGTGGGTGCGTTTCCAGCCGCCCAGGTCCTCGATGACCCGGTATTCGTCGTAGTCGCGCTCTTCGCCTGCCGTGGTGGTGTTCTGCTCGGTCATTGCTGTTCCTTTTGGAGAAAATGTAGCCGCCGAAACGGGCGGCGGAGTGTCCGCTGTGTGTCGATTGCGTCGATTGCGCCGATTGCCCCGCTTGCGTCGGGGCTAGTCGAAGGCCGCCATGTCGAGTTTGATCTGCTCGCCCTCTTCCATGTCCTTCACCGTCACCTGGCCCGCGTCGAACTCCTCGGCCCCGATGATGTAGCACTTCCTGGCCTTGATGCGCCCGGCGTGGCGCAGGCGGCTCTTCATGCTGCCCGCGTTGTAGTCGCATTCGCCCGCCAGGCCGCGCCTGCGCAGCTTGTGGGCCAGCAGGATGGCGGCGTCAACGGCTCTCGCATCGGTCACGGCCAGGAAGAAGTCCGGGCGCGGGGCCTCGGGCTTTTCCATCAGCATGGCCAGACGCTCCATGCCGCAGGCGAAGCCCACGCCGGGGGCGTCCGGGCCGCCCAGGAGCTGCACCAGGCCGTCGTAGCGGCCGCCGCCGGCCACCGCCGTCTGGGAGCCGATGGCCCCGCTGGTGACCTCGAAGGTGGTGCGCTGGTAGTAGTCCAGCCCGCGCACCAGGCGGGGATTGAGCGTGTACTTGAGCCCCGCCTTGTCCACCAGGGAGAGCACCTCGTCGAAGTGCGCGCGGCAGCCGCCGCAGAGGTGGTCGCCGATGGCCGGGGCATCGGCCACCAGGGCCTTGCACGCGGGCACCTTGCAGTCCAGCACGCGCAGGGGATTGGTGTGCATGCGGCGCTTGCAGTCCTCGCACAGCTTCTCGTGGTCCAGGGCCTCGAAGTAGGCGGTGAGCGCGGCGCGGTAGTTCGGGCGGCACTCGCGGCAGCCGAGGGAGTTCAGCTCAAACGACAGCTCGCCGATGCCCAGCGAGGACAGGAAGTCCTCCAGCATGAGGATCACTTCCACGTCGGCCTGGGGTTCCGGGCTGCCCAAAAGTTCGGCGTTGATCTGGTGGAACTGGCGCATGCGGCCCTTTTGCGGGCGCTCGTAGCGGAACATGGGGCCGAAGGTGTACAGGCGCGTGGCCCGGCCGGGCTCGATGGACCCGGCTTCGATGGCCGCGCGCAGCACGCCGGCCGTGGCCTCGGGCCGCAGGGTGAGCGAGCGGTCGCCGCGGTCGGTGAAGGTGTACATCTCCTTGCCGACAACGTCCGTGTCCTCGCCGATGCCCTTGGCGAAGAGCTCCGTGCGTTCCAGCACGGGCGTGCGCAGTTCGCCGAAGCCGTAGCGGCCGAAGACCGCGCGCGCCTGGGCTTCCATGTGGGTGAAGCTTGCCGCGTCCTCGGGGAAGAGGTCGGCGAAGCCCTTGATTTTTTGGATGGCGCTCATGGGTTCCGTTTTGCTGTTGAGGTTCTGAAAGGCGGGGAATATACCTTCCTCAAACATCATTGTCAAAACCGCATGCGCCCTGCACTGCGGCCGATTTCAAGGAGCACGCCATGCCCTACGTGAACATCAAGATCACCCGCGAAGGCGCGACCAGCGAACAGAAGGCCGCGCTCATCAAGGGCGTCACCGAACTGCTGCGCGACACGCTTGGCAAGAACCCGGCCACCACGGTGGTGGTCATCGACGAGGTGGACACGGACAACTGGGGCATCGGGGGCGAGAGCGTGACGGTGCGCCGCAAGGCCGGGAAGTAGCCGGCGGCGCGTCTCTCTCCGCCGGCCAAGGGCTCTACAACCCCCTTGGCGGCCCGCCGTAACTGAGAGTCCTGCCGTCCCTTTCCCCACTCAGCGGGTCCAGGGGGCGCAGCCTCCTGGCCTGCGGAGCACGAAACGGGCACGGGTCCCGGCCTGAGTCGCAACGTCACGCCCCTATTTACGCGCTCTCACTGTCCCCGGCCAGCCGCAACGCTTCGGCGATGTGCGGGATGAGTTCGGCCACGGGCGTGGCG
>NZ_DATMYK010000294.1:0-4687 GCF_035560995.1 Humidesulfovibrio sp. | reverse complement strand
CAGGTGCACAATTCTTTCAATATCGTTACATTTCGCACAGCAGACTTTTAGCCAAAAACACACATCATCAACAAATACGCAGGGTAGCGTACTTTGGCCCGCTTCTTGCCCATATGCTGCAAAAGCCCATTCAAATTCTTTCTCAGGAGGCAGCATGCTCAAGAACATCGTCATGGCTCTCACCCTCGCAATGGTTGTCCTGGTCGGGTCGGCCACGGTCTTCGCGGCCGACGTCCCGGCTCCGGACCCCACTGGCGCGACCATCGGCACCGCAGCCGACGTGGTCAACGCCACTTCTGGCGCACCCACTGAAGTGGACATGGAGAAGTACAAGGACTCCGAACCGCTGGCCACAAAGCTGGCGGACGTCATCGGCCACAACCGGATCTCCATCAACCTGGTCTGGACGCTCATCTGCGGCTTCCTGGTCATGTTCATGCAGCTTGGTTTCGCCATGGCTGAAACGGGCTTCACCCGCGCCAAGAACGCCGGCCACACCATGGGCATGAACATGATGGTGTACGGCATCGGCATGCTGGGCTTCTGGCTTACCGGCTTCGCCCTGCAGATGGGCGGCAGCGGCGGCGCGGCGGCCCTGGGCGGCGGCACCCTGCTGAACCAGGAATTCACCATCACCTTGTTCGGCAAGGACTTCGGCATCTTCGGCATGAAGGGCTTCCTCTTGGGCGAGGACGTCTACGACACCACCGTGCTGACCATGTTCCTGTTCCAGATGGTCTTCATGGACACCACGGCCACCATTCCCACGGGCGCCATGGCCGAGCGCTGGACCTTCAAGAACTTCGTCATCTACGGCTTCTTCATCTCCATGTTCGTGTACCCCTTGTACGCCAACTGGGTGTGGGGCGCGGGCTGGTTGTCCACCCTGGGCAGCAACTTCGGCCTGGGCCACGGCGTGCTCGACTTCGCAGGCTCCTCGGTTGTGCACATGACCGGCGGCGTGGCCGCCCTGGCCGGCGCCATGATCCTCGGCCCCCGTCTTGGCAAGTTCCGCGCCGACGGCACCGCCAACGCCCTGCCCGGCCACCACATTCCCATGGCCCTGGCCGGCTGTCTGGTCCTGGCCTTCGGCTGGTTCGGCTTCAACGCCGGCTCCACCCTGGCTGGCGGCGACATGCGCATCAGCGTCGTGGCCGTCAACACCATGCTCGCCTCTGCTGGCGGCGCCATGTCCGCCATGATGTACATGTGGCTGCGCTACGGCAAGCCGGACATCTCCATGGCCGCCAACGGCATGCTCGCCGGCCTGGTCGCCATCACCGCCCCCTGCGGTTTCGTGAACCCCATGGCCTCCGTGCTCATCGGCGTCATCGCGGGCGTGCTGCTCTGCGTCAGCGTCCTGTTCGTTGAAAACACCCTGAAGCTCGACGACCCCGTGGGCGCCATCTCGGTCCATGGCGTCAACGGCGCCTGGGGCATGGTTGCCCTCGGACTCTTCGCCGACGGCACCTACGGCGACAAGCTGAACGGCGTGGAAGGCACCGTGAAGGGCCTGTTCTACGGCGATCCTTCCCAGCTCGTGGCCCAACTCATCGCCGTGGCCGTGAACATCGTCTTCGTGTTCGTCGTCATGTACGTCTTCTTCAAGGTCTCCAACAAGATCGCCCCCATGCGCGTCCCGGCCGAGGTCGAACAGGAAGGCCTGGACATGGCTGAAGTGGCCGTCATCGGCTACCCCGAGTTCTCCATCAACAAGACCCACCGTTAACGGGCCGGAGGCAGACATGAAGAAGATTGAAGCCATCATCAAGCCCCACAAGCTCGACGACGTGAAGGATGCCCTGGACAAGGCCGGAGTGCACGGCATGACCGTGACCGAGGTGAAGGGCTACGGCCGCCAGAAGGGCCACGTGGAGATGTACCGCGGAGCCGAATACCAGGTGGTGTTCAAGGCCAAGGTGAAGATCGAGGTCGTGGTCAACGACGCCATCGCCCCGGGCGTGGTGGAAGCCGTGCGAGGCGCGGCCAACACCGGCAGCATCGGCGACGGAAAGATCTTCGTCATCAACATCGAAGACGCCGTGCGCATCCGCACCAACGAGCGCGGGGAGGCGGCCGTCTAAGACATTCCTCTCCCTTGCGGCGCGGGCGTGCGGGAAGAGGGACCCAAACGCCCGCCCTCACTCCAGAGCCCCTGCCTGTAACGCCCAGGCAGGGGCTCGCTTATGCGCAAGGGGGGGGGGGCAGAAACCGGGCGGCAAAAAATCAGTTCGCTTCGCGCATGCGGGCAATGCCCGCCAAGGCGTAGCGCTGCACAAAATCCGCCACGAGCTCGACGCCGAGCTTCTCCAGATCGAGCTCCGGGTACACTTGGCGGATGAGCTGCTTGGCGTTGTCGAACAGCACGCAGTGCCCAACCACTCCGGCGGCGCACAAATGCACGGTGCGGCCGTCGGCTTCTGGCAGCAGTTCGCGGATGATGCCCAGCAGAACCTCATGCTGTGGGGTGATGTAGCGCTCCATCACAACCCCGAAGTCCGCCGAGGGCTCGATGAACTCGCCGCTCAAAAGCTGCCCCAGCTTCTCATTCACCGGGTCGCCGTCGCCCATGAGCCGGTACAGCAGCGAACGGATGTAGGCCTTGAGGCGTTCTTCCGGCGGGGCTTCCGGTCCAAGGCCCATGTGAACGGGATACTTGGCCTGCGCCTTTTCCATGAAATCCAAAAGCACGGCGATGAACAGCTTGTCCTTGCCGCCGAAGTGATAGTTCACGGCGGCCACGTTGGCCCCGGCCTGGGCGCAGATTTCGCGCACCGTGGCCTCCTTGACCCCGCGCAGGGCGAAGTGCTCCCGCGCGGCCGCCAGCAGCCTCGTCTTTGTGCAAAGATCCTGTTGTGTCGACATGGCGTTCTCCGTCTACGACGAATGAGGGGGTCTGATGGATACAGCCTCTTTAAACAATGTTTAAATTTTTGTTTTGACTCTGTCAAGGGGGGAAAAGACCCATTCGCCTGTCCGCTTGTCAGAGTGGGCACCACTTTGGTAGTGTATGGGAAACGAGAACCTGCGAGGATTTCATGCCCTACAAGGATTTACAGGAATTCCTGAAGCATCTTGACCGCAAAGGCGAACTCAAGCGCATCGACGCCGAGCTTGACCCCTACCTTGAAATCGCCGAGGTAACGGACCGGGTGAGCAAGAAGTTCGGCCCGGCCCTGCTTTTTGAGAAAACCAAGGGGTCCAAATTCCCCGTGCTGACCAACATGTACGGCTCGTACACGCGCATGAACATGGCCCTAGATTCCGAGAATCTGGACGCCCTGGGCGAGCGCATCCACGAATACCTGGAGATCGAGCGGCCCGACGGCATCATCAAAAAGTTGCAGATGATCCCCAAGCTCTCGAAGCTCACCAACATTTTCCCCGACCATGTGAAAAAGGGCTGCTGCCAGGACGTCGTCCTGACCGGCGACCAGGTGGACCTGTCCATCATGCCCGTTTTGACCACCTGGCCGGGCGACGCGGGCCCGTTCATCACCCTGCCCGTGGTGTTCACCAAGAACCCGGAAACCGGCGTGCGCAACGCGGGCATGTACCGCATGCAGGTGTTCGACAAGAACACCACCGGCATGCACTGGCACCGCCACAAGGGCGGGGCCTACCATTACCATCTGGCCGAAAAGCTCGGCAAACGCCTTGAGGTCGCCGTGGCCATCGGACCGGACCCGGCCGTGACCTACGCCGCCACCGCGCCCATCCCGGACGAGATCGACGAGATGCTCTTCGCGGGCTTCCTGCGCAACCAGCCGGTGGAGCTCGTCAAGTGCAAGACCGTCGACCTTGAGGTGCCCGCCACCAGCCAGTTCGTGCTGGAAGGCTACGTGGACCCCAAGGAGCGCCGCCGCGAAGGCCCCTTCGGCGACCACACGGGCTACTACTCCCTGGCCGACGACTACCCGGTGTTCCACGTCACGGCCATCACCCACCGGCACGACGCCATCTACCCGGCCACCCTCGTCGGGCCCCCTCCGATGGAAGACTGCTTCATCGGCAAGGCCACGGAGCGCCTGTTCCTGCCGCTCATCAAGAAGCAACTGCCCGAGGTGGTGGACATGAACCTGCCGCTTGAAGGCGTGTTCCACAACCTGTGCTTCGTCTCCATAGACAAGCGCTACCCCGGCCAGGCGAGAAAGGTCATGTACGCCCTGTGGGGCATGGGCCAGATGATGTTCACCAAGATCATCGTGGTGGTGGACAAGAACATCAACGTGCAGAACGTGTCCGAGGTGCTCTGGCGCATCGGCAACAACGTGGACCCCAGGCGCGACATCGCCATCCTGGACGGCCCGCTGGACGCGCTCGACCACGCCTCGCCGCTCGCCTACTACGGCGGCAAGATGGGCATCGACGCCACCAAGAAGGGCCCCGAGGACGGACACCACCGCGAGTGGCCCGACACCCTGCGCATGGACGAGGGCGTGAAGGCCAAGATCGACGGGCTGTGGAAGAACCTGGGCCTGTAACGAGAAGACAAGAGAAGAGAATACCCTCCGGGGGCCAAAGGGCATTCGCCCTTTGGGATCCCATTAGGGGTGTGTGTCCTCTCGTCCAAGCATAGCGTTTGACTCCAGCGCAACAGACATGACGCCCTCCGCCGCTCCGGGGCAAGGCCCCGGAGCGGCGGCCTGCGGGTCCAGGGGGTGCATACCCCCTGGCCGCCGGAGGC
>NZ_DATMYK010000293.1:0-8241 GCF_035560995.1 Humidesulfovibrio sp. | reverse complement strand
ACCTTGTCCAGGCCCACGGCCACCCGGCCGGAAATCTCCACCGGGGGACCCGCGGGTTCCGGCTCGGCCTTGGTCGCGGTCTTTTTGGCCTGCGCGGCCTGCGCCGTGGGGGCCGTGGCCAGGGGGGAAAGCAAGGCGGCGGCGATGAGGGCGGTCAGAAAGACGGGCGTGCAGGCGGACGTGACAAGGCGGCGCATATGGGCTCCGGCGGCCGCTTTGGGGTGCATTGTTCGCTGTGCGCCCCGCACGGCGGTTTGGCCCACCCAAGCACAAACACGGAGGGGAGTCTAGATATTTTGTAGGCTTTGGCGCAGTGCGCGCAACGCCTTTCCCACCTGACCGGGAGGAATCGTCCGCCCTTGCGCGTGCCTGTCTTTTGGCCTATCCTCCGCACCGACGCACGAAAGCAATGGTGCACGCATACAAGCACCTGGAGGGATGTTCGCATGACCGTCATTCACACTGTTCGCAAAGCAATTACCGTCCTGGGCCTCATGGCCGCTTTGGCCGTTCTGGCCGCCTGTTCCTCAAACACCGTGGTGCCGCTGCGCTATCAGCCCTCCACGCCGCAGGGCGCACCCACCTGCTCACAGACCATCACCCTGTTGCCCTTTGCCGATAAGCGCGCCGACACCATCACCATCGGCACCCTGGGCGAAGGCAAACGCTTCTATGCCGAGAACGACGTGGCCGAGTGGGTCAGCTGGGCCATGTTTGAAGAGCTGAAGGCCCGCGGCTGCGACGTGAAGTACCGCGAGAAGACCGACACCACGCCCAGCAAGGGCTACGTCGTGTCCGGCTCCTTCGATACCGTGAACGTGGACAGCGGGGCCACCCTCATGGCCAAGGCCAAGCTGCGCATCCGCGTGAAGGTGGAGAAGGACGGCCAGTTCGTGGTCGAGCAGATCTACACCGGCGAACGCGAAAACCTGGGCCTGACCTACGTGGACGCGGCGCAGAAGGTGCTGTCCTCCACCTTGCTGTACCTGCTGCAGGACGCCGCCACGGATGTGGTCAAGGCGACCAAGTAACGGCGAGTGCTGAACAAGGGCGCAAACCCCCAATTGCGTCCGGAAGGGGCCGCCTGCGGCGGGACGACAGCGTCTCCACCGTGGGCGGCCCTGTCGCTTCCAGCATTGACCGTTCTATTTTTGTCCCTGTTTTTTCTGATAAGTCTGCTTTCGGCCGGGCCTTCCCGCGCCCAGTCCCCGGCCCCTGTTTCAGACGCCCCAGCCTTGCTGGTGGTCTGCCCGGACGACGCCCCTCCCTACAGCTTCCGTGACGCGCAAGGCCAAGCCGCGGGAATCCTGCCGGAGTTCTGGCGTCTTTTCGCGCGCAACACAGGCCAGCGCGTGGAACTGCTGCTGGCTCCCGGCGCGGAAGCCCTGCTTCTGGTGGAGCAGGGCCGGGCCGACGTGCACGCTGGCCTGGTCCTGTCCGAGATTCCGGAGCCCGGAAACGGTTCCGGACTGGTGGAGCGCTTCGCCTGGACACGGCCGCTGCTGGACCAGGGCATCGGCGTTTTCTCCAAGGCCGAAGCGGCCGCCCAACTGGCCGCAGATGGCGGCAGGCGGCTGGAGACGGCCCGAATGGCAGCCGGGCTTGTGACGGCGGACAACGCCACCGCGCGTTTTCTGGCCGCTTCCTTCCCGGCCTTGCAGCAGCGGGAATACCCGGACCTGGACAGCCTGGCTGCGGCCCTGGCCCTGGATCAGGTGCGTGTGGCAGTCGGCCCCGTGCCCGCCATGGAGCACCGGCTGCGGGCCTTGGGCCCGCCGGAGCGCTTTACCCTGCTGCGCCGCTTCCCTGGCGGAGCCCTGCGCGCCGTCGTGCGCGGGGCGGACCAGGCCCTCCTGGCCAGACTGAACGCCGGGTTCGAGTCCATGAACCCGGCGGAAATACGCGCGCTGGAGCGGCCTCAGGGCGAGAACGCCCTTTCCCTGCCGCCCTGGTTGCCGGGCCTTGCCGCCGGGCTTGCGCTGCTGGGCGCAAGCCTTCTGGTGCTCGCCCGGGCGCGGCGCTTGCGCCGCGCGGCCGAGGCGCGCAGCCGCGAGACCGACCTGCTGCGCGACAACCTCCTGGCCGAGATGGCCCGCCACCGCAAGACCCAGGATCTGCTCACCTCGGCCATCGA
This sequence comes from Humidesulfovibrio sp., assembly GCF_035560995.1. Taxonomy (GTDB): domain Bacteria; phylum Desulfobacterota; class Desulfovibrionia; order Desulfovibrionales; family Desulfovibrionaceae; genus Humidesulfovibrio. Next base: position 6,107 of record NZ_DATMYK010000293.1, on the reverse strand, counting down.
CCAGTCGCCCTCGGGCATCATCATCGCCCATGAGGACAATACCGCGCCCCTGGTGTTCAACTCCGAGGCCCTGCGCATCCTCGGGCTGGAGAGCGCCCCGACCTTGATCGCCGCCACGGAGGGCACGCCTTGGCGGGTCTATGAGGCCAGCGGAAAATATGTGCCCCTTGAGGACCAGCCCATAGTGGCCGCCTTGCGGCGCGGGCAGACCACCGAGGGCGTAGAGTACCGCATCGTGTTCCCGGACGGCACCGAGCGTTGGGTGCTGACCAACGCCGCGCCCGTTCGCGACGCCCAGGGCCGCGTGCGCGCCGGGGTGGCCGTGTTTCAGGACACGACCAACACGCGCCAGGCCGAACGTGAACTGGCCCGCTTCAAGTTCTTCATCGACGCTGGCGTGGAGGAGATCTACCTCACCCGGCCCAACGGAACCGTCGCCTACGTCAACGAGGCAGTGGCGCGCAGCCTGGGCTACCCCCGCCAGGAGCTCCTCGACGTGCCCATGAGCGACCTGGACCCCGCCTACACGCCCGACGAGGTCTTCCGCCTGCACCAGCGCGTGCGCCAGAGTCCCTGCAGCTTCGAAACCGTGCAGCGCACCCGCGACGGCCGGCCGGTGTTGAAGGAGATCAAGGCCTTCTACATGCGCTTCGGCGACGAGGAGTATATTTGCGCCTTCGGCCGCGACATCACGGAAAAGAAGCGGCTGGAGCAGGAGCTGGAGCGCACCCGCGCCCTGTTCCGGGCCTCCCTTGAGCAGGCGCCCTGGGGCATCGTCATCGGCGATGCGGCCACGGGCCGGGTGAGCATCGCCAACAACGCCGCCGCCAGCATGCTCGGCGTGGAGCCTGAAATCCTGGTGGGCATGGACGTGAACGGCCATCTGCCCATCTGGCGCTTCGAGGACGAAGGCGGAGAGGTGGTGACCCCCGGCGAGACGCCCCTTTCCCGCGCGTTGATGACCGGCGAATGCACCCGCGACCAGGAGGTGCGCTTCTTTCTCGCCGATGGCGGCTCGGGCGGTCCCCTCGGGCCGGAGCGCTGGCTTCTGGCCAACGCCAGCCCCGTGCGCGCGGGCGATGGCAGCATCCAGGCGGGCATCATGGTCATGGCCGACATCAGCGCCCGCAAACGCATGGAGCAGCAGCTGGTGTTCAAGGCCCTGCACGACTCCCTCACCGGGCTGCCCAACCGCGCCCTGTGTCTGGAGCGCATCCAGCAGGCCCTGGACCGTTCGCGCCGCGACGAGCTGCCCTTTGCCGTGGCCTTTGCCGATCTGGACCGCTTCAAGATGCTGAACGACAGCCTGGGCCACTCGTTTGGCGACCACGTGCTGGTGGAGGCCGCGCGCAGGCTGGCGCAGGGCCTGGCCGACAAGGGCGGCGTGTGCCGCTTCGGCGGCGACGAATTCGTGCTTCTCGTGGACCGGGCCGAGAGCGCAGACGACGCCCAGGCCGCGCTTGCCGAGGCCTTGCGGGCCCTTTCCCGGCCCATGAACGTGGAAGGCCAGGAGGTGCGCCTGACCGCCAGCGTGGGCGTGGTGCTGGGGCCCGCCGAAGAAGGCGTGGCGGCCGAGCATGTGCTGCAGAACGCCGATCTGGCCATGCACCGCGCCAAGGACTCCGGCCGGGACCGCGTGCGCCTGTTTCATCCGGGCATGCTGCGCCGCGCCCAGGAACTGCTGGCCCTGGACGCGGACATGCGCCGGGGACTGGAGCGGGACGAGTTCCTGGTCTACTACCAGCCCATCATGAGCGCCGACGGCGCGCGCATGCTTGGCGTGGAGGCCCTGGCCCGCTGGCAAAGCCCCACGCGCGGACTGGTCACGCCCCATGCCTTCATCTCCCACGCGGAGGAGTCCGGGCTCATCGTGCCCCTGGGCGAGCAGGTGCTGCGTCTGGCCTGCAGGCAAATGACCTCCCTGCGCAAGCGCTTCGCCGCCGCGCGCCGCCTCACCCTGGCGGTGAACCTCTCGGCCCGGCAGTTCGCCCAGCCGGACATCGTGGACACCGTGCGCCAGGTGCTGCGCGAAACCGGCCTGCCCCCGGCCCTGCTCAAGCTGGAGCTCACGGAATCCACTCTCATGGGCGACCCGGAGACCGCGCTTTCGGCCATGCGCAGACTCAAAGCCCTGGGCGTTTCGCTCGCCATCGACGACTTCGGCACCGGCTATTCCTCTCTGGCCTACCTGCAGCGCTTCCCCGTTGACCTGCTCAAGATCGACCGCTCCTTCGTGCGCGACCTGCCGCGCGAGGACGCGGACAGCCGCGCCCTGGTCGGGGCCATCGCCGCCCTGGCGGGCAGCCTGCGCCTGAGCATGGTGGCCGAGGGCGTGGAGACCCGCGAGCAGCTGGACCTGCTGGTGGCCCTGGGCTGCGAGGCCGTGCAGGGCTTCTATTTCCATCCGCCCCTGTCCGAGGCGGAACTGGCCGGGCTGCTGGCCCGGGACGAGGCCGCGCGGGACGAGTAGGCCGCCGGTCCGCGCCGGGCGATCGGCCGCCCTTGACGCTCGGCCGCCTGCTGGGTATCTCTCGCGAAGCACATCCTTTTTCCCCAAGAGGTGTTTTTTGAACAGCAGCATTCTGGATAGTGTTCCCCTGGTTGCCGGCGAGAGCCGCGGCCAGTAGGAACCCCAAGGCGTAAGCCTCCCGCCCGCCGGGAGCCTTGCGCTTGCGGGGCGTCCTGCCCCATCCGCACCCGACTGGCCCGGCATCCCGGCCAGCCTCCTCTTCTCTCGTCCGGCAACCTGCCCGCACGGCGCATTCCGCGCCGTTGACCGGCCACATGCACGCCATGGCGCCGCGCTTGTCCTCCGTCCGCATCCGCAGGCGGGGACCGGCAGCCGCGCCCTGGTTGTCCCTGGACGCATTGGGGCCCGCTCCGGCGGGCCGTTCTGGAGAGAAGACAATGGATTTGAACGCAATGGGTTTTTGCGCCTGGTTCGCCGAGCGCGCCGCCGAACTGGATCTGAATGGCTGCGATCTGGCGCGCGTATGCGCCGTGGACCGGGGTTCCTGCCGCATTCTCAGCGAAGCGGGAGAGGTTCCGGCGGAGCTGTCCGGCAAGCTGTCCTTTCACATCGAAAGCCCGGAGGAACTGCCCTGCGTGGGCGACTGGGTGGGGGCCCGCCATTACGACGGCGGCGCGGCGGCCATCATCCACCACGTGCTGCCGCGCAGGAGCTTCCTGCGGCGCAGGACGCCCGGCGCGTCCGCGCGGTATCAGATGATCGCCGCCAATGTGGACGCGGCCCTCATCGTGCAATCCGGCCAGCACGACTTCAACCCGGCCCGGCTGGAGCGCTACCTGGTGGCCGCGGCGGACGGCCGGGTGGAGCCGGTGGTGCTCTTGACCAAGACGGACCTGCTGGCCCCGGAGGAGACGGAACGCAGCCTCGAGGTCATCCGCTCCGTCACCGGCGCACGCGCCCTGGCCGTGAGCTGCGTCACGGGGGAGGGGCTCGGCGCCTTGCGGCAAGCTCTTGCCCCCGGCAGAACCTGCTGCCTTCTCGGCTCCTCTGGCGCGGGCAAAACAACGCTCCTGAACCGGCTGCTGGGCCGCGAGGCCTTTGAGACGGGTGGCTTGAGCGGCACGGGCGAGGGCACCCACACCACCACGCGCCGCCAGCTCGTCACCCTGGACCAGGGCGCGCTTTTGATCGACACGCCGGGCATGCGCGAATTCGGTCTCATGGGAGCGGAGGGCGGCCTGGAACTGGAGTTCGCGGATATCGCGGCTCATGCCGCTCTGTGCCGTTACGCCGATTGCACCCATCTGGACGAACCCGGCTGCGCCGTGCGCGCCGCCGTGGAGGGCGGAGAGATCGCCCCGGCGCGCTATGCGGGTTACCTCAAGCTCAGGAAGGAGTCGGAGCACCATGCGTTGTCGCGCCTGGAGAAGCGGCGCAAGGACAAGGCCTTCGGCCGGATGGTGCGGGAGGTGAAGAAGGGGCTGAAGCGCTGAGGCGTCGAAGCGCGCGGCCACGGCTAAAAAAAAGGCCCCCGGGACTTGCGTCCAGGGGGCCTTCGTCTGCGCTTGCTTGGCCGTTACTGTGCGTAAACCTTCAGGCTTTCGCCCGCGCGCAGCTCGGTGCCCTTGATCTTGTTCCAGCCTTTGAGGGCCTCGGCCGTGACGCCGAACTTCTTGGACAGGGAATAGACAGTATCGCCCTGGCGCACGGTGTAGCGGGTCACCTGCTCGCGCGCCTTGGCGGCCTGCACGCGGGTCTTCTTGGTGGCCTGGTCCGAGGCGTCGGGGATGTTCAGTTTCATGCCGGGCTTGATGGCTTTGCTGCTGGGCAGGCCGTTGGCCTCCACCAGGGTTTTGACGCTGACCTTGTACTTTTTGCTGATGGACCAGGCCGTGTCGGCCTTGCCCACTTCATAGTTGGCGCGGGAGGCGGCGATCTTGCGCGTCTTCTTCAGGCCCTCGGGCATGGCCTCGCCCACGCTGCTCTGCGGCACCATGATGCACTGGCCGGGCTTCATGGCCTGGGCGCCCGCGCCGTTGATCTGGGAGATCACTTCCTGGGGCACGCGGTAGCGTTTGGCCAGGGTGCGCAGGTTGTCGCCCTTCTGCACCGTGTGGGCGATGAAGCCCGCGTGGGGCAGGATGCTGGGGTTCTGCAGATAGGCCAGCATGGGCTGGGTCTTGTCCTTGGGGATGCTGACGGTGACGTTGCGGTCCGGCGGGCTCACCTGGCGGCGAAAGGCCGGGTTCAGCGAATGGAATTCTTCCCAGCTCATGCCGCCCGACTTGGCCAGGGCCAGCAGGTCGGTGCCGCCGGGAACCTGCACGGTCTCAAGCTTGGGCGCGGCGCCCCAGTTCACGGGCTCGAAGCCGAGGGCCTCCAGGTTCTGGAAGATCTTGGTGATGGCCACGAACTTGGGCACGTAGTGCTGGGTCTCGGTTTTGAGGCGCATGGCGCGGTTCAGGCGGTCGTTCTGGCTCACCAAGTCGAGGAAGTCCTCGGCGTTGGTCATCTCCAGCGCGCGGGAGATCTTGCCCTCGCCCGCGTTGTACGCGGCCAGCGCCAGATACCAGTCGCCGAACATGTCGTTCAGGAAGGACAGATACTTGGCCGCGGCCTCGGTGGAAAGCTTGGGGTCGCGGCGTTCGTCGATCCACCAGTCCACGGTGAGGCCGTACTTGCGGCCGGTGTAGGGCATGAATTGCCACATGCCGCCCGCGCCGGCCCAGGAGTAAGCGTTGCAGTTGTAGCCGGACTCCGCGAAGGGCAGCATGGCCAGATCCTGGGGCAGGCCGTTGCGCAGCAGGCTTTCGCGCACGTGGGGCAGGTGCGCCTCGGAGCGCTTGAGCCAGCGGGCGAAGGTCTCGCGCGCGGGGCCGGTGTAGTAGGCGAAGTAGCGTTCCACTTCCTGGGAGTCGAAAAGGTCGAGGTCGAAGTCCAGGCCGGACTTCTGGCCCAGGATGCGGCGCTGTTCCTCGGTGAGCTGCGGGGTTTGCGGCAGCGGGCCGGTGACTTCAGGCTCGAGCAGGGTGCCGGTCTGGCCAGGGGTCAGGGGCACGGCGGAGAGTTCGGGTTCGAGGTCGACGTCGTTGTCGAGCACCGGGGTGCGGCTGCCCGGTGGGTTCATGCCGCGGCTTTGGGCGGCCAGCAGCCCGCTTTTGACGGGGGCCACGCCTGCGGCCTGGCGCTGGGAATCCGGGGCCTGGGCCTTGACAGGACCTGCGTTGTCGATATTCATGGCCGAGCACGACCAGAGCGACGCCAGCAGACAGAGGCTGCCTAGTGTGGTCAAGGATAATCGCATAAGATTCTTCATCAATATTCGTTCCTCCGGTCGGCGGCGCGGGTGGAGAAGGACTCCTGGGGACTGACGGGCGGCTGGAAAGCGGCCAAGCCCCGTGCGCCGATAGTTGGATACGTAAAAAGACACCATACCCTACACCCGAACTTTTCGTCTGGCAAGCTTGTGCAAAAGTGCCGGAAGAACCCTGGAGGTTCCCATGACTGATTCCAAGAAACCCTCGCGCCCCAAGGGCCCCCGCAGCGGCGGCAAGCCCGGCGGCCCCGGCAAGTCCGGCTCCGGCAAATCAGGTTCCGGCAAGTCCGGTTCCGGTTCGGGCTGGTCCACCAGCAAGCC
>NZ_DATMYK010000292.1:0-2328 GCF_035560995.1 Humidesulfovibrio sp. | reverse complement strand
CTTCAAGCTCGACCCCGGCGTGGACGTGCGCGCGCTGAACCGAGAGCTGGCCAGGACGGCGAAGCAGGCCGTGGCAGGCCGCGCCTTTGTGGCGGGCAGCGTGGGCCCCACCGGGCACTTCGTGCAGCCTCTGGGCGAGCTGTCCTTCCGCGACATGGTGGCCGCCTACCGCGAGCAGATCCAGGGCCTGGTGGAGGGCGGGGCCGACCTCATCATCGGCGAGACCCAGTTCGATCTGGCCGAGGCCAAGGCCATCGTCATGGCTGCCCGCGAGGTCTGCGATCTGCCCGTGGCCATCACCATGACCTTCGAGGGCGAGAAGTCCCTGACCGGCACCACGCCGCTCACCTTCATCGACACCATGCAGAACCTGGGCGTGGATCTCCTCGGCACCAACTGTTCCGCCGGGCCGGAGCAGATCGTGGACATCGTGCGCGCCATGCTGCCCCGGCTTTCCACCCCGCTGCTTGTTCAACCCAACGCGGGCCTGCCGGAGCTGGACGAGGCGGGCCGCACCGTGTTCCGCCTGGGGCCGGACGACTTTGCCCGCCAGTGCCGCGCCTTTGCCGAAATGGGCGCGAAGTTTTTGGGCGGCTGCTGCGGCACCACGCCCGCGCACATCAGCGCCTTGCGCGCCAGCCTGGGCGAGATGCCCTACGCCAAGCCGGACCCGGAGGACAAATCGCCCCTGGTGGTCACCTGCCGGTCCGCGTCCGTGCCCTTCGGCTGGGAGAATCCGCTGGTCATCATCGGCGAGCGCATCAATCCCACGGGCAAGAAGGTGCTGGCCGAGGAGCTGGTGCAGAACGGCCACGCCGAGGCCCTGCGCCTGGCCACGGAGCAGATCGCCCAGGGCGCGGGCGTGCTCGACGTCAACGTGGGTGCGCCCATGGTGGACGAGAAGCTGGTGCTGCCCTCGCTTTCCATGGCCCTTTCCTCGCGCTTCGAGATGCCGCTGTCCCTCGACACTTCCGACCCCGTGGCCATGGAGAACGCCCTGTGGACCCAGGCGGGTTCGCCGCTCGTGAACTCCATCAGCGGCGAGCCGGGCCGCATGGAGCTGCTTGGGCCCCTGTGCAAGAAGTTCGGCGCGCCCTTTATTTTGCTGCCCCTGGAGGGCCGCAAGCTGCCCTACACCGCGGCGGAGCGTATCGCGGTCATCGAGCGCCTGCTCAAGCAGGCCGACGAGCTGGGCATTCCGCGCCGGCTCATCATGGTAGACGCCCTGGTGCTCACGGTGTCGTCCAAGGCCCTGGCCGCGCGCCACTGTCTTGATACCATCCGCCATTGCCGGGAGACCCTGGGCCTGCCCACCACCATGGGCCTGTCCAACGTGAGCTTCGGCCTGCCCGCGCGCGAGCTTCTGAATTCCACCTTCCTGGCCCTTTCCATGGGTGCGGGGCTGTCGTCCTGCATCGCCAATCCGGCCAGCCAGCGTCTGCGCGAGGTCGCGGCCTCGGCCGAGGTGCTGCTGGCGCGGGACGCCCAGGCCTCGTGCTACATCGGCGCGTACGCCAACTGGACGCCGGGCACGGGCGGGAGCGGAGCCGCCGCTGGCGGCGCGCCGGGCGCGGGCAAGGCCACCACGCCTCAGGAAGCCGTCATCCTGGGCGACAAGGCGGGCCTCTTGGCCATGATCGAAGCCGCCCTGGCGGATGGGGGCGACCCCTTCAAGCTGGTGGACGAGGCGCTCATTCCGGGCATCCTTGAGGTGGGCCAGAAGTACGAGCGCAAGGAGTACTTCCTGCCCCAGCTGCTGCGCAGCGCCGAGGCCATGCAGGCGGGCTTCGCCCGGCTGGAGCCGCTGCTTCTGGCCAGCGGCCGGGCGGAGAAGAAGACGCCCATCGTCATGGCCACGGTGGAGGGCGACATCCACGACATCGGCAAGAACATCGTCTGCCTGATGCTCAAGAACCACGGCTTCGAGGTCTTCGACCTGGGCAAGGACGTGCCCGCCGCGCAGATCGTGGACGAGGCCGAAAAGGTCGGGGCGCAGGTCATCGGCCTGTCCGCCCTCATGACCACCACCATGGTGCGCATGGAGGACACGGTGAAGCTCATCCGAGAGCGCGGCCTGGGCATGAAGGTGATGATCGGCGGGGCCGTGGTCACCGAGGCCTTTGCCCAGTCCATCGGGGCGGACGGCTTTTCCCGCGATGCCGTGGCCGCCGTGAAGCTGGCCGCCAAGCTGGCGGGCCGGGCGGCGCACTAGTTTTTCAGCACGGCGGGGGCGCGACGGGGCTTTGCGTCCCGCGCGGGTTTCTGCTACACCGCCCGCAGATGCGGGGGGCCTTCGGGCATTGCCGCATCGAGGAGTGAGAATGACGA
>NZ_DATMYK010000291.1:0-9670 GCF_035560995.1 Humidesulfovibrio sp. | reverse complement strand
AGACAGGGATCGAACACAGCGGCCCAGGCCTCGTCCTGAAAATCCACGCGCACGGTCTGCCCGGCCTTGAGCACGCGCACCTTGAGCGCGCCGTCCGCCGGGCTTTCGCGCACGGAGACATTGCCCGTGACCACGTACAGGCGGCCCCAGCGGGGTTCCTCGGCCAGGGCGGCGGCGTTCAACAGGAGGAGGAGAAGAGTTGCAAGAAACAGTCGGGTCGGAATAGGCGAAAGGCGCATGTCATTTGCCCCGTGCGTCGAGTTCCCGGGCCACGCGTTCCGTCAGGTCCGTGTTGGCCTTGTCCACATAGCCCACGGCCGCGGGGTCGGTGATGATGATGGCGTAGCCGCCTTTTTTGCCGATGTCCTCCAGCACCGCGTCGGCACGTCGCATGACGTACTGCAGCAGCTTGGCTTCCTCGGCCTTGATGTCGCGGGCGTTCTCCTGCAGCAGGGTCTCATGCAGGCGGCTCTTGCGGCGATAGGCTTCCTCGCGCCGGGCGCGCTCCGCGGCGGAAAGGGCGGTGGCCTCGGATTCCTTGCGCAGAACGGCCAGTTGAGAGGCGCTCTCCTTGGCCAGGCGGTCCTTTTCCGCAACATAGCGGGCCAGGTCGGCCTTGGCCATCTGCCCAAGCCGGGTCTCGTTCACCACGCGCTGCGGGTTCACAAAGCCGATCTTCTGCTGGGCAAAGGCCTGGGCGGGCGCAAAAAGAAGCGCCGCAAGGGCGCAGATGCCGAGGGTACGACGCAGTGCGTAGAAATGGCTCATGCGGTTTGGATACATGCGGCCGCGCCTCTTGTCGAGGACTTGCGCTAGAGCATGTTTACGGGATCGAGGTCGAGGTCCAGGCGGAAGGCCTCCGGCGCTGCGCCAGGGCGGTTCAGCGCGCAGTACAGGCTGCGGATGGCCTGCCAGTCCGCGCATTTGAGAAGGCAGTTGAAGCGCTTGCGGCCTTTCAGCTGGGCCAGCGGGGCCGGGGCCGGACCCAAGACGTCCACGCCCAGGGGCCGGGCGGTCTCGCGCAGGGTCTTGGCGAACACGGTGAGGCCCTGCTGCACGTGCTCGGCCTCCGCCGGGCAGGAAAGGCGCAGAAGCGCCAGCTTGGCGAAGGGCGGATAGCGGAAGCGCTGCCGCTGGGCGATCTCCCGCTCGTAGAAGCCCGTGTAATCCGCGCTGAGGACGAAATCCCAGAACGGATGCCCCGGGTTGCGCGTCTGGATGATGACCTGGCCCGGGCGCTCGCCCCGGCCCGCCCGGCCGGACACCTGCACCAGAAGCTGGAAGGTGCGTTCGGCCGCGCGGTAGTCCGGCAGGTTGAGGCCCATGTCCGCGTTGGCCACCACCACCAGCGTCACGCCCGGAAAGTGGTGCCCCTTGGAGAGCATCTGCGTGCCCACAAGCACCTGCCCCTCGCCGCTGGAGAAGCGCCGGAGGATCTCGTCCAGGCGCTCCTGCCTGCGGGCGCTGTCGCGGTCCATGCGCAGGATGGACACCTCGTGCCCCAGGGTGCGCTGGAAGTATTCCTCCAGGCGCTCGGTGCCGTCGCCCATGGGCACGAACATGGTGCCGCCGCACTTGGCGCAGGGCATGGGATAGGGGTGCGAAAAACCGCAGTAGTGGCAGGTCAGGCGCTCGCGCAGCTTGTGGTAGGTCAGGCCCACCTGGCAGTCCGGGCACTTGGGCACTTCCTCGCAGTTCATGCAATACATCACCGGCGCGTAGCCCCGGCGGTTCAGCATGACGATGACCTGCTGGCCCGCGTCCAGAGTCTCGCGGATGGCGGACAGGGCGTCCGGTGCAAAGGGCTCGTCGGCCTTGAGACCGGTGATGTCCGCCAGGCGCACGGCGGGCATGGGCCGACAGCCCACGCGCCGCGCCAGGGTGGCGCACGGCAGCTGGCCCGACTGCGCGGCGTGGAAGGTCTTCACGTCCGGCGTGGCGCTGCCCAGGACCAAAAGCCCCCCGGAACGCCGGATGCGCGTGAAGGCCAGCTCCTTGGCGTGGTACGGCAGGCGTTCCTCCTGCTTGTAGGACTCGTCGTGCTCCTCGTCGAGGACCAGCAGGCCGAGGTTGCGCAGGGGCAGAAACAGGGCCGAGCGCGTGCCGACAACCAGCACCGGCCCCTTGGCCGCGGCCACGCGGGAGAAGGTCTCCTCCCGGCGCGAGGGCGTCTGGTAGCCGTGGGAGAAATAGGCCTCGGCCTCGGGGAAGGCCGCGCGCACCTGCCGCCACAGCTGGCTGGCCAGCGCCACCTCCGGCGCAAGGAGCAGCACCGAGCGCCCCAGGGCCAGGGCCCGGCGCGTCAGCTCGAAATACACATGGGTCTTGCCGCTGCCGGTGACGCCGTGCAACAGGGACATTTTGGCCTGCGGGCTTTCCAGCGCAGGCAAAAGCGCGTCCAGGGCCGCGCGCTGCTCGTCCGTGGCCGTAAGGCCGGACACCGGCGCGCACTCCGGCGGATCGGGCGTCACGGCCGGGGCGTCGTCGGTCTCGACTGCGGTTTCATCGGGATCGCCCAGCCGCACCAGCCCGGCCTGGGTCAGCTTCTGCAGGGCCAGCTGCCCCGGAGGGCCAAAGGCGGCCTTGAGCATGCCCAGGCTCATGGGCCCGTTCTCGAACAGGCGTTCAAGCAGGCGCAACTGGTTCACGGCATTGGGCCGCACGGCCCAGGGCGGATCGGCCGACAGACAGGCGTACAGTTCCTCGGCTTGGCGCTTGAGGCTTACGCGCACGCGCATGCGCCCCTGGCCCCACACCTCGGCCAGGGCGGCCAAACGCTCGGGCGCCAGTTCGGCCAGGGCCTTGGGCGCCAGCCTGCGGGGAAAGTCCTTGTGCTCAACGTCGAAACGCACCTGGGCCGTGCGCAGGCCGCGCGGCAAGATGAGCTCGAGCACCCGGCCAGGATGGGCCATGTGCCGGGCCGCCAGGTCGCGCACAAGCTCGAGTGTGTCGGGATCGAGCACCGGGGTCTGCTCCAGGGGCCAGAGCAGCGGCTTCAGGTCCACCCCTTCGGGCGGCGTTTCGCAGGGGCCTTGCAGAACGCCCACGCGCAGGCCCCGGCTCAAGGGGGCCAGCACTCGCAAACCCTGCACGGGCGCGGGCAGCCAGTCCGGCCACAGGTAGGTGAGCGCCGCATAGGGCGGGCTTGCCAGCCACACGTTCCATGCGCTGGGCCCGGTTCCGCTCACGCAATCACCCCGCAAGCCCGGAAGGGCTCTATTTGCCCTTGCACGGCACGAGTTCGTGGATACGGCGCACGAGGTCGTCGTGCAGATCCTCGTCGTGCAGGGCGAAGTAGATGTTGGCCGTGAGGTATTCCACCCAGTCGCCTGCGTCGAAGCGCTGGCCGCGCAGCTTCACCGCCAGCAGGCGGTTCTTGGCGGCCAGGCCTTGCAAGGCGTCGGTGAGCTGCAGCTCGCCGCCCACGCCGGGCTCCAGCTTCTCCAGGTAGTCGAAAATATCGGGCGTCAGCACATAGCGGCCCACGATGGCCAGGCGCGAAGGGGCGCTGCCCACGGCGGGCTTTTCCACCAGGTTGCGCACGCGGTACACGCCGGGGCGGTATTCCTCGCCCTCGATGATCCCATAGCGGTCCACCTTGCCCTCCGGCACCTCGATGACGCCGACCACGGCCATGTTCTCGGCCTTGGCCACATCGAGCAGCTGCTGGATGCCGGGCTTCATGCCGAACATCAGGTCGTCGCCCACCATGACGGCGAAGGCTTCATTCTTGCACACCTCGCGCGCGCAGAGCACGGCGTGGCCCAGGCCCAGCTGGATCTTCTGGCGCACGGCGATGATGTTCACCATGTTCGCCACTTCGCGGATCTCGTCCAGCTGCTTGGTCTTGCCCTTGCGCTCCAGCAGGTTCTCAAGGGTCAGGTTGTGGTCGAAATGGTCCTCGATGATGGTCTTGTTCTGGCTGGTGACGAGCACCACAGTGTCGATGCCGGAGGCCTGGGCCTCCTCCACCACGTATTGCACCACCGGCTTCTTGAAGATGGGCAGCATCTCCTTGGGGATGTTCTTGGTGGCGGGCAGGGATCGGGTGCCCCAACCGGCGACGGGAATGACGACCTTGCGCACGTCCATGGGCTACCTCCTGCTGCTGCGATGCTAGGAACGCAGGCTGCGTTCCAAAAGCTCGGCGATGTCGTTGGCGTACTGGGTCACGCGGTCGGTGTCCTCGCCCTCAACCATGACGCGGGCCTTGGGCTCCGTGCCGGAGTAGCGCAAGAGCACGCGGCCCCGGCCCTTCATGTCGGCCTCGGCCTGGGCCACGGCGCGGCCCACCTCCGGCAATTCCTCGAAGGGCACCTTCTTCTCCACGCGCACGTTGACCATGACCTGGGGGAAGGGCTCGATGAGGTGTGCCAGAAGCGACAAGGGCAGATTCTTCTGGCACATGATGCGCAAAAGCTGGAGCGCGGCCAGGGTGCCGTCTCCTGTGGTGGAATGCTCCATGAAAATCAGGTGGCCGGACTGCTCGCCGCCGAGCATGGCGCCTTCGCGGCGCATGGCCTCCACCACGTAGCGGTCGCCCACCGGGGTGCGCAGCAGCCTGCCGCCCTGGTCGCGCATGAACATTTCCAGGGCCATGTTGCTCATGACCGTGGCCACGAGCAGGCCCCCGGCGAGCTTGCCCTGCTCCAGCATGTCCTGGGCGCACAGGGCCATGATCTGGTCGCCGTCCAGGATCTTGCCCTGTTCGTCCACCACGATGAGCCGGTCGGCGTCGCCATCGAGCGCCAGGCCGATGTCGGCCCCGACCTCGCGCACTTTCTCCGCCAGCTTGTCCGGGTGGAGGCTGCCGCAACCTTCGTTGATGTTCACGCCGTTGGGCGAAACGCCCATGGCGATGACCTCGGCCCCCAGTTCCTCGAACATCTGCGGGGCGCCGCCGTAGGCCGCGCCGTGGGCGCAATCCAGCACGATCTTCATGCCGGAGAGGGTCATCTCACGCGGGAAGGTGTGCTGCAGATACACGATGTAGCGGCCCCAGGAGTCCACAATGCGCTTGGCGCGGCCCACACGCTCCGGCGCGGGAAAATCCCAGGCCGGATTCTCGGCCAGGACCAGCGCGGCGATCTCGCTTTCCACCTCGTCGGGCAGCTTGAAGCCCTCGTGGTCGAAGAACTTGATGCCGTTGTCGTGGAAGGGATTGTGCGAGGCGGAGATGACCACGCCGAGGTCGGCGCGCATGTTCCGCGTAAGGAAGCTGATGGCCGGAGTGGGCATGGGCCCGACCAGAAATACGTCCATGCCCACGGCGCAGAAGCCGCTGGTCAGCGCGGTCTCGAACACATAGCCCGAAAGGCGCGTGTCCTTGCCGATGATGACCTTGTGCCTGCGCTTGCCGTTGCGGAACTTCTGCCCTGCGGCGAGGCCCAGGCGCAGGGCCACTTCCGGAGTCATGGGATATTCGTTGACGCGGCCGCGCAGGCCGTCGGTGCCGAAAAGCTTTTCACGCATGAACGAGGGGTCTCCTTGCGCCAAAGGGGCGCTCATAAAAAAGCTACTTGCGGATGGTCACGTCCACAGTCTCCGTCTGGCGGGAGAGCACGCGGAAGCCGTCCGGGATCTTGAGTTCATAGCGCACAGGATGACGGCCGGGCTTGAGCCCGCCGGGCAGGGACACCACGGCGGCAAGGCCTTCAATGTCGCGCCCGGCCTCGGCCTCGCGCAGCAGGGGCACCGGACCCTCCACCTGCACGCGAATGAACTTCTGCGCGCTTTGGGCCTGCAGGCCCGGGCCGGTCTGCAACTTCACAGGCACACGCACCCAGGCGGTCTTGATCTCCGGCCCGAAGCGCAGGCTCACCTTCACCTGTCCAGGGTTGGCTTCAACCCCGTCAGCCAGCTTGATGGGCACGTCCTCGGACCACAGGGCTGGCGGATCGTCGAAATCAAGCTGCACGGCCACGCGGGCCTGGGTCATCTGCTTCACCTGGCGCTCCGCGCCGCGCACCTCAACCACCTCCGGCTGGGTCTTGATCTCCAGCAGGCGGTAGTCGGGCCGAAGGGCCCCGCGCCATTCTGCGATGACGGGAACGTCCTTCTTGGCGATGCGGTCCACGGTCAGAATCAGGCGCGAGGGCTTCACCTCCACCACCTCATAGGCCATGGAGAGCGGGATGCGCTCGCGGTCGATGTCCACGAGGTTCTCGCCCACCTTGAGGCGGGAGACATCAAGGGAATAGGTCCACTTGCGGCGGTCGAGGGAGCGCACCAGGCCCTTTGGCCCGCGCACGCGCACCTCTATCTTGCTGACCAGTCCCTTGCGGATGGTAAGGCCTTCGGGCGCGTTGGTCATTTCCACGCTCATGTCCACCCAGGCCTCCACTTTCTCACGTCCGGTAAGCAGGTACCAGGTGAGGATGGCCAGGGCCAGGGCGATGGCGACGTCTTTCCAGTTCTTGAGCACGGCTAGCGCTCCAGGGCGTTCTTGATGACCCGGCGCAGGCGCAGGTCGTTCAAGGAGGTTGTGAGACGGCCGCTCATGGCGATGGACACGGTGCCGCGCTCCTCGGAAACCACGATGGACAGGGAGTCGGATTCCTCGCTGATGCCCAGCGCCGCGCGGTGGCGCGTGCCGAAGAGGCTCTGCGCCTTGAGCTTGGAGGACAGGGGCAGGATGCACCCGGCCGCGGCGATGCGGCCCCGGCGGATGACCACCGCGCCGTCGTGCAGGGGGGTGCCAACCTGAAAAATGGTGCTCAAAAGCGAGGCTGTGATCACCGCGTCCATGGGCACGCCGCGCTCGATGACCTCGCCAAGGGGCTCGTAGCGCTCAATAACAATAAGCGCGCCAACCTTGGACTTGGCCAGGGACATGACCGCCTGGGACAGCTCCTCGACGATGGCGTCGGAGAGCTGCGGCTTTTTCCAGAAGCGTCCGGCGCCCATCTGCGCCAGAGCCCGGCGCAGGTCGCCCTGGAACAAAATTATGATGATGAGCACGATGGAGCCAAGGAAGTTCGTCAAGAGCCAGTTGAGGGAATACAGGCCCAGTTCGTTGGACAGGTAATAGACCAGAAGCACCAGCACCAAGCCGTAGATCACCGCCACCGCGCGCGTGCCGCGCACCAAGTGGATGATGTAGGCGTAGATCGCCGCCACGAGCAGAATATCCAGGGCCTCGCGCCAGGCCACATTGAACCCGATGAGATACTCCATCCCCACGCCTTGTGCTGAAAAGACTGTCGCCTACGAAATCGCCGCGGCGATGCGCGCGGCCTGCCGCGACAGGGCCACCTCATGCACGCGGTGCACCAGCACCCCGCGCGCCACAAGCAGGCCCGTGGCCGTGGCCGTGGCCTGCTGCCGTTCCTGTGGCCCCAGGCCTAGCAGTGTGCCCCAGAGAGTCTTGTTGGACAAGCCCATATATACCGGGCGGCCAAATTTTCCAAACCGCTCTATACCACGCAGAATCGCGAGATTATGCTCCAGCAGTTTGCCAAATCCGATGCCGGGGTCAAGCACGATGTTGGCCTCGGGCAGGCCCGCCCCGGTGAGAACGCCCAGGCGCTCCTCGAAAAACGCGCAGATGTCGTCCACGACATCGCCGTAGCGCGGGTCGTTCTGCATGGTGCGCGGCTCGCCTTGGCTGTGCATAAGCACATAGCCGGGCTTCATCTGCCCCACCACGTCCAGCAAGGCGGGATCGAAACGGCAGGCGGATACGTCGTTGACCACCAGCGCCCCGGCTTCAAGAGCCGCGACGGCCACCCTGGCCTTGTAGGTATCCACCGCCAGAACCGGAAAGGGGCCGGGCAGGCCGTCCATGTCCCGCGGCGACAGCTGCGACAATTCGCGGATCACCGGCACGACGCGTTCCAGCTCCTCGGCCTCGGAAACCTGCGGCGCGCCGGGCCGGGTGCTCTCCCCGCCCACGTCCAGCAGGTGCGCGCCCTCATCAAGCAGCTTGCGCCCCTGGGAAACGGCGGCGGCGGGCGCATTGTGCCGCCCGCCGTCATAAAAGGAGTCCGGCGTGGCATTCACTATGCCAGCCAGCAAAAAGGGGGCAGGGCCAAGCACCCTGCCCCCCGCTATGGTCCAGGTCGCGGAACCGATCACTCTTCGTCCCGCTCCGGCTTGTAGGGCTTGCGCACCGGGGTCGGGGGCACTTCTTCCAGCTTGAACTCGGCCTCCGGGGCCTTGCCAGCGTCCGAGCCGGGCGTTGAGGCCGCTGCGCCAGACGCGCCGCCGGTCACACCGGGGGTCGCGGGCGGGGGCGTATCGCCGAACTTGCGGCTCATTTCCTCATAGGCCTTGGCCGCGGTGCGCACGCTGCCCTCATCAACCGGCGGAGGCAGGGTCTCGCCGCGCATGAGCATGTCGATCTCATCTCCGCTCACGGATTCACGCTCAAGCAGCGCCTCGGCGATCTTGTGCAGGTGGTCCATGTTCTCGGACAGAAGCTTCTTGGCGCGCTGGTAGCCCTCGTCCACAAAGCGGCGGATCTCGGCGTCGATCAAGCGCGCGGTCTCGTCGGAGTAGTCCTTGTGCTGCATGAAGTCGCGGCCGAGGAAGACCTGCTGGCCGTCGTCGCCGTAGCTCATGGGGCCGAACTTGTCGCTCATGCCCCACTGGCAGACCATGTTGCGGGCCATCTTGGTGGCGCGCTGGATGTCGTTGCTGGCGCCGGTGGTGAGCTGGTTCAGCACCAGTTCTTCGGCCACGCGGCCGCCGAAGAACATGGCCAGAGTGTTCTCAAGGTAGCTGCGCGAGTAGTTGTGGCGGTCGTCCACGGGCAGCTGCTGGGTCAGGCCCAGGGCCATGCCGCGCGGGATGATGGTCACCTTGTGCACCGGGTCGGTGCCGGGGATGAGCTTGGCCACCAGGGCGTGACCGGCCTCGTGGTAGGCCGTGGTCTTCTTCTCCTCGTCGGAGAGGATGATGCTGCGGCGTTCCTTGCCCATGAGCACCTTGTCCTTGGCCTCCTCGAAGTCGCTCATGTTCACGCGGTCCTTGCCCATCTTGGCGGCATGGAGCGCGGCCTCGTTGACGAGGTTCTCCAGGTCCGCGCCGGAGAAGCCCGGTGTGCCGCGCGCCAGAACGTCCAGGTCGACTTCCTCGGCCAGGGGGCTTTTGCGCGTGTGCACGGCCAGGATGCGCTTGCGTCCGCGCACGTCCGGCGTGGGCACCACCACCTGGCGGTCGAAGCGGCCGGGGCGCAGCAGCGCCGGGTCGAGCACGTCCGGGCGGTTGGTGGCGGCAATGAGGATGACCCCGTCGTTGGACTCGAAGCCGTCCATTTCGACGAGGAGCTGGTTCAGGGTCTGCTCGCGCTCGTCGTGGCCGCCGCCCATGCCGGTGCCGCGCTGGCGGCCCACGGCGTCGATTTCGTCGATGAAGATGAGGCAGGGAGCGTTCTTCTTGCCCTGCACGAAAAGGTCTCGCACACGGGCGGCACCCACGCCGACGAACATTTCAACGAAGTCCGAGCCGGAGATGGAGAAGAAGGGCACGCCGGCCTCGCCCGCGACAGCGCGCGCCAGGAGCGTCTTGCCCGTGCCCGGAGGGCCCACGAGGAGCACGCCCTTGGGGATGCGCCCGCCCAGGCGGGTGAATTTCTTGGGTTCGCGCAGGAAGTCGACGATTTCCGACAGCTCTTCCTTGGCCTCGTCCACGCCGGCCACATCCTCGAAGGTCACCTTCTGGGTGTCCT
>NZ_DATMYK010000290.1:0-4631 GCF_035560995.1 Humidesulfovibrio sp. | reverse complement strand
GCGAGGGAAAGAACCAGGGCGGCGGTGGCGAGCTTCTTCAACATGATGAGTCTCCTTGATTCGGTTGTGGGTTTCGAGAGGGTCTACGTGCTACTGCTTGGCGGCTTCAGCGGCCGTGGCAGCGGTCTGCTTGTCGTGCTTCTGGCGATAAATGTCCTTGCTCAACTTGTCGGCCTTCTTATCCAGGTGGTTGCGCTCCTGGGCGGTCACCTGGCCGTCGGCCTTGGCGCGATCCTCGGCCTTTTCCAGTTTGGCCTTGCGCTTCTCCAGCCGGGCGGCTTCCTTCTCGTTCAGCGCGCCGGAGGCCTTGCCCTGTTCGATGCGCTTCTCCATGTTGGCCTCGCGCTTATCAAGCCCCGGCGTGGCCGGAGTCTGGGCGAAGGCGGGCGCAGCCAGGGAGAGCACGAGGGCGGCGGCGGCGAATTTCTTGAGCATGGTCAGGGCTCCTTGTGAAGCTGTGGTGGTTTGAGGTTTCCGGTTCAGGGCCGCGTTCTGTTTTCCTGTCGCGCCATGCGGCGCGTGCCAACAAGAGAGCATGCCCCGTGCCAACACTACATCATACTGATCTTATTCACTTTGGCTACTTTTGCTCACAGCATGGGCCAGGACGAGAGAGCAAAGATTGCGCTCTCTGCGCGCAAAGGGCGCAAGGATATGTCGTGCCAGGGCGAAGAGAGGAAAAAAGGCGAGGGCATGCGGAAAAAGCGGGCGCAGGAATCAAGGAAGGCAAAATCAGCGGGAAAGCCTCTCCTGGCGCGGGTTCAGCCCCCCCTGGTCCAGGCCGCGCCCGGCGTCGTACACGCCCACCAGGGCGTCCAGGCGCACGGACGTGCGCGAGCGGCGGAAGTAGCGGCGGATGTTCAGGAAGTCCGACTCGTAGCCGCCCTCGTCCTGCCAGCCCCGGCAGCGCACATAGGCAAGATCGCGCGAGAGGCACAGGCACAGGGGATCGATGTTGCCCTGGCGCACGGCATCGGCCAGGGGGTCTGCCCCTTGCGGCGCCGGGCGCGGCAGAAAGGGCACGTCAAAGGCCCGGCTGGTGTCCACCCGGCCGATGACCAGCTCCGCGTCCAGGTGCGGCAAATAGTGGGCGAAGGCTTCGGGCGTAAGGGCGTTGTCGTCGTCCAGAAGCAGCAGGTGCCCGCCCCGCGCCTGGCCCATGAGGATGTGCCGGATGTGGTTGCCGAAGCCGCAGGTCCGGCCTTCCGGCCTGGGCAGCACGAAAAAGCGCAGACCGGCCAGGGGAACGGCGGGACGGAAGCCGTCGCGGCCGTCGAAGCCCACCAGCACCTCCACCTGATGCGGCGCAAGCCCGGCGGGCGCGGCGAAGGCCACGGCGGCGGCCACGCTCTCAAGGGCCTGGGTCAGGCCTTTGGGGCGCAGGCCGGCGCTGGGGATGATGACGCTGAAGAGCGGCCGATCATTTGGCGCGGACGACATGGTCCTGGCTCCCTGCGCCCGCCTCTGCCGGCGGGGTGCGGATGAACTGGGCGGCGATGAGCGAGCACAGGGACAGCACGGCCCCGCCCAGGAAGACCATGCGCGCGTCCCACAGCCACAGGGCCCCGCCCACCACGGGAATGACCACGGCCGCGATGTGGTTGATGGTGAAGCCCACGGCCATGGTCGGGGCGATATCCTTCGGGTCGCCCACCTTCTGGAAATAGGTGCTCACGCACATGGCGAAGTTGATGACCAGCTGGTCCAGCACATACAGGCAGGCCACCAGCAGCTTGGATTCGGAGAAGGCGTACACGCAGAACACCACGGTCACGGTCAGGTACTCCACGGTCAGAAGCGCCCGCTCGCCGTAGCGGTTGATGGCCCGCCCGATGAGCGGATTGGCCACCACGTTCACCGCGTTGTTGAAGATGAACAGGCCGGTGATCTCGCCCACGCTCATGCCGAACTTCTTCACCAGCAAAAACACGGCAAAGGCCATGAACACCTGCCGTCTGGCGCCAGCCAGAAAGGTCAGGATGTAGTACAGCGTGTACTTGCGCCGCAGAAACATCTTCTTGCGCTGCACCGGTACTTCCGCGTGGCTGGGATTCTGCGTCAGGGCCCACAGGCCCGCCGCGGCCACCACCACGCCCAGCCCGGCGTAGATGCCGGGGTAGTCCAGCACGCGCGTGGCCAGAAGAACCAGAAGGCCCACGGCGATGTTGCTGATGCCCGTGACGCTCCTGAGCCGCCCGAACACCAGCGGCGCCTGGGAGCGGTCGAAGTACTGCAACGTCAGCGACATGTTCAACGTTTCATAATAGTGAAAGCCGAAGCTCATGATGAGCGTGGTGGCGGCGATGCCCCAGAAGCTGGGAAAAAGGCCCGTGAGGCCCACGCCCAGGCCCAGGGTGGCGATGGCCAGGGCCACGATGCGGTGCTCGGGCAGCACCAGCAGCACATACACCACAAGAAGCGAAAGAAAGCCCGGCACCTCGCGCAGGCCCTGCACCAGCCCCACCTCGAAGCCGCCGAAACCCGCACGCTCCACCGCGAAGTTGTTGAACAGCGTCACCCAGCCCTGCATGCCGATCTGCGAGGCCGCGGTGAGCACCATGAGGAACAGGAACATGCGCCGGGCTTGGCTGGAAATGGCTGCGGGCTGGGCTTTGCTGGCTTCGGGCATCGTGTCGTCCTGGCTTGGAAGGGTGGGGCTGAACCAAAATAGAGCACCCGAACAGTCCGGTCAATCCGCCGGTCCGGGCGAGGCGGGCAGGATGATCGATGCGGGGCATGCGGGAAATAGTGTGCACTCCATATCCGGCCATTTTGCTACAGTGTATTCATTGCCTTAATGAAATGCATGGGCTACAATGAAAGCCACAACCCTTGTGTTGAGCCCGGATTGCGATACGAAATACTTCTGGGGGTTATCATGAAATTCAATATATTCGTCAAAGTCACTGGAATGGTCATCACTGCTGTGCTCGTCAGCAGCATCAGTCTGTTCCTTGTGTCGAACTATCTCGTCGGCCAAGGCTTCGATTCTGAAGCGAGAGACAACATCGCCCTGTTCCAGCGCGTTGTGGAGAAGCAGGTGGAGTCGGAAAAGACGAGCCTGGCCCAGACCACGGCGGCGCTGGCCCACAACCCCGCAGTCGTCGAAGCCGTGGCCAAACGCGACGCCAAGACTCTGAAGGCTCTGCTGCGCCACCAGATGGAGATACACAAGGTGGGCACCATTCTGGCCAGCGACGAGGCCGGCGTGGCCATCGTGCGCGCGCACGACGACAAGGCGGGCGACTCGCTTCTGAACCTCATCTCCGTGGCCAGCGCGCTCAAGGACAAGCCCCTGGTGGGCATCGAGCGCGGCAACGTGGTCAAGTTCGCCATCCGCGCCGCCTATCCCGTCAAGCAGGATGGCCGGATCGTCGGCAGCGTGGCCGTGGGCGACAGCCTCACCAGCGACAAGTTCGTCGATGCGATCAAGGATCTGACCGGCATGGAGGTCACCATCTTCGACATGGACACCCGCGTGGCCACCACCGTGATCAACGAGGGCAAGCGGGCCATAGGCACCAAGATGGACAACCCCAAGGTGCTTGAGACCGTGCTCAAGAAGGGCGAAAGCTTCCAGCTGACGAACAAGATCCTGGGCAAGCCCTACGAGACCGCCTACTGGCCCCTGAAGGACAGCAACGACAAAATCGAGGGCATGTTCTTCATCGGCAAGGAGCGCCGGATCATCGAGGAGACCAAGGGCTCCATCACCCGGCTCATGCTCGCGGCCGGTGCGGTCATCTGCGTCATCATGGGCGCCATCGGGCTCGTGTTCGCGCGCACCCTGGCCAACCCCTTGAAGCGCACGGCCGAGTTCGCCACCAAGGTCGCCGGCGGCGAGCTGAATGAAAAGCTCGACGTGCGGCGCGACGATGAAATAGGCACCCTGGCCGACACCCTGCGCAACATGGTGGACACCCTGAAGCGCATGATCGCCGAAAGCGACCAGAAGAGCCGCGAGGCCGAGGAACTGGCCGAAGAAGCCAACCACGCCACCAAGGTGGCCGAGGACGCCCTGAAGCAGGCCGCCCAGGCCAAGCGCGAGGGCCTGCTGCAGGCCGCGGGCAAGCTGGAGCAGGTGGTGGGCGTGATTTCCGCCGCCGCCGAGGACCTCTCCGCGCAGATCGAGCAGTCCAGGCGCGGCGCGGACCACCAGTCCCAGCGCGTGGCCGAAACCGCCACAGCCATGGAGGAGATGAACGCCACCGTGCTTGAAGTGGCTCAGAACGCCGGACGCGCCGCCGACACCAGCGAAAACGCCCGCAAGAACGCCGCTCAGGGCGCGCACGTGGTGGAACAGGCGGTGACGGGCATCGGCGAGGTGCAGAAGAGCAGCGAGGAACTGAAGGACGACATGGCCGCCCTGGGCAGGCAGGCCGACGGCATCGGCACCGTCCTCTCGGTCATCAGCGACATCGCCGACCAGACCAACCTGCTGGCGCTCAATGCCGCCATCGAGGCCGCCCGCGCGGGCGACGCCGGACGCGGCTTCGCCGTGGTGGCCGACGAAGTGCGCAAGCTGGCCGAGAAGACCATGACCGCCACCAAGGAAGTGGGCGACGCCATCCGGGGCATCCAGGACGGCACCAGGAAGAATCTTGAGGGCGTGGAGCGCGCGGCGGGCATGG
>NZ_DATMYK010000289.1:0-4318 GCF_035560995.1 Humidesulfovibrio sp. | reverse complement strand
GAAGTCGGCCTGCATGCCCTTGGCCAGGCCCAGCCCGCTGGAGCGCAGGGTGAGGGTGACGTTGCGCTGCGGCGTCACGGAGTCGGCCTCCCAGTTGTAGTTGCGGTTCACGATGTGCACGACCAGGGAAGGTTTGCCGTTGAATGTGTTTTTCTCCACCCGCACCAGGCAGTTCTTGTTCAGGCTGGTTTCCAGGAAGGAGGGGAACAGGGCTGCGGCTCTGGCCACGGTGGCGTCGGCCCGGCCATTGTTCTGGTAGGCCGCGCCCAGATCCTCCACGGTCTGGATGGGGGCCAGGAGCTGCCCGCCGAACACGGCCTTGAACCGCGCCGCCCAGACCTCGCGTCCGTCCTCCACAAACAGGGTCTTTCCCGGCAGGGCCGCCCAGGTGCCCAACCTGCGCACCTGCTCGTCGGAGAAGGCGCGGCACAAGCCCAAGGCGATGACCGAGGCGAAGGGGGCGAGTTTCTCCGGTGCGAGCCGGGTGGTCCGCTCCGGGCCAACGCCGTCCAGCCGCACCGCGTAGGGTACGTGGGCGTCGGCCAGCAGTTCCGCCCAGCCGTAGATGTTCTCCGGGCCTGCGCCCATGTGGTAGGCGCTGGCGGGCTTCAGCAGCAGCACGCTGGCCGCGGGCCGGTTGCCGTCGTAAAGCCGGGCGTTCTCGCGTACGAAGCGGGTGAAGATCCCTGCGCCCTGAGGGGTGCGCCAGGGGCCGGCAAGGGGCCGGGCAGGGCTGAAGCGCGTGGGGTCCAGGGCGCTGATCTGGCCCTGCTTGGCGGGCTCGGCGTACTCGCGCGGCTGAAACGAGGTATGCAGCAGGGCCGTGCCGGAACTGGCGTAAATTTCGGCCAGCCAGATGCTGTACAAGGTGGCCGCGGCGCCCCGCTTGTAGGCCAGCTCGGGATAGGCCACGCCCCAGGGGATCCACATGGGCGTGTTGCGTTCGTCGAACCCGGCGACCACCATGGCCGCGGCCCCGGCGATGCCGCTGGGCGGATAGTAGCGGTCCACGGCCAGGCCCTTGAGCCCCTGCGTTCTGGCCGCGGCGGCGAATTCGTTGTACGGGCTCTCCACCCACAGCCCGTCGAACAGGGAAAGGAAGCGGATGTCGATTTCGCGGGGGTACAGGAAGTGCAGAAGGAAGCCGACCTCCACGCCCTTGGCCGCGCCGTAGGCCTTGCCCACGCCGATGACCTCCGAGAGCAGGTCGGTCATCTGCAGGAAGCAGAACTCCAGCCAGGCCCGGCTCACGTCGCCCTGCTGGGTCCACAGGAATTGCCGCTGCCGCTCAAGCTGCGAGCCGCTGGTCCGCTGGAAGGCGTAGGACCGGACGTTGAAGCTTCCCAGGCTGAGGTTCTGGGCCAGGAGCTTGTCGCGGTGCGTGCGCAGCCGGGGATCGCCTTGCAGGGCGGCCTGGAATTTCCGCACGCTCAGGTCGCTGAAGTCGGAGTAGTAGTCCGCGGTGGTGTCCTGGAACTCGAAGGTGCGGACGCCCTGGTCGATGCCGCTTTTGACGTTCTCGATGAGGGCCAGCTTGAAGCCTTGCGAGGCGTAGCTCATGCCCAGGCGCTGCTCGGCCGCGGTGCCGGCCCCCGGCATCACCAGGGGATTCCACAGGGGAGTCCCGTCGATGCCGATGCGCACCTCAGCGCTTTGGTAGTTGTTCTGGCGCAGGGCCATGTGCAGGGAGGCCTGGAGCTGCAGGCCCTGGGCCTTGCAGAAATTGGCCAGGGAATAGTCCCCGACCCAGGGCGGCAGCGCGCTGAGCCAGGGCGGCGGGGACTTTGGCCGCACGTTGGTGCTGCTGTACACATGGAAGGATGTGGGCCGGAAATTCTTGATGAGCGCCAGGCGCTCCTGGTCCGTGGCTCCGCCGTCGATCTGCAGGTCGGAGCGCTTGAAGGCCGGGGCAGGCGAGGGGCAGGCCAAAAGGGTCAGCAACAGCACAAGGAACAGGCGAACGCCGCCGCGATCAGTCTTCACTCCACCACCTCTCCGTTCATTTCCGGTCCGTTTTGGACGCTCAATCCGCTATGCCGAGCAGCAGGCTGTACCGCCGCACCATGCGCTCCACGCTGAAGCATTCGCGCACCTTGTTCCGCGCCCGTTCGCCCATGGCCCGGCTGGATTTCGAACGCCAGACGCCCTCCAGCTTTTTGACGAGTTCGGCCACATTTCCGGGTGCGTAGATGTAGCCGTCCACGCCGTGGGTGATCTGCTCGCGTACGCCGCCGACCTCGGAAGCCACCACGAGCTTGCCCATGGCCATGGACTCCAGGATGGACAGGGAGAAGGCCTCGCCGCTGGAGGAGGTGAGCGCCATGCAGTCGCACATGGCGATGGCCGGGGCCACGTGCTTCAAAAAACCTGTGACATGGATCATGTGCCCCACCCCGTGGGCGGCGGCGGCCGAAAGGACGGCCTCCCGCTCCGGACCGTCGCCTATGGCCACCAGCACCGCCGGAACGCCATGCTGGCGCATGGCCCGCAGGGCGAGGATCAGCTCCAGGTGGTTCTTTTCCTTGCGCATGGCCGCGCAAACGCCCACCACGAAGTCCCCTTCGCCGATGCCGCAGCTTTTGCGCGTCATCACCTGGCCGCTGGCCACGCTGCTGCTGTCGAAGACCGCCGTGTCGATGCCGTTGTGGATGGCCACATACTTTTCCGAAGGCGGCGCGGGGCTTCCCAGCCACAGCTCCATCTGGTGCCGGCACACGAACACCACCGTGTCGCACAGGCGGATGAGCTGGCGGTAGAAGACGCGCTTCATCCGCTCGTAGCGGTCCGGCGGGGTGCCCCGGTGCAGGATTACGATGATGCGCGCGGGCGCAGCGAACTTTGCCAGCAGCACATAGAACAGCGGGTGTTCCTCCACGCAGACCACGGTGTCGAACCGCTCCAGCCGGAGAAAGGCCGCCAGCCTGTGCAGCATTTTGAAGTCCACGCGCCTGCTCTTGTCGAAGCACACGATGCGCCGCACCCGGGTGGGGTCCACCGTCTCGCCGAGGGCGCTGTTGTCCTTCAAGTACCCCAGTGTAATGTCCGCCGCGCCCTGCGGCAGGTTGTTCAGCAGGCTTATGGTCTGCCGCTCGGCGCCGCCGATTCCGAGGTTGTTCAGCAGAAAGAGTATCTTCATGGTCGGACCTGGGGTTGAGCGCTTTTGCGCCGGTTCAGCGGGCAGCCGCCGCGAGCAGGGCAAGGGAGCTGCGGGCGACGATGTCCCAGGTGTACGAGGTGCAGACAAGCTCCCGTGCGCCCGCGCTCAGGCGGGCGTGCAAAGCCTTGTCGTTGGCCACGCGTTCGATGGCCTCCACAAAGCCGTCGACATCGCCGGGGCTGACCAGCGCTCCCGTGCGGCCCGGCAGCAGAAGCTCGCGCAGCTGCCCCTGGTCGCTGCCGATGGTCGGGATGCCCATGGCGAGATATTCGAACACCTTGAGGGGGGAGAAGCAGAGCCTGTCCATTCTGGGATAGGGCGCCAGGGCCACGTCGAACAGGGAGAGGTAGCGCGGCATCTCGCTGTGGGCCACGGCCCCGCACATGAGTACCTGTTTGCGCAGCCCCCGGCTGTCGATCTCCTCTTCCAGGGCGTGGCGCATCTGCCCGTCGCCAAGGATGAGGCCCTTGTAGCGGTGGCCCGGGTTGCGCGCCGCCAGGGCGCCGACGATGTCCAGCAGGTACTCCGTCCCGTGCCACACCTGAAGCGACCCGGAGAAGCCGACCACGAAGTCGTTGTCCGCGATGCCGAGGGTGGCAGCGCTGGCGGCGTCCCTGGGGCGCGGGGAGAATTCGGCGGTGTCCACCCCGTTTGGGACCACGGTGATTTTATCCGCCGCGATTCCCTGCTGCGCCAGCAGGCCTTTCAGCTCCGCGCTCACGGTGGCGATTCTTGGCGCGAGGCGCCAGATGCTCCGCTCGATATACTTGGAGATGCGGGAGAACTGGGGTTTGCCCAGCATGGCTTCCTGCTCGTAACACATGGAGCTGTTCACCTCGAGCAGCAGCGGGATGCCGAACAGCCGGGCGAGGAGCACCGGGGTGAAGGCCAGCTGGTCGCAGCGGACGATCATGCCCTCGTACCTGCCGAAGGCCAGCAGGGGGAATTCCCGGCACAGGTGCAGGAAATTGAGGCAGAACAGCTTCGCTTCCCGGAGCCGCGTCCAGAGCACGCCGGCCGGCCTGCTTGCGGCCTGTCCCGGCGCGGCCTTGCCGCGTGGCAGCGACAGGTCCGAGAAGATGTTCACGTGCTCGATCTGGTGCCCGAGGGCGAGCACAGCGCGCATGAAGCTCTTGACGTGGACGCTGGAGCCGTCCTTGG
>NZ_DATMYK010000288.1:0-10927 GCF_035560995.1 Humidesulfovibrio sp. | reverse complement strand
CCACGGGGGAATGCGCCCAGAAGGCGGCAGTAATGGCTGAGACGAAGTTCAGCGCGCCAGGTCCGTTCTGCGCGATGCAGGCCTGGGGCTTGCCGGTGACGCGCGCCAGACCATCCGCCGCGTGGGCGGCTGCCTGCTCATGCGCGCAGGGAATGAAGCGGATGCCCGCAGCCGGGAACAGGTCCAGAAGGTCCATGAATGCGGACCCGACGATACCGAAGACGTTCTGTACGCCCTCGGCCACCAAGGTTTCCGCCAACGCCTCGCTCGGGGTCATTTTCATCGCTGCCTCTCCTTTCCAGAACGGTTGGGCCGTCTTCAGAATTTGCCAACCCGTGGGGGTAGGCTTGTGAAGGAAAGAGCAAGCGTTGTGCCGTGTGCCGACTGCAACAAGAATTATCTTCATGATTTCATCTAAGATGCAGACTTGCAATGTTTTATTTGTTGTCAGGCGCTGGCTGCGGGACCAACTGACCTTGAACTTCATGCTTTGGAGTGTCTGGTGACGCAGACATGTCTGGACTGTCAGGCGTCAGGGAGCCAGACACTTTCCCGGAACGGGATTGTGCAGGGGGCGGAGACCAGACCCCGGCGCGTGAATTCGCAGGGAAAGTCAAGGTCTGACTGGATGGAGGAAGCTAGGAATTTATGATGGTTGCGGAGCAGGAAGCAGGCGGAACAGGGTGTCCGCTTCGGTCATGGAATCCAGGTAACAGCGCGAGAGATCTGGCAGGCACAGCCCCAAGCTGGCGGCCAGTTCCCCGGCCCGGGCCCAGTTGGCGTTCTCCATGGCCCGCACAAGGGAAAGCCATGCGGAGAGAGGGCTCGGCTGTCCGCACAAGGCGAGGCGGATATCATCATCGATGGGGACGCTCGCCAGGGCTTGAGCGGGAGGCATCTCCAGTATGGCCTCCAGGTAAGAGAGCAGGCCGAGCAGAGACAGCCTCGGCATGAGGGCCTCCCTGCCCGCGGCCTTGGCCACGCGCTTCAGAAAACCAGCACGCTGGGCCGCGTAGTAGCACAGCTCCTGGTGGCGGGCCGAGGGGGAAAGATCCGTCAGCAGAACCACTTCAAGCCACTTCTTCAAAGGCTTCCAGCCTGCCATGACAATGGCCTGCTGGATGGAGGTGACCTGCCGGGCCAAGCCGAAACTGGCGGAGTTGAGGAACAGCAACAGGCGGTACGTCAGGGCGGCGTCAGCCTCCACCACGCGGGCCAGGGCCTTGAAATCGGCGTCGGGCTTGTCCAGGCATTCCAGCAGGCGCAAGCGCGAGACCTGTGTGGCGGTGACACTCTTCTGGCTGGGACGCAGATTCATCTTGTTGAAGAAGAAGCCCTGGAACATGTCGGCGTTGGTGGCTCTGGCCTCCAACATGGGGTGCCAGCTGGCGAGGCCCCGCACCAGAGACTTTGCTCCGAACTCGTGGGCGGCGTTAATGCGCTCCTGAAGGTTTGGGCCGTTTTCCAGATTGCGGGTGTCGCAGATGATAATCTCGGCCAGGGTGTTCAGGGCGCGACAGGCCTGCGTGTTCTGGAAGCCGGACACGGCGATGCCGTAGCCCGCCTGCTTCAGTTCGTTCACAGCATCGGGGATGTCCGGGGTGGCGCCTGCGGCCTCGTCGACTTCAACGACGATACCTTGCGGCCACAGGAGCCGTGGCATGCGGTCCAGCACGGCTTGGGCCGGGAAGTACACGATTGTACGCGCGTGAGAGGGGCCCCGTTGCGGGAGGTAGGTTTCAAGCAGCATGTTCGCCGTTGTCTCATCGGCGAAAAGCTGGTTTTCGCCTCCGGGTTGGGCGAAGAGCATGGCCGTTCCCCACGGCTTCAGCCCCCGGTCGAAAACAGGCTGGCGGGTGACCATGAACCCCGGATCACATGTGTTCTGTTCAACGGTCATTGTCGCTCCAGAGTTTCACTAGAAAGCGTGTGCTGCGCAAAGTTCGAAACTGGAGAAACAAGCTCCAAGCTGCCCGTCGCTGGGCTTGGCTCATACGTATTCAATACATTCGATGCACTGAATTGGCAATATGCTGCGTAGAAAGAAGATGGTCTTTTTGCGATTATTTCTATGCCAAGTGTGGCATAGTATCAGAAAGTTGAATTTGTCATCGATAGGTCCTTCTGGGAAGGACGTCTCATTTGAGTGTAAAAAAGCCCCGCAACGGCGGTAGACCGTGCGGGGCTTTGTCAGCTCTGGAGCCAGCGCGGAGAATCGAACTCCGGACCTGCTGATTACGAATCAGCTGCTCTGCCAGCTGAGCTACGCTGGCTGACTCATGCGGAGCCTTGATACACAAGGCCGAAATGAGGGTCAAGGCGAAAATGGAGCCCTCGCTTCAGCCAACGTGCCGGACGCGTCTTCAGTCCAGCCTGTGCCCGCGCCGGTTCTCCCAGATGGGGATCATGGGCAGGAGTTCGCCGGTCTCAGCCTTGTCTGAGACGATGAGCAGCCCCTGGGCCTGGAGCATGTCCAGCCGAGCCTCGCGCGCCCGGTCCAGCAGTGGTTGGGCCTGAAGTTCCGCCCCAAGGGGAGAGATTGTGCAGGGCACCAGACGCTCCCAGCCCAGCTGGGCCGCAACTGGCATGAGCTGGGGCCGGGCCAGGATGGGCCCTGGCACAGGCAGGGTGCGCCCGCGCAACCAGCACATTGCCGGTAGCACAAGCGCGTGCATGAGGGCGAACACGGCCCAGGGAGTTCCAGGCAGTGCAAAGAGCAGCGTTCCACCGCGCACTGCGGCGAACATGCTTTTGCCCGGCGTGAGCGTGAGCCCGGTGAACAGTGGGGCGAAACCTGCCTCCTGCGCGGCCCGAAGGATGAAATCACGCTGACCAGGGCCGGTGCCTCCTGTGGTCACAATGCACTGGCAATCTTCAGTGGTGAGCCTGCGGCCGATTTCGCCCAAGTCATTGGGGCAAACCTCTGCCTGAACGTCCGGGACGCTGCGGTTGCGCATGAGGCCAGCGGCCAGCAGCAGGTTGTCCGCGGGCATGTGGCCGGGCGCGGGCTGAGCGTCGAGCGCCTCCAGTTCGTTGCCCAGGGCCAGCACCAGCACCTTGGGCGAGGTGTAGGCCTTGGCGCGCATGGCGCCGGAAACCGCGAGGGCAGCCAACACCGCAGGAGTAAGGTCCTCACCCCGGCGTACAATGCGCGTCCCGGCCTTGAGGTCGCTGCCGACCCCGCGCACATGGTCCAGCGCAGCCACGGGCCGCACGATGCGCAGTTCATCGCCTCTCACTTCAACAGACTCGCTGGTGACCACGCAGTCCGCACTGGCCGGAAGCGGGCCGCCGGTGAGAATGCCCGCGGCCTGACCGGGCTGTAGTGCCGCCGGGGCCGCCGTACTCGGACGTATTTGACCGCTGACGATCAGCGTGACGGGGGTTTCCTCGCTGGCTTGGCGCACGTCCTGGCTGGCCAGGGCGTAGCCGTCAA
This sequence comes from Humidesulfovibrio sp., assembly GCF_035560995.1. GTDB lineage: Bacteria > Desulfobacterota > Desulfovibrionia > Desulfovibrionales > Desulfovibrionaceae > Humidesulfovibrio. The sequence continues at coordinate 7,491 of NZ_DATMYK010000288.1, read as the reverse complement.
CAGAGGATCTCGGCTCGGCGGGGGTGGAGCGCACCGCAAACAGATCCTGGGCGCACACCAGTCCCAGGCTGTCCATGAGCGGGATGTCGAGCACTTTTGGCGGGTACTCGCGGATATGGTGGCGGATGCGCTCTAAAGCCAGATCGCGGGAGATACGCTCCTGGGTCACGGGACCTCCTGTAGGGGGACGGCGCAGGCTGGCTGCGGTATCGCGCAGGGCACGCAGTTCATCCGGGGTGTTGGCGTTTTTGAAGGAGAGCAGGCCGGGATCGGCCTTGAGCAATTCTTCGACGGGCAGCGGGTTCACGCGGATCTTGTCGAAGAAGCGGATTATCTTGTGGTCGCCGCGCGCAAGCTGGGCCTCGATGTGCGGCAAGCAGCGGCGCGAGTAGAGCGCGCACAGGGGCTCGAAGTAGCCGTCCGGCTTCAGGGGCAGCACCACGTCGTCCTCGGGCCGCAGGTGGGCCAGCAGGGCGGTCAGCAGTTCCGCCCGCAGGAAGGGCGTGTCGCTGGCGGTAATGAAGACGTGATCAGTGCGGGCGTTCGCCAGGGCGGTGTGGATGCCCGTGAGCGAGCTGCGGCCGGGCAGGGCGTCCAGGGCCAGGCGCAAGGGCGTTTCGCCCGGAGAAGAGTTTGCGCAGTACCCCGCATACGGCTGCGGCTCCTTGGAGACGATGAGGATTTCGTCGAAACGAGCGGCAAGGGCTTCTTTCAGCCATTCCAGTATGCTGCGTCCGTCGATGTCGAGCAAGGCCTTGGCTGCGCCGTTCATGCGCGTGGCGGCTCCGCCCACGAGGATGGCGGCGCTGAGGCGGGTCGAGCTGGCGGTTGATGCGCTGAGCATATGAAATCTATATGGTGTGACGCGCTTTTCGGCAACACATGGGGCGGATATTTCTCGGCAAAGATGCCCGCCCGGCTCCCCAGCCCCTTGAGGCCCGGAGCCTGACAGTGTATCCAGGCGGACAACGGGGAATTCCTCCGGCAAACCGGCGAAGCCGCAGCACGCGCCAGGCGGCGTGAAAGCGGCATACGGGAGCCTTACGTGGACCAGCGCGCCTTGCAGGCCTTTTTCTCACCAAAGACCGTCGCGGTCATCGGAGCTTCGGCCACGCCGGGCAAAGTGGGCAATGCGGTGGTGGCCAATATGCTTGCCGCCGGGTTCAAGGGCCGCCTGTACCCCGTGAACCCCAAGGGCGGCACCATCGAGGACCTGCCCGTGACGCGCAGCCTGGGCGAGTTGCCCGGCGGCATTGATCTGGCCGTGTTCGCCGTCCCGCGCGACGCCGTGCTGCCTGCCTTTGAATACCTCGCCGCGCACGGCCTCAAGTCGGCCATCGTTTTGAGCGCAGGCTTCCGCGAGGCCGGGCGCGAGGGCTACACCCTGGAGCGCGATCTGGCCGCCTGCGCCCGCAGGCACGGCATCGCGCTGCTCGGTCCCAACTGCCTGGGCATGATGAACACCGCCCACGGCGTCAACGCCAGCTTTTCCGCCTCCCAGCCCGTGCCCGGCAGCGTGGCCTTCTGCTCCCAGTCCGGGGCGCTGTGCCAGGCCATTCTCGATTGGGCGCGGGGCGAGCACTTCGGCTTTTCCAAGTTCATCAGCCTGGGCAACAAGGCCGTGCTGAACGAGACCTCGCTCCTGGCCTACCTCGGCTCCGATCCGGCCTCAAAAGTCATTATGGGCTACATGGAGAACGTGGACGGCGGCGAGGAGTTCGTGCGCGCCGCGCGCGAGGTGAGCCGAAAGAAGCCTGTGATCATGCTCAAGGCCGGGTCCACCAATGCCGGGGCCAAGGCCGCAAGCTCCCACACCGGGGCCATTGCCGGTTCGGACGACGCCTATGCTGCGGCCTTCCGCCAGTGCGGCATCGTGCGCGCGCCGGACCTGGAGTCGTTGTTTTTCCTTGCCGAGGCCTTCTCCTGCCTGCCCCTGCCGCGCGGGCCAAACGTGGCCGTGCTTTCCAACGCCGGCGGGCCAGGCATCCTGGCGGCGGACGCCTGCGAGAAGACCAGCCTGCACATGGCCCGGCTCTCGCCGGAGACAATCCAGCGCCTGCAGGCCGCCTTGCCGCCCTATGCCTCGGTGTACAACCCCGTGGACATCATCGGCGACGCCGGGGCCGAGCGCTACAGGAAGAGTCTGGAGGCCGTGCTGGACGATCCCCTGGTGCACGCGGTGCTGCTGCTCATCGCGCCCACGGCCATGGTGGAGATCGAGGCCACGGCCACGGCCATCGCCCAGGCGGCGCGCCGTTCCAGCAAGCCGGTGATGACCTGTCTGCTGGGCCGGGCCCACGGCAGCATCGGGCGTGACATTCTGCGCCAGGCGGGCCTGCCGTGCTATGCCTTTCCCGAACCGGCCCTGCGCAGCATCGAGGCCATGTACGCTTACGCCCAGTGGCGGCAGAAGCCCGTGCCCGTGTTCGAGCCGCCCCGACGCGACCTGGATGCGGCCCGGCGAATTTTGGACGCGGCCACGGCCCAGGGCCGCCAGGAGCTGGCGGATTCCCAGGCCCGCGAACTTGCAGCCGCCTATGGCCTGCGTGTTCCGGCCACGGTGCTGGCGCGGGGCAGTGCGGAGGCCGTGCAGGCTGCCAAGGCCATGGATGTGCCCGTGGCGCTCAAGGTGGCCTCGGCCCAGCTGACCCACAGGACGGACGTGGGTGGGGTGGCCCTTGGACTTCTGGGCGACGAGGCCGTGGGCAAGGCCTTCCGGGACCTCACCGCCCATGTGCGGCGCATCCGGCCGGAGGCCGTGGTTTCTGGCTGCCTGGTGCAGGCCATGGCCCCGGCAGGCAGCCTGGAGGTCGTGGTGTCCATGCGGCGCGACGACCAGTTCGGCCCGCTTCTGATGTTCGGCCTGGGCGGCATCCACTCAGAAATTCTGAAAGATGTGTCGCACCACCTGATTCCCTTGAGTCGCGCCGAGGCTTTTGGCATGATCAGGTCCATCCGCTCCTACCTGCTGCTGAAAGGGGTGGACGGAGAGCCGGCCGTGAACTTTCGCGCCCTGGAGGACGTGCTGCTGGCCATGGCGGCCCTGGCGCAGGACTTTCCGCAAGTGTACGAGGCGGAGCTGAACCCTGTTTTGGTGAATGAAGAGGGCGCCCTGGTGGCAGAGGCGCGCCTGACGTTGCGCGGTTGATCCCATCCGGCAGATTCCGTACGGTTGATCCCGCCCGTGTAAATGGTCCCGCACCGGCAAGCGCCCCGCGCCCCACAGGCGCGCGCGAGGAGGAATAAATGGCAGTTGGCGTGTACATAGGCTCCACCACAGGCTATTCGGGCAAGAACCTCATCGCCATGTCCCTGGGCCTGCGCTTCAAGAAGCTGGGGCTCAAAGTGGGCTACATGAAGCCCGTGGGCGCCGTGCCCCGCAAGGAGGACGGCAAGCCCGGCGACGAGGACGCCATGTTCCTGCAGGAGGTTCTGGGCTTGCGGCAGGATCCTTCCCTGGTGACGCCTGTTGTGGTGAACCGCGACTTCACACGCCGCGCCTTCAGCGAGGACATCGGCGACCTGATGCCCGGCATAGTGGAAGCCTACGGCAAGCTTGCCGAGGGCAAGGACGTGATGATCATCGCCGGTTCGGGCAACTTCCTCGGCTCCGGCACCTATTGCGGGCTCGACGGCGTAAGCGTCTCTCGCGCGCTGGGAGCCAAGACCGTGGTTATCGACCGCTACTCCAACGAACTCAAGTACGACTATCTGCTGCGCTGCCGCGAGGCTCTGGGCGACGATCTGGCCGGGGTCATCCTGAACGACATCCCGGAGCACTACCGGCCTGAGGTGGACGAACTGCTGGTGCCTTTCTTCCGCCGCAAGGGGGTCGACGTGCTGGGCGTCATCGCCTCGGACCCCATCATGAGCGCCATCAAGGTGAGCGACCTGGCCGAGCGCCTGGGCGGCAAGGTCATCAGCGCGCACCACAAGGCCGACCGCGTGGTGGAGAATTTCCTCATCGGCACCATGCAGGTGGAGAACTTCCTGGCCCACTTCATGCGCCACAAGAACTCGGCCATCATCGTCGGAGGCGACCGGTCCGACGTGCAGCTGGTGGCGCTCGAGGGCAGCTGCCCCTGCCTCATCCTCACGGGGAACCTGCACCCCAACGACATCATCCTGACCCGCTCCGAAGTGCTCCAGACCCCCATCATCATGGTGCGCGAGGACACCTTCGCCGTGGCCAAGAAGATGGAGAACATCCTCTCGCGCCACAAGCTGCGCGACATGATCAAGGTGAACCACGGCGTGCGCCTGGTGGCCGACGCCCTGGACTTTGACCTGCTGCGCCAGCGCCTGGGCATGGAGTGACGCGCCCCGTTTTTTCGTCTAAGCTTGACCGATGCGGCCTGAATGTTCCCGGTCCCGGTCGGCCGCTTTGCCGGCCACCTGCACCGCCGGGTTTCAACCTGTGAAGCCCGCGCCACGACATCATACAGGAGATTTCATGCGTCATACCTCCCTGCTGAAAAAAGCCGCCGCCCCCTGCGCGGCCCTGCTTGTGGCGGCCCTGTGGCTGCTGCCCGCCCTGGCTCAGGACTCCATGCAGAAGCTCAAGGACCCGGCCTTCCCGGAGCACCGGCCCATGTCGGTGCCCTTCAAGCACAACGAGCACAATGAAAAGGCCCAGCTCAAGGACTGCACGGCCTGTCACCACGCCTACGACGCCACGGGCCGCCGCGTGCCGGGCGTCTCCACCACGCAGCGCCGTTGTTCGGACTGCCACCAGGTGCGGCCCACGCCCAACGACCAGGCCCCGGCCTTGATGATGGCCTACCACAAGCTCTGCCAGGACTGTCACCGCGCGCAGGGCAAGGGCCCGGTGAAGTGCAGCCAGTGCCACGTGAAGGAAGTGCCGGGCGGCTAGCCGTCTTCGCACGAGGTCTTTCGTTTCGGGAATGAAAAAGGCCGGGTTTCCCCGGCCTTTTCTTTTGCGTCCGTCGCCGCCTGAGGCGTCGCGCCGCTCTTTTCAGCACCCGTTATTTGCCTCGGCGTATGTTGTACACGGCACGGCCCACGGCCACGTGACGCTCCGGCTCGCCCGCGCTCCAGAGCACAACGCTGGCGTTGCCCACGCGGTTGCCCAAGAGGCGCACCTCGGCCTCGGCGTAGAGGTCCTTGGCCCCGGCCGGGCGCAGGTAGTCCACCGAGAGGTCGATGGTGGCGATGCGGTCCTCCAGGTGGCAACTGGTCCACACGGCGAAGCCGCCGGTGACGTCCACCAGGGTGGAGAGCACGCCGCCATGCAAGGCCGGGCGGCGCGGGTCGCCCACCAGCTCCGGCTTGAAGGGGATGCACAGCTTCACGCGGCCCTCAGCCAACTCCACCACCTTGATGCCCAGCCACTTGTTGAAGGGCAGGCCGTTCTCGATGATGTCCTTCAGCTTTTCGAAGTCCATGCCGCGCCCCTACAGAATGTAGCGCGAGAGGTCGCGGTTCTCCACGATCTCCGTCAGCTGGCCGCGCACGTACTCGCGGTCCACCACCACGCTCTGGCCACCCTTGTCCGAGGCCTCGAAGGACAGCTCGGCCAGGATCTTCTCCATGATGGTGTACAGCCTGCGCGCGCCGATGTTCTCGGCTTCCTCATTGATGCGTTGGGCCGTGGCCGCGATCTCGTGCAGGGCGTCGTCGGTGAAGGTGAGGGAGAGCCCCTCGGTGCCGAGCAGGGCGGAATACTGCACGGTGAGCGCGTTCTGCGGCTCGGTGAGGATGCGGTAGAACTCGTCCGCCCCGAGGGCCGAGAGCTCCACGCGCAGGGGGAAGCGCCCCTGAAGCTCGGGGATCAGGTCGCTGGGTTTGGCGTAATGGAAGGCCCCGGCGGCGATGAACAGGATGTGGTCGGTCTTGACCATGCCGTATTTGGTGTTCACCACGCAGCCTTCGACCACGGGCAGAAGGTCGCGCTGGACCCCCTCGCGGGAGACGTCCGGCCCGCCGTGGTCCTGGCGGCTGGCGATCTTGTCCAGCTCATCGAGGAAGATGATGCCCGACTGCTCGACCCGTTCGCGGGCGATGTCCTGCACCTTGTCCATGTCGATGAGTTTGTCCGATTCCTCCTGCACCAGCGCGGCGAAGGCGTCCTTGACCTTCATCTTGCGCAGCTTCTTCTTCTGCGGGAAGAAGCGGCCCAGCATGTCCTGCACCTGGCCGCCCATGTCCTCCATGCCGGGCATGCCCATGATGGACACGCCGGAACCTTCCTGGGTGGCCACCTCAAGCTCCACCATGCGTTCGTCGAGCTTGCCTTCGCGCCAGAGCTGGCGGAATTTCTCCCGCGTGCTCTCGTTGGCCGTGGCCACATGCTCCGCAGGCTGCGGCGAGGCCGGGTCCGGAATGGGGGTGAAGGAATAGCCGCCGGGCCTGGGCGTGCTTCCGGGCAGCAGCAGGTCGAGCAGGCGATCCTCGGCGTGCCCTTCAGCCCGCACGCGCACCTTCTCGCGCTCCTCGGTCCGCACCATGGTGATGCCGATCTCCATGAGGTCGCGGATCATGGACTCCACGTCGCGGCCCACGTAGCCCACCTCGGTGAACTTTGTGGCCTCCACCTTGTGGAAGGGGCTTTTGGCCAGTTTGGCCAAGCGGCGGGCGATCTCGGTCTTGCCCACGCCCGTGGGGCCCATCATGATGATGTTCTTGGGCGCGATCTCCTCGCGCAGTTCGGGGTCGAGCTTCTGCCGGCGCCAGCGGTTGCGCATGGCGATGGCCACCATGCGCTTGGCCTCGGCCTGGCCGATGACGTACTTGTTCAGTTCGGAAACGATCTCACGCGGGGTGAGGGAGCTCATTTGGCCTCCCGTTCCCTGGTCTCCAGGGTGATGTTCTCGTTGGTGAACACGCACAGTTCCGCCGCGATCTTCATGGCGGCGAGGGCGATGTCCTTGGCGGGCATGGAGGTGTGTCGCTTGAGCGCGCGGGCTGCGGCCAGGGCGTAAGATCCGCCCGAGCCGATGGCCGCCATGCCGTCGTCGGGTTCGATGACGTCGCCCGTGCCGGTGATGAGCAGGATGTTTTCGGCGTCGGCCGCCAGGATCATGGCCTCCAGCCTGCGCAGGTACTTGTCCGTGCGCCAGTCCTTGGCCAGTTCCACCGCAGCGCGCACGAGGTTGCCGGAGTGGGACTCGAGTTTCTTCTCGAAACGCTCGAACAGGGTGAAGGCGTCCGCCGTGGCCCCGGCAAAGCCCACCATGACGCGGCCCTTGTAGATGGTGCGGACCTTCTTGGCCGTGTGCTTCATGGCGATGCTCTGGCCCAGGGTCACCTGGCCGTCACCCGCCATGGCGGTGCCTTCCTCGCTGCGCACGGCGAGAATTGTGGTGCCGTGAATATCCATGTTCGCTCCTTGTGGTCTAGGGAACCTGCGGCGGACCGAAAAGCGCCTCGGCCAGGCCGCTCCAGAAAATAAGGGCATCAGCGCCGCGCAGGAACAAGGCGACGCGTTGGACAAGCCCCTGCTCAAGTCCCCGGCGCAGCTCGGCCAGGGCG
>NZ_DATMYK010000287.1:0-6544 GCF_035560995.1 Humidesulfovibrio sp. | reverse complement strand
CACCAAGGCGGCAGAGAAGATCAACACCTGGAAAGTCACGGCAAAAGCAGATGGAAACATCAAGTTCTTCTGGAAAAAGCTCCTCTTCCAGGAGCAGTCCGTGGCGTGAGCTGGAGGCGGGCCAAACCGCCTGGGCGCATTTCCCTCCCCGCGCCCAGGAGGAGATCGTCCGCCACTACGCCCCGAAGATTCGCATCCTTGCCCTGCGGATGAAGAACAAGCTTCCGCAGAGTGTGGAGCTTGGCGAACTCATCAGCGCGGGAAGCATCGGGCTGCTTGACGCTTTGGGGAAGTTCCGCCCGGAACTTGGCATCAAGTTCGACACCTATTCCGAGAACCGCATCAAGGGCGCCATGCTCGACGAGCTGCGGCGCATGGACTGGTTCTCGCGCGGGATGCGGCAGAAGGTCAAAATGCTCGATGAGGCCATGCGCCAGATCGAGCATGAGACAGGTGCAACAGCGACGCATGAACAGCTCTCCACCAAGACCGGACTTTCCGCCCGGGAGGTGCAGAATGGGCTTGAGGCGTTGCAGAACCAGTTGTGCGTCAGTCTCGACGCCTTTCAAGAAAACTTCGTCGGCAGCCGCGAGTCGCTGTCTGAGAATGAACCCTACCAGTCCACCGCTTTCCAGGAAATGGTTGACAAGATTGCTGGGCTCATAGAAGAATTGACACCCAGAGAGAAACTTGTCATTTCTCTGTATTATGGTGAAGAATTGAACATGAAGGAAACCGCCCAGGTTATGGATATAACCGAAGGACGCGTATCCCAACTGCACTCCCAGGCTCTGGCAAAGCTGCGCGACAGTTTCCGCAGACGTTACGAAAACGAAGGCTGACAGGAGAGAGAAACCATGCCCGCTGACAAGAATTTGCGCATCCTCGTTGTTGACGACTTCTCTACCATGCGCAAGATCATCAAGAATATCCTCCGCCAGCTCGGCTTCAACAACGTGGTGGAGGCCGACGACGGAACCACCGCTTGGGAAACGCTGAACCGCGACAACATCGACTTCATCATCTCCGACTGGAACATGCCGCAGATGACCGGCATCGAACTGCTGCGCAAGGTGCGCGGCAGCGAGGAATACGCCACCACGCCGTTCCTGATGGTCACGGCCGAGGCGCAGCAGGAGAACATCATCGAGGCTGTGCAGGCCAAGGTGTCCAACTACATCGTCAAACCGTTCACGCCGGAAACCTTGGGCCAGAAGATCGACAAGATCTTCAGCAACTAAAGCCTCTGTACCCTTGAAGGGGGAGCGCTTGTCTCATGGCTGCTGACCAAAAAAGCGACGCCGCCGGTTCTCCCGGCGGAGCCGGGCAGCCTGATGTCGCAATAGATATCAGCGAGACCTCGCGGGGGACCCAGAAGGTCGAACTCGACCTCGAAGACGCCCCCTTTCTTGAGGAAGAGGAAGAGGCAGCACCCGAGCTGCCAAAGCCCACCGCAGCGGTGAGCCTTGAGCCCCCCAAGGAAGAAAAGCCGCCGCTGGGCAAGAAGAAGCTCATCATCATCGGCGCGGCGGCCCTGGTTCTGCTCATTGTTGCCGCCCTGGCCGTGAAGTTTCTGTTCTTCAAGGCCAAGGCCGAGCCGGAAGCGCCGAAAACCGAACAGGCGTCAGCGGCTCATGCTCCGGAACAGAACGCCACCATGGCCGAACCGGAGAAGCCGGAGATACAGGTCCGCATGGAGCCCTTCTGGGTAGAGCAGAAGGCCGGGCAGGACGAAATTCGCTTCCTCATCGTGCGCATGCTCCTTGGCACAAAAGATCCGTCAGTGGCCAAGGAATTTGAGCAAAAACTCATGCCGGCGCGGAACGCGATCTTCTACTACCTGAAAAATAAAGACGTGCAGTTTTTGGCCGATGAGCAGAATGCGGAGAAGCTGAAAGCCGAACTGCTGCTGGTCATCAACCAGTACGTCACCGACGGCAAGTTCGACACCCTGATGTTTGAGGAGTATGTGGTGAAGTAGATGTCCTCCAGCCCGCTGGATCTGCCAATCCTGATCTCGCAACTGCCCAACGTGCAGCAGCTGATGGGGCCGCAGCATGCGCCGCACGAGGCCCAGCAGATTCTCTTCGGCCAGCTTGTGGCCAACAATCAGCGCAAGGAAGAACAGACCGTCCAGCAGGTCGACAAGGGCGAAGGGCTGGACGCCATGGGCCGCGATTCTGGCGGCAACAAGAACGCCTCACAGCACGCCCCACGCCAGGCCCGCCCCAAGCAACAAAACGATTCGGACCAGCCCGCCTCAAGCGGCACGCAGTCTTCCAACGCCTCGCCCTGGGCCGGCAACATCATCAACGTCAAAATCTGATCCGGCGGCTACTTGCCGCGACGTTTCTCTTCCTCCCGCTCTGCTTCCCGCTTCTCCGCCTCGGCCATGCGTCGGGCTTCCTCCTCGTCTGCTCGATCCTCTTCCTTACTCGGGAATCGTCCGGCGAACCAGTAATACAACCACCGAGAACGCTCGGAACGGCGCGGCGGCTCCGCCGGGCCGCTGCCCGGCCGCACTTTCATGCGGTCGACGATGAACGCCAGCCCAACTCCGATGAGCAGCACGATGAGCGCGAACAACCACGTAGGCATGGCAGCTTCCTCCTGCGGTGGAGACGCCAAAAAATCCCAACAGCTAAACGATATCCCAGCCCCAAGCGAAACGCGAGACAAATTCCCTGGCGCTGGCGCATTGCCTCTTGTGCCCGGAATGTGCATAATGTGCAGGCAATGCGATACCTCACTCGCCAACTCAATCACGACAAGGAGCCTTTATGCCCGTAGCCAGCGAGTTCACCTTGTTCAGCGGCGGCGCCCAGGGCGCGGAAGCCGAGTTCGGCAAACAGGCCGAAAGCTTCGGCGTGCAAGAGGTCAACTATTCCTTTGAGGGCCACAAGATCGAGCGTTCACGCGGCCTGCGCATGCTGACCCAGGAAGAGCTGATGCGCAAGGACGTGAGCCTGACCTACGTCTCCAAGCTGCTGGACCGTAATTTCAGCAACGGGCCGCTCATCCGCATGGTGCTGCGCACCATCATGTACCAGGTGGACGCCGGGCTTGAAGTCTTTGTGGTGGGCGCCATTCTGGACAACGGCACCGTAAACGGCGGCACCGGCTGGGGCGCGGAATTCGCTAAAATCTGCAACAAGCCCCTGTTCGTGTTCGATCAGGTCAAGAACGGCTGGTTCACTTGGAAGGACAACGCCTGGGCCCCCGTGGCCGAGCCGGTCATCTCCAAGGGTCACTTCACCGGCACCGGCACCCGCTTCCTGGAGGACAACGGCCGCGCAGCCATCGCCGCGCTCTTCGCCCGCTCCTTCGGCGCGGCGAAATAGCGCACGCACGACGAATACCGGCGCGCGGCGGCCACCGGACCACTCCGGGCCGCCCGCGCCGTTTTCCTTTTCCCGCCCTTGCGTTGCATTTCCATGCAAAAGGGGGCATCTCACTGGCGACGCCCCCTCCACAGATCCAAACGCACAGGTGACGACAATGCAGACATCCGCGCTCATGCTTCTGGCCCTCACCGTCACAGAGCTGGTTCTGCTCTTCGTGGTCATCGCCTTCTACCTGCGCCTGCGCAAAAGCGAAGCGCTCATCGCCCGCATGCAGACCAAGCAGGAGGAGTTCCTGGTGAAGCTGCGCGCCAACGCCCAGTTGGAGCAGGAGCTTGTGGACAGCTTCGAGCGCAGGCAGGACGAACTCTCGCGGCTGGACACTCAGCTCACCGAACGCGTCATCATCCTGAACAAGCTGCTCAAGCAGGCCGATGAATACGCCCGCTCCCCGCAGTTCCTGCGCCAGGTCATCATCACCGGCCACAGGCAGGGCAAAAGCGTCAAGGAACTGGCCAAGGCCACGGGCATCGGCGTGGATGAAGTGGAGCTGATCATCGACCAGTCCGGGGTCTAGCCCCGCCAGGACAGAGCAATGCGCATCAGCGGCTACGGATCGGGCTTCGGCCAGCAGAGCGGCGCAAGGGACCGCGCGGCCGCGTTCCGCGCCCGACACAGCATCGGCCAGCGCATCAAGGGCCGCATCATGCGGCGCGAGCAGAACGGATTGTACTGGGTGCAGGCCGGCGGAGAGGAGCTTCTTGCCCGGCTTGAGGTCAACGCCGAGCCCGGCGACGAACTCATCTTCATCGTGCGTGCACTGACCCCAGAGATCATGCTTCAGGCCCTTTCAGGCGGCATGAGCGCAGCCGATCTGCCCGGTCTGGTGCAGCGTTTCCGCGCCGCGCGGGAAACGTTCGAGGTGCAAAGCGCCGCGCTTTTGGCCGCGCTGCGTCCCACTCCCCCGCAACCCGCCCTGCGACTGGACGCCTTTACCGCCGCGCTGGCCGCCAGCCCGGAATCCACACAGCATTTCAACAAGGTTCAGGACCTGCTGGCGCAGATCAACGCCAGTCTGGGCGCGCAACAGAACGCCGTGGCCTTGTACCTGCCCTGGCTTCTGCCCGGCCAGCGCAGGCAAGAGACCCTCAAGCGCCCAAAGGCCGACGGCTTCGAGACCGCCATCAGCGCCGTTGACCCGGCTGCCGGGGCTTTCGAGTCCCGCCTGAGCGCAACCACCGCCGCCGCCCGGCTTACACTTTCCGCCGACAAGCCCGATGGCTGCGGCCCGCTCCAGGTGGAACTCTTCGCCCTGGCGCTGGAGGACACCGGCCACACGCCGGAGATGCTCGGCCCCACGCGCCTGCGGCCAAATGCCCTGGGCGGGGTGCTGGGCGAACTTTTCGGCTCAGTCCCGGCCTGGTCCTCGGGCGGGCTCAACACCCGCGTCTAACCACCCTTCCCCCTAACAAAAGTCTTTGGAAGGGGGCCTGGGGGAAAACCTTTCTCCAGAAAGGTTTCCCCCAGCTCTTCCTCCCACTTCCAATTCTCCTTCCAGCATAGCCCCAAAAAAAAGACGCCCCTTGCGGGGCGTCTTGCATTCGTCTCAAGCTCCAGTCTAGGCCATTGCGGGCTGGCTGCTCAGGCCGCGCACAGGCTGCGCAGCGGGCGCCTTGGCCGGGGCGACGGCGGGTGCGCTCTCGGGCAGGGCCAGGGTGCGCTCTTCCAGGTACTCGGCCGCGTTGTCCTCAAGGTAGCGCAGGAAGCTGTTGTTCAGGGCGTGGCCGGAAGCGAAGACCTCGAAGCGGCCCTGCAGGGGCAGGCCCATGATGGCCATGTCGCCCACGAAGTCGAGCAGCTTGTGGCGCACGAACTCGTCGGGGTAGCGCAGTCCATCGGTGTTCAACACGCCGAACTCGTCGAGCACCACGGCGTTGTCCAGGTTGCCGCCAAGGGCCAAGCCGTTGGCATGCAGGTACTCCACCTCGCGCAGGAACCCGAAGGTGCGGGCCTTGGCGATGTCGGTGGCGAAAAGATCCGGGGTGACTTCGAGGCTCAGGTTCTGGCGGCCGATGAGCGGATGGGCGAACTGGATGGTGTAGTCCACCAGGAAGCCGTCGTGCGGGGTGGCCTTGATGAACTTGCCGTCGCGCTCGAAGGTGATGGGCTTGGTGATGGCCAGGACCTTGCGGGCCTTGTTCTGGCGGCGCAGTCCGGCTTGGTTCAGCAGGTAGACGAAGGAGGCGGCGCTGCCGTCCATGATGGGCAGTTCGCGTCCCTGCACTTCGATGCGGATATTGTCGATGCCGAGGCCGCGCACGGCCGCCAGCAGGTGTTCCACTGTGGCGATGTGGTCGTGGCCGTTGCCCAGGCTGGTGGCCAGGCCGGTATCAACGACCATGCGGGGCTTGGGGCTCAGGAAGGAGGTGCCGGAACCGCTGCGCAGGGCGAACAGGATGCCTGTGTCCTCGGGCGCGGGACGGAGCACCATTTCCACCTGCTTGCCGCCATGGAGGCCGATGCCCGTGCAGCGTACTGTATTTTTAATGGTGGTCTGATGCATGTTTCCTCCAACGACCCTCTTTATGCACAGAGGGTGCCAAAGCGAAACAGCGTTTTAAGCATTTGGTTTTTAAAGACTTTTAGGATTGAAACAATTCCAGGCCAGTGTGTCGTTTCTGCCACAGGGTGGCAACGACGCAACACGGCGGGCTTATTCGGCGCAATTTTGCGATAACCGGACGGCCTTGAGGATGCGGTCCAGCCCGGCGTAGTCCTTGAGGATCTCCAGGTGGCCGAGACCAAGAGGGGCGTTGGCGGCCAGCTCCAGGGCGGCCGGGCCCTGGCCGCTGCCAAGCTCGCAGAGCAGCACGCCGCCTGGCTTCAAGGCGCGCTCGGCAACAGGCAGGAGCCCGCGCAGGTGCCACAGGCCCTGTTCCGCGCTCACAAGGGCCTCGCGGGGCTCGAAGCTGCGCACCTCGGGCGACAGTTCTCGGTATTCGTCCTCAGTCACATAAGGAGGGTTGGCCACCACGAGGTCCAGAGACTGCGGGGCCAACTCAAGCTGCGTGAAGTCCGCGCACTGGAACTCCAGGCGCTGCTCCACGCCGTTGGCGCGGGCGTTGTGCCGGGCGATCTCCAGCGCGTGGCCGGAAAGGTCTACGGCAAAGCCCTGCGCCTCTGGGAATTCATGGGCCAGGGTC
>NZ_DATMYK010000286.1:0-9310 GCF_035560995.1 Humidesulfovibrio sp. | reverse complement strand
TGCAGGACGTGAGCATCACCCTCGGCGAGCGCAAGCCCAACTTCGTGGCCGAGCAGCAGGACAAGAGCCCCAAGAGCAAGGCTTCAGCCACCATGCTCGGCCTGTCCATACGCCCGGTGGATGGCGGCGAGGAGGCCCAGGCCTTGGGCCTGCAGAAGCCGCAAGGCTTGCTGGTGACGGAGATTCAGCCCGGCAGCCAAGCCTCCCAGGTGGACATCCAGCCCGGTGATGTGATTATTGAGGCCAACCAACAGGGCGTGAACACAACCGAGCAGCTCAAGACCATCGTGGCCGATTCCAAGCAGAAGGGGCTGGTCATGCTGCTCTTGAAGCGCCAGGGACGCAACTTCCTGCGCGCCATCCCCCTGGACAAGAAATAGCATTCCGTGCAGAGGTGGGGGGGCAAACGCTCCCCCACCCTGTAACCCTCCCCACGCCATGCCCGAAACCCTCCAGGCTCCGGCCAAGATCAACCTCTCCCTGTTCGTCACCGGCAGGCGCGAGGACGGCTACCATACAATAGAGAGCCTGTTTGTGCCCGTGCCAGGCCTGGCCGATACCCTGGAGATCAGCTCCGGCGCGCCCGGTTCCGGCTGCCGCGTTTCGCCACTGCTGCCCGGCTGCCCGGAGGAGAAAAACCTCGTGTTCCGGGCTTGGTGGGCCTATGCCGAGGCCACGGATTTCGCACCGGACATCAGTGTGCGTTTGATCAAGCGCATCCCCACCGGGGCGGGGCTTGGCGGCGGCAGCAGCGACGCCGCGGCCATGCTGCGCTGGCTGGAGGCCAAGGCCGGGGCCAAGGCCTTAGGACCCGCAGGGCTGAACGCCTTGGCGGCGAAGCTCGGCGCGGACGTCGCCTTCTTTCTGCTTTCCGGTCCGGCTATTGCCAGGAGCATCGGCGAGGAGCTGACGCCGGTGGAGCTTGATCTTTCGCCCTTCACCCTTGTGCTGGCCCTGCCGGAGGTACACGTTTCCACCCCATGGGCCTATCAGGCCTGGGACCAGTGGGAGACGTTGAAAAACCCTGCCCGGAGCGGTGCGGATTGCTTGACAAGCACCACAACGGCGAATAAGAGACGTGTTTCCCTTTCGCCCGTTGTGGCCCGGAACGACTTCGAGGTCGTCGTCTTTCCGGTTCACGCTGCGTTGCGCGCGATCAAGGAGCAGTTGCTCCGGCTTGGAGCAATCAGCGCGGTGATGAGCGGAAGTGGAGCGGGGATTGCCTCCCTGTTCCGGGACAGCCGACAGGCGCGGAATGCAGCGGAAGCATTGCGGCAAGATGGCGTGCCCGTCCATGTGGAGACCCAGAGACACTGGGGTGTTGCCAAGCGGTAAGGCGACGGGTTTTGGTCCCGTTATTCGAGGGTTCGAGTCCTTCCACCCCAGCCATTGCACGCGAAGGAAAGCAAAAATGTCTGGCACTAGCGACCTGAAGATTCTGAGCGGTTCGGCCAACGTTGACCTTGCCGAGTCCATCTGCGGCCACATCGGCTGCCGCCTCACTCCGGTGCTGCGCGAGCAGTTCAGTGACGGCGAGATCCGCATCGAGATCGGCGACAACGTGCGCGGCGATGACGTGTTCGTTGTGCAGCCCACCAGCTCCCCCGTGAATTTCCACCTCATGGAGCTGTGCCTGCTCATCGACGCGTTGAAGCGCGCCAGCGCCCGGCGCATAACCGCCGTGGTGCCCTACTACGGCTATGCCCGCCAGGACCGCAAAGTGGTGCCGCGCGTGCCCATCAGCGCCAAGCTGGTGGCTGATTTCCTGTCTGTGGCGGGCATGCACCGCCTCATGACCATCGACCTGCACGCGGGCCAGATCCAGGGCTTCTTCAACTGCCCGGTGGACAACCTCTTCGCCGCGCCGGTCTTCCTGGACTACTTCCGCGATCTGGGCGACGAGATCGTCGTGGTCTCGCCCGATGCGGGCGGCGTGGAGCGCGCCCGCGCTTACGCCAAGCGCATGGACGCCGGGCTGGCCATCGTGGACAAGCGCCGCGACGCGCCCAACCAGGCCAAGGCCATGCACCTCATCGGTTCCGTTCAGGGCAAGACCGCCATTGTACTGGACGACATGGTCGACACCGCGGGCACCATGTGCGCCGCCGGCCAGGTCCTGGCCGACAACGGCGCCAACAAGATCCTGGCCTGCGCCACCCACCCCGTGCTTTCCGGTCCGGCCATCGAGCGCCTGGACAAATCGGTATTTTCGCAGATATTGGTGACGGACACCATCCCCCTGGACGCCCGCAAGCGGACGTGCCAGAAGATTCAGGTGCTGTCCGTGGCCGAACTCCTGGCCAGGGCCATTATGAACGTCCACGGAGAAGCTTCCGTCAGCGTTCTTTTTGTATAAACAAAATTTCTGGCGGTACTTAAGCCCGCTTGAGAAAGGAGACGACCATGGCTGAACTGATGAAGCTTTCCGTGAGCCCCCGCGCCGAGAAGGGCAAATGCCCCTGCCGTCGCATCCGCACCCAGAACCTGGTGCCCGGCATCTACTACAACCAGCAGGGCGAAAACATCGCCGTGCAGGTGGAGATGCTGCCCCTGACCAAGCTGCACGCCAAGCTTGGCAGCTCCCGCGTGTTCAACCTGGAGATCGAGCAGGACGGCAAGACTTCCACCCTGCCCTCCCTGTTCAAGAGCGTGCAGTACGACCCCATCAAGTCGAGCCCGATCCACGTCGACTTCTACGGCGTCGATCTGGACCGCGACATCAAGGTCGACGTGCGCGTCGTTGTTGAAGGCAAGGCCAAGGGCATCATCATGGGTGGCCAGCTGGAAGTCTTCCGCGACAGCATCGAAGTCGTCTGCAAGCCGCTTGACGTGCCCGAGAAGATCGTCATCGACGTCACCGACCTGGATATCGGTGTGAACCTGCACATCGGCGACGTGAAGCTGCCCGCCGGCGTGCGCGCGGTGTTCGACGAGAGCTACTCCGTCGTCGGCGTCGTTGCCGTTGAGGCCGAAGAGGCCAAGCCCGGCGACGCGAAGTAGACGGACCTGCTGGATCGATTTCCGGCCCAAAGCCGGTCATGATGGCGGGGGGGCCCTGGCTCCCCCGCCTTTTCCGGCTTATTCCACCAGTCGTTCGCGCCATTGCGGCGGCGTGGGAACTCCATGGACAGCACTCCCCTCATCATCGCGCTGGGCAATCCCGGCCCGCAGTACGAGCGCACCCGGCACAACTTCGGCTTCATGGTGGCTCAGGCCATCCTTGAGCAGGCCGCGGGCCGCAAGAGCATGAACCTGAAGACACTGCAGCAAGGCGGCGACTTCGAGCTGTATTCCCTGACCCTTGGCGGAGTGGGCTGCCTTCTGACCCGGCCACAGACCTTCATGAACCTGTCCGGCCGTGCAGTGGCGCGCATTATGGGCCGCTACGGCATCGCCACCGCGAACATGGTGGTGCTGCACGACGAGTTGGACCTGCCCCTGGGACGCATGAAGCTCAAGCGCGGCGGCGGCAGCAACGGCCATCGCGGCGTCGAGTCCATTGCCGAGCATACCGGCAGCGAAGACTTCCTGCGCCTGCGCCTGGGCATCGGACGTCCGCAGTATTCGGCCGATGTTGCCAAATACGTTCTGGAGAATTTTGGCGACGCGGAACTCCCTGCCGTTCTGGACCTGTGCGAGGCGGCCCTGAAAGGCTTGACCCTGCTGTTCCGGCGGGGCCAGACCGAGGCCGTGCAGATGCTGAACGCTTTCCGCCTGCCGAAGGTTTCGGCCCCTGCCGAGAAGATGGACACTCCCGGCACATTGGGGTAGTGTGAACATTCACCGGAAATGTATTCTCCCCACGTGGAAGGAGTTTGAGTGTTTCAAATCAACGAGTTGGTGGTCTATCCCGCACAAGGGGTCGGCCGCATTGAACGCATCGACAGCCAGGAGATTGGCGGAGCTCGCGCGGATTATTACATCGTCCGCATCCTGAGCAATTCCGTCACCCTTATGGTGCCGGTGAAAAACGCCCACAATGTGGGGCTGCGCCATGTGTGCAGCCTGGAAAGCGGGCAGGCTGTTTTTGAGTCCTTGAAAGACCGGACCGGGTTCACCGGGTACACTGGACAGAATTGGAACCGGCGCTACCGCGAGTACTCCGAAAAGCTCAAGAGCGTGGACCTGGCCGATGTGGCTTACGTGCTCAAGGAGCTGTACCTCATCGGCATGGACAAGGAACTTTCCTTCGGGGAGCGCCGCCTGCTGGAGCAGGCCATGACCCTGGTCTCCATGGAGTTGGCCTATTCCCTCGACCGCGACCAGGCCGACGTCAAGGCGGACATCAATGAAATGTTTGCCGATGTCATCATGAAACAGCAGGAAAAGTTGCAAAAAGCAAAGTAGCCCCTTGTCAACGCCATTCCTTTCAGGTAGGCGCTAGTTTCAGCGCGATCGCGCGGCATATTTCCCTTCCGCAACTGGCAGAATACCACTCGGATACCCGTTCCCGCTGGTACAGACATGAAATATGCCCAACCATGCCCTGCACTGTTCAGGGCTTGGATGCTGGACACCAGCCGCGCAACCACCAGACACCGCGATTTTCCGACTTGAAGCCCTCATCGTGAGGCGCGCACTTTCCATAAACCTCATCCCACGGAGCGTGAGGCTTTCAATGCCCCGCGAAAAACAACCCAATCAGCCCCACAAGAGTCGTTCACAGGACCGTTCCCAAGATCGTTCAGACCGTCCGGCCCGCGCAGAGCATTCCGATCGGCCCGAACGGCAGGAACGCGCCCCGCGCCAGCACCAGGAACGCGGAAACCATGATCGTGGCAACCAGGCCCGCGGGAACCATGGCGGCGGAAACCAGGCAGGCGGAAACCAGGGCGGCGTTCAAGAACGCGAGCAGGACCGCATGCAGGACTATGTAGAGGAAGACTACGTCTCCACCTCTGAAAACAAGCTGAACCTCACCGACCTGAAGCAGAAGAGCATGCCGGAACTCATGGAGTTGGCCAACAACTTCAAGATCGAGAATCCGAGCAACCTGCGCAAGCAGGAGCTGATCTTCGCCCTGCTGCAGGAATGCGCCTCGCAGAACGGCCAGATCTTCGGTGAAGGCGTGCTTGAAATCCTGCCCGACGGCTTCGGCTTCCTGCGCTCTCCGCTCTACTCCTACATGCCCGGCCCGGACGACATCTACATCTCGCCTTCGCAGATCCGCCGCTTCGGCCTGCGCAAGGGCGACGTCATCTCTGGCCAGATCCGCCCGCCCAAAGAAGGCGAGCGCTACTTCGCCCTCCTGAAGGTCAGCGAGATCGGTTTCGAACCGCCAGAGGCCAGCAAGCATCTGGTGCTCTTCGACAACCTGACCCCGCTCTACCCGGACAAGCGCTTTCTCATGGAGAACGGCGCTGAGAACTACGGTTCCCGCGTCATCGACCTCCTCGCCCCCATCGGCCGCGGCCAGCGCGGCCTCATCGTGGCCCCGCCGCGCACCGGCAAGACCATGATGCTCCAGACCATCGCCAACTCCATCAACGCCAATCACCCCGAGGTCTACCTCATCGTCCTGCTCATCGACGAGCGGCCCGAAGAAGTGACCGACATGGAGCGCACCGTCCGGGCGGAGGTCATCAGCTCCACCTTCGACGAGCCGCCCACCCGCCACGTGCAGGTGACGGAAATGGTGCTGGAGAAGGCCAAACGACTGGTCGAGCGCAAGCGCGACGTTGTCATCCTGCTTGATTCCATCACCCGACTGGGGCGCGCCTACAACGCCGTCACCCCGTCCTCGGGCCGCGTGCTCTCCGGCGGTCTGGATGCCAACGCCATGCAGCGCCCCAAGCGCTTCTTCGGCGCCGCGCGCAACATCGAATCCGGCGGCAGCCTGACCATCATCGCCACCGCCCTCATCGACACCGGTTCCCGCATGGACGAGGTTATCTTCGAGGAGTTCAAGGGCACCGGCAACATGGAGATCTACCTGGACCGCCACCTCTCGGAGAAGCGCGTGTTCCCGGCCATCGACATCAACCGCTCCGGCACCCGCAAAGAAGAGCTGCTGTTGGACGACGAGGTGTTGAACCGCGTGTGGATCCTGCGCAAGGTGCTCTCGCCCATGAATTCCATCGATTCCATGGAGTTCTTGCTGGACAAGATGCGCAAGACCAAAAACAACAACGAGTTCCTGAACATAATGAACAAGTAACCACTTGTTTTTGCATAATGTTCCCAAAAGGATGCGCCCTGGGCGCATCCTTTTTTCTTTTACCGACTTGTGCTATGGAAATCAGGTCATGGCTGCCGCACTGTCCGGCCGCCGCAACACCTGGATGGGCGCATGACTTATCGTTTCAAGCCACTTTTCCGGCTCCTCGTCGTTTCCGCCCTGGCAATTGCACTCGCCGCTCCTGCGCAGGCCGCCGGCATGTTCGGATCCATCTCCGTGGCCGACGAAATCGAGATGGGCAAGAAATTCGACGATACCATCCGCGCGCAGATGGGCTTTGTGGACGACCCCGAGGTCGTCTTCTATGTCAAAGGCGTGGTGGACCGCGTGGCCAAGGCCCTGCCGCCCCAGCCTTATCCCATCAAAAGCGCTGTGGTGGGCAACAGCGCCATGAACGCCTTCGCCATTCCCGGCGGCTACATCTATATCTTCACCGGGCTCATCCTGGGCGTAGAGAACGAGGACGAGCTGGCCGCGGTCATCGGGCACGAGCTCGGTCACGTCACCGAACGACATGTGGCCAAGCGCATGGAGCAAATGAAGTACCTGAACATCGCCTCCATCTCCGGCATGGTTGCAGGCGTGCTGCTAGGCTCCGGAGGGGGCACCAGCGGCGCCAACATGGGCAAGGCTCTCACCTTCGGCTCCATGGCCGGGGCCCAGTCGGCCTTCCTCATGTACACGCGGGAAAATGAGCGCGAGGCCGACCACGTGGGAATGAATTATCTCATCAAATCCGGCTACAACCCCAACGCCATGCCGCAAACCTTCGAGCTGATGAACAAGAAACGCTGGTTCATGAGCGGCGACAACATTCCGTCCTACCTTTCCACCCACCCGGGCCTGGACGAACGCATCAGCTACCTGCGCGACCGCATCAAACTCATGCCGTCCGACATCATCCGTCGCGAATTCGAACGCGACCGTTTCCTGCGGGTGCAGACCATCCTGCGCGCGCGCATGACCTCGCCAGAGACCGCCCTGGCCTACTACGACAGCAAGCCAAAAGCTGAACTCTCTTGCCTGGATCAGGCCGGCCGGGGCATCGTCCTGGATCGCCTGAAGCGCCAGCAGCAGGCCGACCAAGCCTTCACAAACGCCCTGGCCTGCGGCCCGGACGATCCCCTTGTGCTGCGCGAGGCGGGCATGTTCTTCTTCAACCAGGGCAACACGAACAAGGCCGCGCCGCTTTTGCAGAAGGCCGCGATCCTGAACCCGCGCGACGCCATGAGCATGTTCTTCACCGCGCGCATCATGGCCGAAAGGAAGGACTACACCGGGGCCATAAGCCTGATGGAGCGCGTGGTGCGCGAGGTGCCGCAGGACGCCGAAGTGCGCTTCCATCTCGGACGCATCAAGGGCGAAAACGGCGACCTCTTCGGCGCACATCTGCAACTCAGCTACTCTTTCCACTACGGGCGCGACAAGCAGAAGGCCGAATTCCACTTGGCCAAGGCCAAGACCCTGGCTGCCACCGACGAGCAGAAACGCCAGCTGGAAGACCTGCAGCGCGTTATCAGCGGCCCAAGCGACGAGAACAAGGACGGCAAGGATGGCGGCAAAGGCGGAAGCAAGGGCAACCGCTCGGGCGGTTCCGCCAAGGCCCAACGGCTCCAGCTGTTCTAACGCGCATCGACATTCCACGCACAGCACGTAAGGATACCGCACACGCACATGATCGCCGCACGCACCATCGACGAACTTCACGAGACCATTTCCGGCTCCTGCGTCACCATCGGCAACTTCGACGGCGTTCACCTGGGACACCAGCGCCTTATGGCGCGCACCTGCGCCAAGGCCCGGAAGCGCGGGCTGGTGTCCGTGGTCGTCACCTTCGATCCGCACCCCATGACCGTGCTCATGCAGAAGACGCCGCCCTTCATCACCAGCACGGCCCAGCGCCTCAAATTCATTGAGCAGCAGGGCCCCAACGTGACCCTGGTGCTCGAGTTCACCCGGCAGATGGCCGCGCTGGAGCCGGAGGAGTTCGTGCGCCGCTATCTGGTGGAAGGCCTGAATCTGAAGGAACTGGTCATCGGCTACGACTACGCCATGGGCAAGGGCCGCAAGGGCAACTTCGACCTGCTCACCGCCCTCGGGTGCGACATGGGCTTCGGCGTAGAACGCCTGGACCCGGTCATTGTGGGCGGGGCCGTGGTCAGCTCCACGCGCATCCGCGACCTCATCCAGTCCGGCAACGTGTGGGATGCGCGGCCCCTGCTCGGCCGCTTCTTCGAGGTCGAGGGCGAGGTGGTGGACGGCATGAAGCGCGGCGCATCCAAGCTGGGCTTTCCCACGGCCAATCTGCGCCTTTCGGGCACGCTGCTGCCTAAGCCCGGCGTGTACGCCGTGTGGGCCGAGGTGGAGGGAGAGATCTGCCAGGCCGTGGCCAACGTGGGCTACAACCCCACCTTCGGCGACACGGGCCTGACCCTTGAGGCGCACATCCTGGATTTCAACCGCAGCATCTATGGCCAGCGAGTGGCGCTTCAGTTCGTGCAGCGTCTACGCTCCGAGCGCAAATTCGATAGCCTGGAGGCCCTCAAGGCACGCATTGCCGACGACGTGCGCCTGGGCCGCGTTATCTTGGCCACCGCCGACGCCCAGCCCGGCGCGGACCCCAGCGGCGACGACGACGACGCCTAGCCCTGGCGAAAAGCGGTCTAATGCCCGCGGAGGCCCTGTTCATGCCGGTTTGGACATTTGCCCAAGGATCTCTGGAGCTTTTGGAGGGCGATCTGACGCGGGCGGACACTGACGCCATCGTCAATGCGGCCAATTCCGGCCTGCTCGGCGGCGGCGGTGTGGATGGAGCCATCCACCGCGCGGCCGGACCGGAGCTGCTTGCGGCCTGCCGGAACATCATAGCCGAAATCGGCAGCCTGCCAGCCGGCCAGGCGGTCATCACTCCCGGCTTCCGG
Source organism: Humidesulfovibrio sp. (assembly GCF_035560995.1). GTDB lineage: Bacteria > Desulfobacterota > Desulfovibrionia > Desulfovibrionales > Desulfovibrionaceae > Humidesulfovibrio. The sequence continues at coordinate 211 of NZ_DATMYK010000286.1, read as the reverse complement.
CTTGCGGCGCGCTTGGTCATCCACACGGTGGGGCCCATCTGGCGCGGCGGCACAGCGGGCGAGGAAACGCTGCTGCGTTCGGCCTATGCCAACTGCCTGCGGCTTGCGCGGGAAAACGCCCTGGCCAGCGTGGCCTTTCCGGCCATCAGCTGCGGATCGTACGGGTACCCGCTGCCCCAGGCCGCCCCCCTCGCCCTGGCCGAGCTGCGCC
>NZ_DATMYK010000285.1:0-2780 GCF_035560995.1 Humidesulfovibrio sp. | reverse complement strand
GGGTGCTCATGGTGGCGATTTTGACGCTTGTGGTTTCGGCCTGTGCGGACAAACGGCCCGCGCCGCTGCCGGTTCCGCCCCCGGTGGCGCAGACGCCCGCGCCCTTGCCCGCGCAGGACTGGCGGCGGCCGGTGTTCTATTACGCCACCAACCGCAACGTGCTGAGCGCCAACGGCAACGCGCAGTATGGCGGCCTGCGCTCGCGCGAGACCTCGTACGGGGAGCTTCGGACCAGCGCCAGCGGCGGCCAGGCCGACGGCAGCGACATGTACCGCGTGAACGTGAGCCTGGACCGGGTGACGCGCATGACGCGCACACGCTTTCTGGGCGAGATCGAACGGGCCGCGGCGCGCACGCCGGGCAGGGAAGTGCTGCTGTTCATCCACGGATTCGACAACAACTTCGAGGACGCGGCCAGGACCGCGGCGCGTGTCGGGGTGGGCATCGGCTTCACCGGGGCCATGGTCATGTACAGCTGGCCCAGCGCGGGCAACCCGGCGGCCTATTTGACGGATCGCAACAACGCCTACTTCGCGGTGCATGCCTTGAAGGAGCTGCTGACGGACCTGACGGCCAGCCAATGGGTGGGCCGGGTGAGCGTGGTGGTGCACAGCATGGGCAACGAGGCCTTCATCCGCGCGTACACGGAGCTTGCGGGCGAGTGCCGGGGCGAGCATGGGGCCTGCGCGGAGCTGCGCAAGGTGCGCTCCATCGTGCTGGCCGCGCCGGATGTGGACCGGGAGATCTTTTTGGACCAGCACGCGGCCAAGCTTACCAGCCTGGATGCCCGCGTGGTGCTGTATACCTCCGCTGCGGACATGGCGCTCACGGCTTCGGCGCTCATGCAGGGCGGCGACTATGAGCGCCTGGGCAAGAACGTGGTCTGCATCCCCGGCATCCACGTGACGGACGTTTCCGGCGTGAAGACCGACGTGCTGGGGCATTCATGGATTTCGCAAAGCCGCGCGGTGCTGCAGGACCTGCGCTGCTCGGTGACGGAGAACTGCAACCGTTACGCAAGCGGCCTGCTGCGCGAAATGATCTGCACGCCCGGCATGCGCTACGCCATGGACGACGCCAATCCCGGCGCGGACCGCGCCACGCAGGGCACAAGCTTCTGGCAGATGCTGGTGCCGAACAACGGTTCCAGCACGCCCACCAGCGCGGGCTTCAACCTGAGACTGCCCTCACTGCCGTCGTTCCTCTCAAACTAAAGAGCGAAACGTCCGGAACGGGCTAGCAGCCCAAGGTCCGCAACAGGCGGGAGAACTCGTAGCGCAGGCGCCGGCGCGGGGTAAGCGCCCGGCGCAGCATGCGGTCCACGTGCGGCGCGTAGGAGCGCGACAGGGCCGCGAAGCTCCCCCCAGGCTCCACGAAGGCGGGCGGTTTGCCTGCGCCATCCAGAATGTGCCGGATGGCGGCCACGGTGCGCGCGTAGGCGTCTCCCTCACCGGGACCCCCGCTGGGCAGACGCACGACATCCCGCGAAGCGGCATAGTCGCCGCTTTCGAACCGCGGCATGTCCCAGCGCTTCAGACGCGTGCGCAACTCATCCACACCGGAAAGCCACACCGAGGACCGCCGCGCCATGTGCGCCTGGGCCTCGAAGAGCTTGGGCTTCACCATGGCGGGCAGCAGCAGGCCCGGCTGCTCCCAGAAAGGCAGCTCCAGGCTCATGGCCGAGGTACGCAACACCGCGACATCGCAGAACTTGAAGGCCCAGGTGCTGTCTGGTTCGTCCACGGCTCGCACGCCGAAGACCTCGTCGGAGGGCTTGCCCAGGCCCCAGGCGTCGCCCGGCTGCGGGCCGTGCTTTTTGAGGGCGTAGTCCCAGGGGTGCAACTTCACCGCAAGGTTCACCCCGGCCTTCACCACGGCCTCACACACGGCGCCGTAAACCTCCGGCGTGTTGTCCGGGGCGCTGGGCAGCCACAGGCAGATGGGCCGGGCCGGGTTGTAGCCGTATTTGGCGCAAAAGGCCGCGCGGTCCGCAAACCCGCCGAAGAGCCCGTTCACCGTGGGCTCGAAAAAGATGTTGCCTGTATAATAGATGCGCCGGGCCTCGGCCAGACGCGCGGACTCTTTGGTGCGGTTGAACTCGCGCTCGAAGAAGAGCGTCAGCGGGTGCTGGATGAGCAGGTGGTCCGCTCCGTGGCAGGTGAAGTCGCCCAGGAGGGTGGCCAGCTGGGCGGTTGCGCGCCCCTTTTCCCTGGCCGCGGCCAGCACGCCGGGAATGTCCGCGTCGTGGTGCGCGTCGGTGATGAGCAGCCGGGCGTCGGTGCTTTTGGCCAGTTCCACCAGTTCCGGGCGCGAGACCAAGCGTATGCCCCGCGCCGCCAATTCCGGCAGCACGGCCTCGGGAACGTCCGCGCCGACCTTCAGGCCGCGCGGCGGACCGGCATTGAAGCACAGCCCGCACGAAACGCCCGCCGCCACCAGCCTTTCGTGCAACACGAGGAGCTTGTGGAACGCGCCGCCGTGGGCGTTGAACCAAGCGATGAAAACGTCGGGAGCCATGCGCGCCGTTTCGCCCGGATGGGCCGTGGTGTCAAGGAGTTGCACGCCTGACCCATCGTCCTGGCGCCCTGTCCCGATGCCCTGTCCTTCACATTCGCGCCGAATCCCCCCTCCCTGCGGCCAATTCCTGCCGCCCTCACCGTTGCCAAGCCGCCCTTTCCCGTCAGCTTCCCTCGCCTCCCTTCGGCCCCGGCCCCGCCGGACTTCAGCCCGGCGGCCCGCGGGAGTCCAGAGGGCCGCATGGCCCTCTGGCGGGGTACAGG
>NZ_DATMYK010000284.1:0-19866 GCF_035560995.1 Humidesulfovibrio sp. | reverse complement strand
AAAATGGTCAGATCGTCTCCGCTGCCGGCGCAGTGCAGATCCTCCATGCTGATGCCCGGCCCGAAGCTGAAGGAGCCCAGAACGCCGTTGGAGCGCAGGGTGTCGTCCCCGTCCCCGGCATTGAAGTGGTAGGTTTCCCCCGCGTTGCAGCCTTCAAGGGTGTCACTGCCCGCGCCGCCCGCGAGGATGTCCCACCCGCCGTCGCCGCGGAGGGTGTCGTTCCCCGCGCCGCCCAGCAGCACGTCGTCGCCCGCGCCGCCGGAGAGGCTGTCCGCGCCTTCGCCGCCGGACAGGTAATCCATTCCCTCGCCGCCGGTCAGCACGTCCGCGCCGTCGTCGCCGGAAAGGGCGTCGTTGCCCGCGCCGCCGTCAAGGGTATCGTTTCCGCCCGCCCCGGACAGCACATCCGCCCCGGCCCCGCCATGCAGGCCGTTGTGCTGTCCATCTCCGATGATGGTATCTGCTCCGTTGGAGCCGAAGGCCTGCTCGATGCCGCGCCCGGCCAGCTTCAGGACGTACCCGCCGCCGTCTTCCACCACGCGCAGCGTGTCCAGCCCCTCGCCGCCATCCAGGATGCCGGAATCGAGGTCCGCGCGGTCAATGACCAGGGTGTCGTCTCCCGCGCCGCCGTACAGGCTGTCGGCTCCGGCGCCGCCTTCCAGGCGGTTGGCTCCGGCATCGCCGGTCAACGTGTCGCCGAACCCGGAACCCTGAACATTCTCGATGGACTGCAGACTGTCACCCTCCGCGTCTCCCCCCTGGGCCAAGCCGGAGAGCAGATTCACCTGCACCGCCTGCCCGGAGTACTTGTACGAGGCCGTGTCCTCGCCCGCGCCGCCGGACAGCGTATCCGCGCCCGCGCCGCCGTCCAGAATATCGTCGCCCGCGCCGCCGGACAGCATGTCCCGGCCTTGCCTGCCGCGCAGGATGTCGGCGGCCTCCGCACCTTGCAGGGTGTCGTTTCCGTCCGAGCCGGAAAGATACATGCTGGCGAAGGAGGAACCGTACTGGCCGGATATCTGCGCGCGCAGCTCAGTGGGAGCGGTCTGCGTGGCGGCCGTCTGCCACACCACCACGGTTTCGCCGTTGTCCAGCGCCGCCAGGGTCGGCGCCGCGTATTCCGTCCCATTGAAACTGCCCCGGGTGACGAAAGAGCTTGTGGGCGTGCCGTCCGCCAGAAAACTGCGCTGGTTCACCAGGGCGTTGTTGTAGCTGGCCCAGCTCACCGCGAAGCCGCCATCCGGCAGGGCTGCCAAGCGCGGGTACAGCTGGGAGCCGGCCCTGTCGTCCTCATTGACGATGAATTCCGGCCCGAGGGGGCTTCCGTCTTCTCCGAACCGCCGGGCGTAGATGCCGTGGTAGCTCATGTCCTCGAAGTACGAGGTCCAGGCCACGACAAACCCGCCGCCCGCCAGGGTCACAACCTGCGGCGCGCCCTGATAGTCGTCCGTCCAGGTGTTGATCTGGAGCTCGCCGCCGATCTTGCCGCCCTTGGAGTCGAATATCTGGGCGTAAACGCCTGTGGAGCTGCCGTCCTGAAGGTTGGACTGCCAGACGGCCACGAAATGCCCGCCGGCCAGGGAGGCTATCTGCGGCATGGATTGGATGTCCTGCGACGTGGTGTTCAGCAGGATGTCGCCGCCCTGGGCGATTCCCGAGGCGTCGAACCTGCGTGCGCACGCCCCCCAATTGTCGCCATCGGCCTGATAGCCGGACCAGGCGATCATGAACCCGCCGTCGGCCATGCCGGTGACGACAGGCATGAGGTTCTCGCTCTGGGCGGAGGCGTTGACCCGGAACTCTCCGCCCTGGGGAACGCCCGCGTCGTCGAACCGCTGGGCCTGGATGCTGGTGTACGGGCCGTTCTGCCCCTCGGAGGCCCAGGCGACCACATAGCCGCCGCCGGAGAGCGAGGAGACGGAGACGTGGCTCTGGTCTTTCTCGGTCCAGGTGTTCACCCGCCGCTCCTGGCCCAGGGGGTTGCCGCCCGCGTCGAAGACGTTGCACCAGACGCCGTAGCCGTCGGCGTCCGCGGCGGCCCAGGCCACCACAAAGCGGCCGCCCGAAAGGGCCGCAACGCTTGGCGCCAGGGCGATGCTCGTTTCGATGTCCGTGCCGATGTTCTGGCGCGACGCCGTGTTGACCTGGAAGGTCTGCCCCGCCCGCGACGGGCCCGCCACCTGCACGGCCACCTGGCCCACCACGGCCGCGCCCGAGGCGTCGGTGACGGTGTACGAGAAGGCGTCGGCTCCGGCATAGCCCGCGTTCGCGGTGTACACGTAGGCTCCGTCCTCGCCCAGGCTCACGGAGCCGTGGCCCGCGCTCGTCTGGAGGGTGTAGCGCAGGGCGCTCGGGGTGTCGTCGGCATCCGTCGCCGCAAGCTGGCCGGCAACGCTCTGCCCGGCCGCCAGGGCGACCACGGACAGCACCGCCGCGGGGGCGTCGTTCACCGCGCCGAGCGTGATGCTGACCCGGGCGGAGCTTTCGCCGCCGCGTCCGTCGCTCACCCGGTAAGAGAAGCCCGCCTCGCCGACATAGTCCTTCTCCGGCACGAAGATCACCGTGCCCGAGGCGGTCAGCGCCACGGCGCCATGGGAAGGACTCTCCACGCCAAGGAAGGAGAGGACGTCGTTGTCCGGGTCAGAGGCCAGGCCAAGAAGGTCGCTCACCAGCAGAGATATGCCTTGGTCCTCGGCTCCGCTGAGGCTTGCCGCCGTGGCCGTGGGAGCGCCATTGGGCGTCACGGAGCGCTCCGTGTCCGCGAAACGGAGCAGTTCCACACCGGTCAGGGTGTCCACTCCGTCCGCGCCACTGACCGTGGTGACGCCGTTGACCGTCGTCACCGTGTATTCCGAGGCGTAGCCACGGAATACCGCCGTGTCGGTTCCCGCGCCCCCCTCAAGGGTGTCGTCGCCCGCCGCGCCGAAAAGCGTATCGTCGCCCTCCTCGCCAAGCAGCCGGTCCGCCCCCTCGCCGCCCTCAAGCAGATCATGGCCCGCGCCGCCGCTCAAGGTGTCGCTTCCCACGCCGCCCTCAAGCCAGTTGGCCTGCGAATCGCCGGTGAGCGCGTCGCCGTAGTGCGATCCCACAAGATTCTCCACCTGGAGCAGCACATCCCCCGCCGCCTCGCCGCCCAGGCCCGTGCCGTTGGCGAGGTTCACCGCCACCGAGGCGGAGGAATGTTCGTAGCTGACGGTGTCGTCACCGCTGCCTCCGTCCAGGGTGTCTGCGCCCAGGCCGCCCTCGAGCACATCGTTCCCGCGCCCCGCGCGCAGCCAGTTGGCCGCTTCGTTGCCGATGAGCGTGTCGTCGCCGTCGCCGCTGAAGGCGTTCTCGATGACGCTTCCGGCGGCGATGCCGAAGGCGTTGCCCGCAATCCGGCCCGCGGCGCCCGCGTGCAGATCGATGAGGGCCGCGGCGTTGACCGCGGCGGCGTTGATGGTGTCCAGACCGCCCGAATCCGTCAGCAGGCGGCGGCCCGCGTTGGCGTCGCCGGTGAACCCGGCGTAGTCCACGGTGTAGATGTACGTGTCGTCGGCGGAAAGGGCGTCGCCGTAGAGCTTGAGCGACCAGTTGTTCAGGGTGCCGGTGTTGCCGCTGCGCAGGTCCTTGACGGTCAGGGTCCATTGGCCCGCCCCGGTCTCGCCCCAGTGGCGGGTGCTCATGAAGGTCCAGTTGATGCCGTCCTCGGATGCGCCCGCGCTGTTCGGAACGGTGGGATCGACTTCCGGCCGGTTGAGCAGCACGCTTTTGGTGCCGTCCGGGGAGGTAAGGATGATTTCGAGATCGCCGATGTTGGCATGGCCGATGTTGACCGCCACCTCCACATGGTCGATGTTCAGGCCCGTGGATACGGTGCAGGTATCGCTCACCCCGCCCGCCCCGCCATCGGGAATGGCCAGAGCCACCGAACGGCTTTGCGTCAGCGAGGCCTCGTTGGCGCTGGTGCCTTGGCTGATCCAGGTCTCCGCGAGGCGCACGGCCGCACGCGCGTCCACCATGCCGAAGCCGCCCTGGGCTCCGGACACCAGCCCCCCGCCATTCCAGTTCTTGGCTCCGTTGGTTTGCAGCCCGCTGGCTGCCGCATCGCTTTGCCAAGCGGAATACGCCAGGATTTCCTGCACATCGCGCCAGCCCAAGGCCGGGTTGGCTTCAAGCATCAGCGCGGCCACACCGGCCACAATGCCCGCCGCGGGGCAGGTGCCGCTGCCGAAATAGTAGGCGGGATCGGAGATGGTCTGCGTGCCGTCCTCATAGCCCGCCGCCCCTGGACGGTCCGTGCACAGGCAGTTGACGCCAGGAGCGGACACGAGGACATTTGCGCCGGACAGGCTGAACGCCGCCATCTTCCCGGTGGTGTCCAGCGCGCCCACGGCGATGGTTTGCCGGGCGTTGAAGGGATAGAAGCTGTTGGAGTCTTCCTCGAAATCCTGGTCATTGCCCGCGGAGTTGACGACCACCGTGCCCAGCCCCGCGCGGCCCTGCGTGACGGCGGCGTTCAGTTCCGCGGCCTGCTGGGCGTCGATGCCATCTGGCGAGTATATCGTGTTCAGGGGGTTGCGGATTTTGGCCCCGCTGCTGTCTGTGGCCCAGCCCAGGGGGCCGCTGAAATTGGCGGAAACATCGACGTTCTGCTGCCCGGCGTAGGATCTTCCGTTCTGCCAGAAGCCGGCGAGGGTTGCGCCGTAGGCCACGCCCACCATGCCCTGGCCGTTTCTTTGCGCTCCGATGAGGCCGGCCATGGCCGTGCCGTGATTCTGGTTGTGGGTGGATTCCTGCGGGGTCGGATCGCCATCGCCATGCGCGTAGTCCCAATCCTTGGCCGTGTCGTAGTTCCCGGCGTAGTCCGGATGGTTCGGGTCCACCCCGAAGTCGTTGATGCCCACGAGCACGCCCGCGCCGGTGTAGTCGTCCCAGACATCCACGACGTTGATGGCCTGGAGGTGCCACTGCCGCGCATAGTACGTGTCCGTGGGCTCCGCCAATCCGCAGGAGATGCTCGCTCTGGCCCGGCTCTGGCCTCCGTTGCCGTCGGACACGGTGAACTCGAAACCTGCCTGCCCCACAAAGCCGTCCGCAGGCTTGAACATCACATCGCCGTTTGCGGTCAGCATCACCGTGCCGTTCACGGCCTTGCCCACGGCCAGGATGCGCAGGGCGTCGCCGTCGGGGTCGCTGGAGTTCGCCAGCAGTTGCGCCGCGGTCATGAGCAGCGCGCCAGCGCCGCGCTCCGCGAAGGCCACGGCTCCGGCCGCTGGCGCGTTGTTCGTGCCGTCGGTATGGATGATCCCGTCGGCGAAGCTCAGCCGCTCAATGCCGGTAAGGGTGTCAGCGCCTTCGTCAATGCCGTCTGCGGTGTTGGTGTCCACAACGGTTATGGAGCCGTCGGCGTTGGTGGTTATCTGATAGTCCGCCTGACGTCCCTGGTACACGGCGAAGTCCGTTCCGGCCCCGCCCGCCAGGGTGTCGTCGCCAAGGCCGCCCACCAGGGTGTCATCCCCTGCGCCGGTGGAAAGCGCATCCTGCCCGGCGCCGCCCGTCACATACAGCGCCTCGGCGCTTCCGGCCGCGGTGATCGTATCGTTGCCCGCGCCGCCGTAGAATTCCTCGATCTGCGCAGCAGCGAGATCAAGCACAACGCCGCCGGTCCCGGAGACGATCACCGTGTCGCGGCCGGCACCGCCGTTCACCAGCGCGGTGGTAGCGTCGATGACCAGGACGTCGTCGCCCGCGCCGCCGAAAAGCTGGTCCGCACCGCCTCCGCCCACCAGGTAGTCCGCGCCGTCTCCACCCGTCAGGGTGTCGGCCCCGGCTCCGCCATCCATGGCCACGGGCGCGCTGCCGCCGGCGCTGAAGCTGTCGGCCCCGGCACCGCCGATGACCGCGTTCAGCCCGGCTGGGGCAAGATCGAGGGAAAGGGGCGCGTCATTCTCGGCAATGCCGAAGACCGTGCCGTCCGGCGACTGGTAGCGGTTCACCCCGTTGCTTGCGCCCAGAAGGGTGAAGCCTGTTTCGGCGCTCATGAGCGCGGCCTCGGCCATCTCGCCCCCGGCGTTGAGGACGCCGTCACCGGTGAAGGTGAAGCGCGAGCGGATGACATTGCCGTCCGCGTCCTGCTCCTCCACGTGCTGGGCATTCAGCTCTATGGATACGACGCCCGTCTCGGCCAGGGTCGCGAGCTCGCCTTCGTCGGCCACGCCGTTCTGGTTCAGGTCGCGCCACACGCGCACATCCGCATAGGCCGCGTCCTGGGCGTCGAGCACACCGTCAAAATTCCGGTCCAGGTCGGCCAAAGCTCCAAGCCCGGTGGAGATTCCAGGGGTATGGGACTCGGAGAAAAGTTCGGTGAGGTTGTTGATCTGTCCGTCCCCGTTCATGTCCTGCACCAGGATGCCGTCATCCGCGCCGACCCAGGCCGTGGCCTGGAGCGTGCCGTTCGCCCGCATGTCGAACAGCACTTCCGAGGCCTGGAGCGGACGCAGCTCGATACCGTCCTGGTCCAGGTCGATGACGAGGGGATCGAAGAGCTTGCCGACCCCCCAGACGACGCCTGCGACAGCGGCGACACCGACAGCCGTCGCCACGATGGGCGACAAGGCCAGGGCCGTGGTGACCGCTCCCACTGCGACGCCCGTGACGGTGCCCAGCACAAGTTCGGTCAGGTTGCCTATGGCGCCTTTCGCGTCCCCCCGCTGCAGGGCAAGGGCCGTGTCGGCGGCTGTCAGCGCCAGGCCGACAAGTCCGGCCTTTTTCGCATAGGGCAGGAAACGGGGGTCAAACGCTCCAAAGTAATCGTTGAATTTCGAGAGGTCCGCCAAGTACCTCTGAGCATAGGCCTGCCAACTCTCCCCGGTGGGGGCGACGGGTTTGGTCAACATGCTGTCCGTGAACAGGACGTCGTCGTACGGGGAAAAAGCAGCAGCGTTCATTTGGCCCTCCGCCATTTTGCTGGTTGATCTCCGGGAAAACATAAACAACAAGAATTAAAATAGTATGCGCTATACATTTGGACGCAAAAACGCCCGCGAGGCTGTTGCTCCCGCAGGCTTCCTAGGGGACGCCAAAGCTGAGCGGCTGTTCACCCAGCATGACGCGCTTCAAATGACTGACCACTTTCTGGGCGCCAAGTTCCTCATAAAGTTGCACAGCGTTTTGGAACTCCGCGTGGGCGGATTCCGCCTGCCCCATGCTGGCAAACGCGCTGCCCAAAAAAGCCGAGGCCACGGCGAGATCCTGCTTGTTGCCCATCTGCCGGTAGCGGACCTGGGCCCGCTGCAAGGGGCCGATGGCCCCCGCGGGATCGCCGGTCTTCAGGTACAGTGCGCCAATCCGCACCTGCTCGGGCGCGTAGTCCGCCGTGAAGTCGGCCCCGCCGTCAATCTGCGACGAGGCGAGCGTGAACGCCAAGGCCGAGGCATAATCCTTGCGCGCCAGAAAGCACTCGCTTTTGCCTCGCAGCGCTATCTTTTCGCAAAACGCGCTCCGGGATTTTTTCGCATACGCCTCTGCCGTATCCAAGGCAGCGAGCGCGCCATCGCCGTCGCCCGCCTTCAGCAAGCGGGAGGCGAGCCCTGTGTAATGCGCCGAGGCCAGGTCGTAATGCCGGAACAGCAGCGCCACCTGTGCGCTCCTGGCATAGGTCGCGTGGGCTTGGTCGGTGCTGCCGGCCTTGGCCTGCGCAGCTCCCTGCCGTGTCAGCCATACGGAATAGGTATGCGAGGCGACCTTGAGCGCAAAGGGAAGGATGAAGGACAAGGCCGTTGCCACAAGCGCTGTGGCCACGACGGAAGAATTCTTCGGCGAAGTCGAAGCATAGCGGAGCGGATTGATGCGAAACAGAGAATGCAACAGCAGCGCTGGCACCGTATTGCAAACGTAGAACAGCGCAATTGCAACAAATACGCTGTCGGATGCCGCTGCCAGGACATCCTCGTAGTATACATTGAACAGCGTCGGTATGACCAAAAAAAGTGCGAAGCAGACAGCAGACGCCTTGAACATCCGAAGCGCTTGGAAGTTCCGGCCGACAAGAAACAGCGGCGTAGCCGGGTACAACGCCAAGGCGATGCCGAATATTTGCGGCCCGCTGTAAAGGGTCGGCAGGGCCTCTTGCCTGGCTGCTTCCAATTCTTCCACGGCTCATGCTCCGGTCAAAGAGTTTTGCCCTGCCGCTGCGCGCCAGATTCCGGCGGCTCGGCCAAACCAGCGCGTTCAGAGCTCGACGACAGAGGAGCCTTGCCCGGCTGATGCGGGGCGCACGGCGCGGAGCGTCTTCCCTTCAAACACGGACTTCTTGATGTCGGCAAGAATTTCCTGCTGTCCGCCATACGGCGCAACAAGATCGATTATCCAGGAACGCTCGCCGGCCTTCCACTCATCCGGGCGCAGACGCATTTGTCCTTGTTTGAGCCGGTTCTCGGCCTCCTCGGTCAGCATGGCCCAGGACACATAGGCGACGGGAACGCCATCCTTCCTGAAGATCCTGTATTGCTGCAAGGCGAGGGCTGGCAGCACGAGCCATTTCACATCCGCCAGAAACAGGTGCTGATGCATCGGGCTGTCCATCATGAGCCCAACGACCATGCCGAGCACCGGCGACGGGTCGAACCGCTGTCCGCGCTCTGCCGTTTCAGGGGCTCCGGCCTGAGGGGCCGCAGCCGGTTTCGCTTCCGCTTTCTCAGTGTTCATCTCCGTCTTTGCCATCTGTCATTCCCTCTATGTTGTTCATACCCGTGTGATTCTGCCCTTGCAGGCAGCCCCTTTCCATTCAGAACCCTTTGATTCGGCTACGCTGTCACGCTCCGTCCTTGCCCGGCCCCGCAGCCTGCGTCCCGCCCGCGCCAGAGCCCTGGCTCATGCTCTCCGGCCCGCCAAACCGCACCACCTCATCCACCTGCAGCGCCTTGGGCAGCATGTGGGCGATGAAAAGCATGGTGGTCTTGCCCTTGATACGGTTAATGGTGCGGGCGAAGTGCTCCGCCGTCTCGGCGTCCAGATTACTTGTGGCTTCGTCGAAGATGAGTATTTTCGGGCGCTTCAAGAGCGCGCGGGCGATGGCCAAGCGCTGGCGCTGCCCGCCGGAGAGCCCAACTCCGTGCTCGCCCAGTTCGGTCTGGTAGCCCTGGGGCAGCTTTTCGATGACATCGTGAATCTCCGCGAACTTGCAGGCCTGCACGATGTCCTTGAAGTCCGCGTGCGGGTGCGCGGCGATGAGATTGTCGTAGATGCTGCCGGAGAACAGCATGGTCTCCTGAGGCACCACGCCGTAGTTGCGCCGCAGCTCGTTGGCGGCCATGCGCCGGATGTCCCGGCCGTCCAGCAGTATCTGGCCCTCGCTGGGCATGTAGAAGCCCATGAGCAGCTTGGCCAGCGTGCTCTTGCCGCAGCCGGAGGGCCCCATGATGACCGTGAGCTTGCCCGGTTCAAGGGTCAGATCCAGGCCACGGTACAGATACGGGTATTCCTCGGAGTAGCGGAAGCTCACCTCTTTCAGTTCGATCTTGCCGACGCCGGAGGATTCGCGCATGGGGGTCAACGCATGGGGCTCGGCAGGCATGTCCATGATGTCCGCCAGCCGCGCAATGGATACTTGCGTCTGCTGGAATTCCTGCCACAGGCCCACAAGGCGCAGCATGGGCTGACTCATGCGCGAGGTGAACATTTGGAACGCCACCAGCATGCCGATGGTGAAACCGTCGTTCTGCATCACGAGCAGCGCGCCCACGATGAGTATGGCCATGCTCATGACCTGCTCGACGGTGTTGGCGGCGGAGTTGTAAGTGTTGGCCACCTGCCGCGTGGCGAAGCCGGAGGACAGGTAGGCCGCGATGAGCCCGCCGTAGCGCTGCTCCAACTGCGGCTCCATCTGCAAAGACTTCACCGTGTTCATGCCCGACACGTACTCGGTGAGGAAGGCCTGGGCGCGCGCGCCGGTCTGAAACTGCTTGTCCAGGCGCTGGCGGAAAATGGGCGTCACCACCGCGCTCATGATGCAGATGACGCCCATGAGGAACACGGCGATGAGCGTGAGCTGCCAACTGTAGCACAGCATCACCGCCAGGGCGATGAACAGGAACGGGAAGTCCAGCAAGGCGCTGAAGGCCGCGCCGGACAGGAACTCCCGCACCTGTTCCACGCCGCGCAAGCGGGCCACAAGCACGCCTGTGGGGCGGTTCTCGAAGTACGGCAGGGGCAGGCGCAACAGATGGCGGAACACCTGGCTGCCCAGTACGGCGTCGATGCGGTTGCCCGTGTGCAGCACCAGATACTGCCGCACCCAGGTCATGACCGCGGAGAACACGGCGAAGATGACCAGTGCGGCTGCCACCACGGCCAGGGTGCTGTGCGTCTGGTGCGCCACCACCTTGTCGATGATGACCTGGGTGCAGAGCGGCGTGGTGAGGCCGACGATCTGCAAAGACAGGGAGCCCAGCAATATGTCGCGCCAAGTTTTTTTGTAGCGCAGCAACTCCGGGAAGAACCAGCTCAGGCCGAAGCGCTTGGCGCCGTGCGGAGTCAGGTCCGGGTCCTTGCTGCCGCCCTGGGCCTCGGCCTCGCGAGAGAGGAACAGCACCTCCGGCTCGAAGAGTTCCAGGAAGTCCGCAACGGCCACGGTTTCCGGCGTCTCGGAACAGGCCCGGAAGAAGAGGACTTTCTCCCCGTCGCTCTGGATGATGAGCGCGGGGTGGCGTGGAGGTTCAAAATCTTCCGCCATGCCGTCCGGGTCGGCCTGGGACGCCGTGAGCCCGGCGCAGGGACAGGCCTTGCGCGAAAGGGGCGGGGGCTGCTGGTCTGCCGGGTGCAGTTGCAGCACTTTTGCCACATGCTGCGGGTGCTCATCGGAAGGGGCAAGAGGGCCCCGCGCGGGAGCATCCCCATCATCCACCATTTCATCGCCCGCTTCGACCCCAGCCTTTTGCCCGGCCTCTTGCCCGGTCTCATCCCCGGTCTCTGACACAGGCCGCAAAAAGCCGATGCACGGCTTTGGGGCTTTCGCCCAATCAGCCGGAGCGACGCGCCGGAATCCGGTGGTGAAGGCCAGGGTCGCGCAAGCGTCGAGCAAGACGCTTGCCGTGTGCGGCGGGGGGCATTGCTGAAGCGCAAGCCCAGGCTCAAAAGGGATGCGGTGGATCTGGCAGAGGCTGCCGAGGAGCCACACGTAATGTTCCGTGCTCAAGGGAAAACCAGGGGGCACGTTTCCTAACCACTCCTGAAGATAAATGGTCATTTCATTCAAAAAACGAACATTGCCAAACCCCATCCTTGGTTCGAATCTGACATAACAAAAAACAAGTAAACGCGTCAATAAAAAAGCCTGTACGATATGCAATTCACGGACACGCACCATGAGAAGGAGTGCTATCCAACGGATATTGAAGGACATGCCTCAAAATATCCGCTGGCACATTGCGCAATGATTCATCCGGATAAGACAGAGGCCAGCCTCTGCGATGACCGCTAAGGACGTGAGAACGGTGCCGACACGTCTGGGCGGGCACATTAGGCCGACGCCTGGCACCGTGGACGGGGCGAGCGTGGGGCAAAGCCGCACAAGGCGGCTGGACGAAACAAAAAAAACGGCTTGCTGGTGTCTACAGCAAGCCGTTTACTCTTTCTTGGTACCGGGAGGGGGAATCGAACCCCCAAGGCGTTGCCACCGGCGGATTTTGAGTCCGCTGCGTCTACCAATTCCGCCATCCCGGCATGAGAGTGGATTTCATAGGAGAAGCCAAGTGCCCTGTCAAGCCGCAGCTGACGCTTGGCCGGGGCGCGCACTTGCCACCGGACCGGTGCCGTGCTAGCCCAAACGTCCCCACAAACGCGCCAAACCGGGCACAGGCTCCAAGGATTGCAAATGGTTCTGCCAACCGGCTCCCTCGTCAACGCAGCGGCCATCATCGCTGGCAGCCTGGTCGGCATGGCCCTGCACGGCCGCTTCCCGGAGCGCTTCCGCACCATCGTGTTCCAGGGCCTGGGCCTGTGCGTGCTGTTGATCGGCGCGAAGATGGCGCTCACCGTCACCAATCCGCTGCTGCTCATCTTCTCCATCCTGCTGGGCGGCCTGGCGGGCGAGCTGCTGCGCCTGGACCGGGCCTTCGAGCACCTGGGCGAACGCGCCAAGACCCTGCTGCGCTCTGGCAACCCGCAGTTCACCGAGGGGCTCATCACCGCCTCCCTCATCTTCTGCATCGGGGCCATGGCCATTGTGGGCAGCTTCGACGAAGGCATACGCGGCGACGCCACCGTGCTGTACACCAAGAGCATCCTGGACGGCTTCGCCTCCGTGGCGCTGGCCTCCACCTTCGGCTCCGGCGTGCTGTTCTCCTTCCTGCCGGTGCTGCTGTACCAGGGCGGACTGACCATCTTCGCCGGGATGTTCCAGCAGCACTTCACCCCGGTGGTCATAAGCCAGCTCACGGCCACGGGCGGCCTGCTCATCCTGGGCATCGGCCTCACCCTGTTGGACATCAAACGCGTCAATCTCTCGAATTTGCTGCCTTCCCTTGTACTGGCCGTGGTGCTGGCCCTGGCCTTCGCATAGACGGCTTCCGCCCTTTGCACGGCGAATCCCAAAGCACTTGACCAAGTCCCCCAAGGGCACGTAGGGATAGTGATGCACGCCCGCGCGCTTCCCCCTGGCAAATTCCCGCGCTGCACGTGCCCCGGCAAAGCAGGCAGCAAACTGCGGACGTGCGGCAGTTCGGGGCATGACCATGGAAGGAGACGACCCGCATGGATGTGGAACTCGCAAAGCCCTTTGTGAAGGCGGCCATGGATGTCATCGGCACCATGGCGTTCATCACCCCCCGGGCGGGGAAGCCTTTTGTGAAGAAGAACTCCATCGCCACCGGCGATGTCACCGGTCTGGTCGGCCTGACGGGCGACGGCAAGCGCGGCAGCGTTTCCATCTCGTTCCAGAAGGGCTGCGCCGTGGCCATGGTCAAAAACATGCTGGGCGACGACATCCAGGACATCGTCCAGGACGTGAAGGACGCGGTGGGCGAGATCACCAACATGATCTCCGGCCAGGCTCGCGCCGGGCTGGCGGAAAAAGGCTTGGTGCTGCAGGGCTCCACGCCCACGGTCATCATGGGCGACAACCACAGCATCACCCACATCGCCAAGTCCCCCATCATGGCCATTCCCTTTGAAACGGACGCCGGGAACTTCACCATTGAGTTCTGCTTCGAGTAACCCCGCTTGCCGCCTCGGCGGCTCCAAGCAGTAGAGGACTGTAGCATGGCCACGCTGGAAGGGTTCCGCAGCAAGGACTTCCTCGACCAGATCACCATTCTGAACGACATCGCCGGAAGCAAGGATCCTCGGTTCCTGCCCGAGCTCGTCGATCTGTTCGAGAATCCCACGGGCGACACCGGCGTTGATTACATGGTCGTCGGCGCGCTGAACGCAGTGCTGGGCACCAGCGAATCCACCGTGGTGGCCGGCCTGGCCAGCCACAGCCAGCCTTTCCGCACCCTGTGCATCCGCACCGCGGGCGAATACGCTTTTCCCACCGCGGCAGAGCCCTTGTCCTACATGGCTCAGACCGAGACAGATCCCGACCAGCTGGTGGAGATTCTGGCCTCACTGGCCAAAATCCGCCCTGTGGGCGGCGCTGCGGTGTTCCGTCTCTTCCTGAACCACGAAGACAGCATGCTGGCCGCCATGGCCATGGAAATGGCCGGGGTCTACTCCGATCCCTCGGCCCTGCCCGCCCTCATGGCCGCGCTGAGCAGCGCCGGCACCGACGGCAACTACGAACACTGCGACATCACCACCTGGAAGGCCATCGACGCCCTGGCGACCATAGGCACCCCGGAAAGCGTGCGCTTCCTGGTGGAAAACGTGCACCATAAGAACCCCACGGCCCGGCGCATCATCACCGACGCCCTGGTGCGCCTGGGCGAGGCCGCACTGCCCTACCTGGAGCAGGTGTACGCAAGCGGCGCCACCGATGACCGCATCCTGGCCTGCAACATTTCCGGGTTCATCGGCCTGCGCAAAGGGGCCGACGCCCTGGTGCGCGCCTTCGACTCCGGCCATTTCACCGATCCCAACGTGCGCTACGCCGCCTTCGAGGCCCTGGGACGCATCGGCACCCTGAAAGGTCTGGTCTGTCTGGTGGACGGTCTGGAGGAGAACGACGAGCTCATCCTCATGGCTGTGGTCACCGGATTGGAGCGCCACGCCGCGCCCGGCGTGCTCAAGACCATCGCCGAACGCATCAGCGCCGGGACGGAGAACAGCCCGCGCATCTGCCGGGCCATCGTCGCCTCGCGCGCGCTGCGCCTGTTCCAGGAACTCTACAAGGACGATCTGGTGGGCGACAAGCTCGTCGACGCCTTGCGCCTTTCCCAGGATCAGGAGGTTCTGGACGCCTTCGCCAAGCGCCTGCTGGAGATCGGCACCGACCGCTCCCGCGCGGACGCGGCCACCCTGCCCCAGGCCCGCGTGGCCACGCGCAAGGCCCTGGCCGTGGACGACTCCAAGTCCATGCTGGCGCTGTACCGCAGCATCCTCACCGACCTCGGCTTCGAGCCGCTGCTGGCGGCCAACGGCCAGGAAGCCTATGCCTACGTGGAAAACGGCGAGTTCGCCGATGTGGTCATCACGGACATGAACATGCCCGTCATGGACGGCGTGGAGCTGGTGTCCAAGCTGCGCGGCTCCCTCGGCTACGACGAGACGCCCATCCTCATGGTCACCACGGAATCCGAGAACTCCCAGCGCGACGTGGCCGCCAAGGCCGGGGTCAACGCCTTCATCACCAAGCCCTTCAAGCCCGAGGCCCTCAAGGCCGAACTGCACAAGCTCCTGGGCGACTAGCCCCCGCTCCCCTTCCCGCAGACCTCTTCCAGAAACGCCAGGGCCTGGCGCGCGGCCTCCGCGCTGTAAAGCAGGCCCACATGGCTCATGGCCGGAAGCGCCCGCTCGGTCCAGCCTGTGCAGCGTTCGCGCTCGTCCAAAAGCGCCCCGGAAAGCGGCAGCACCATGCCGTCCGTGGGCGTATACAGGCTCAAGCCCGGCGCGGGGATGCACGGCAAGCCGCGCACGGCCCGGATGATCCGCCCGCCCGGCGCGAGCCCCCTGGCCAAACGCCCGATGCCCAGCAACCCCGCCAGGGTGCTGCCCCGGTGCGGCGTTCCCAGCGTCACCACCCCGGCCACGCGCACGGCCGCCTCTGCGGCCACTTCCGCGCAGGCCGCGCGGATCACCAGCCCGCCCAGGCTGTGCCCCAAAAGCAGCACGCGCCCACCCGAGCCGCCGCGTCCGGAATCACGCGCGGCCTCGCGCAGCAGCCGGGCCAGCCCGCCGGCGATGTCCTCGAATTCCCGGCCGAAGCTGGCGTAGCCGTAGCAGCGCAGGTCCGTGAACCCGGCGCGCCGCAGCCGCCAGCGCCACACGAACCATGCCGCGGGGTTGTGGTACAGGCCGTGAACCAGGATCACCGGAGGCTTGGCCGAGGCCTGCCCGGCGCAGCGGAAGCCCAGCAGCCGCCCCAGAGGCAGGGCCAGCACCGTCACCCACAGGGTCCACACGGAATTGGCGAAGGCACGCGCATAGCCCAGGGCCACGCGGCCGCCCAGCAGCGCGCGCACGCGCGCGTCCTCGCCGCTGCGCTGGTTCTCAAGCCAGGCCAGCACGCTGATGAGCGCGGGAACGAAGAAAATGATGGCGCAGATGATGGCGAGTAGCGGCGAGAGGCCCACGTTGCGTCCCTCCAGGTCAGGCGGGCCTTGCCTGCCGCCCGGTGCATTGTGTAGCATGGGCGGAACAACCTGTCATCACAGGCAGGTGACGCTTCATTTCATCGCCCCATCCCAAGGGAGGACACATGGATCTGCCCAAGGCCGCGGAAAGCGCGACCATCGACGACTTCTTCCAACTGGACATCCGCGTGGGCACGGTTCTGCGCGCGGAAGTCTTCGCCGAGGCGAAAAAGCCCGCCTACAAGCTGTGGATCGACTTCGGCGAGTTGGGCGTGCGCCAGTCCAGCGCGCAGATAACGCAGCTCTACCAGCCGGAGGAGCTTGTGGGCCGCCAGGTGGTGGCCGTGGTGAACTTTCCGCCGCGCAAGGTGGCGGGCTTCCGCTCCGAGGTGCTGGTGCTGGGCGCGGCCACCGAGGCCGGGCACATCACCCTGCTGGCCCCGGACGCATATGCGCCCGACGGCGCGCGCATCCACTAACGCAACGCAAACGAGGCATCATGACGGCACCCTCCCCCATCCTCTGCCTGGACATCGGCTCCGGCACGCAGGATGTGCTTCTGTACTATCCGGACCGCGAGATCGAGAACTGCCCCAAGCTGGTGCTGCCCGCCCCGGCCCGCGCGCTGGCGGACAAAATCCGCCAGGCCACGGCCAAGGGCCAGGCCGTGCATCTTTACGGCAGCAACATGGGCGGCGGCTTCCACTCGGCCATGAAGGCCCACCTGACCGCGGGCCTGCCCTTTTCCACCACCCGCGCGGCGGCCTTTTCCGTGGCCGACGATCTGCTGGCCCTGTCCGCCACCGGGGTCGTCATCCGCGAGGACTGCCCGGAGGGCGCGCTTGCCCTGCTGGCGGCGGACTACGATCCCGCCTTCTGGGCCACGGCCCTGGACACCCTGGGCCTGCCCCGGCCCGGCCTTGTGGTGGCCTGCGCCCAGGACCACGGCTTCCACCCGGGCCAAAGCAACCGGCGCGGGCGCTTCGTGCTCTGGGAAAAACTGCTGCTGGAGGCCGAGGGCAGGCCGGAAAGCCTGCTGTACCACGATGTGCCCGCCTGCTTCACGCGCCTGGCCGATCTGCAACGCTGCACCGGCGGCGGCCCCGTGGCCGATACCGGGGCGGCCGCAGTGCTGGGCGGACTGTTCGAGCCCGCCATACGCCGCAGGACGCACGAGAAGGGCTTGACCCTGGTCAACATAGGCAACAGCCACACCGTGGCCTTCCTGCTCTTCCAGGGGCGCGTGTGGGGCGTATACGAGCACCACACCGGCCTCATCGACGCGCCGCGACTGTGGAACCAGCTGGCGCGCTTCCGCGCGGGTTCTTTGAGCTTCGAGGAGATCTTCGACGACCGGGGGCACGGGGCCATGCGCCTGGACCTGCCGCAGGCGGCGGGCGGCTTTGCCGACACCCTGGTCATTGGTCCGCGCAGGACCATGCTGGAGGGCTATGCTGCGGAATTCCCGGCACCCGGAGGCGACATGATGCTCACCGGCAGTTTTGGGCTGGTTGAGGGCTTGCGGCTGCAGGGGCGGCTGCACTCGCCCTTGTGAGGACAGGCGGATGGATGTCGGCGAGATGAACCGCGCGGCCTACGACCGCGTGGCCACGCAGTGGGGCGCGGCGCGCAGCGGCTTCTACGGGCGCGAGGAGCAATACCTGGAACTGCTGCTGGGCGGCCTGCCCGCCGGAGCGCACGTGCTTGACGCGGGCTGCGGCACCGGCTGGCCCATGGCCGGAGCAGTCCTGGCGCGGGGCTTCCGCGTCACCGGGGTGGACCAGTCCCGAGAGCTGCTGGCCCTGGCCCGCAGGCGCTTTCCGGAAGACGGCCCCGGCGCGCCGCGCTGGGTGCTGTCCAGCCTGGAGGATTACCCTTTTGACGAGCCCGCGGCGGCCATCATCTGCTGGGACACCCTGTTCCACATCCCGCGCGAACGGCACCCGCTGCTGCTTCAGCGCATGGCCGCGTGCCTGGAGCAGGGCGGACGGCTCATGCTCACCATGGGCGGCAGCGCGCATCCGGCCTTCACCGACGAGATGTTCGGGCAGACCTTCTTCTACGACTCGCACACGCCGACAGAGACCGCGCACATGCTGCGCGGCCTGGGATTCACCATGCTGCTTGAAGAATTCATGAACCAGCCGGACACCGCCAATGGCGGACGCGACAAGGGGCGCTACGCCATGGTGGCGCAAAAGTCCTAGCGGAAGCTGCGGCTGAAAAGCTCGCTGATGGCCTGGGCCCCGGCCTCGGTGAGGCTGCGCGTGCCCGTGCCCGTGAACCGTGCCTTGGAGACGACCGGATTGCGCACCGGGTTCCAGCGGGAGGGCTCCCAGCGGAACCAGCCCAGGCGCTGCTGATCGAAGACATACAGGGGCTTATCGCACAGCTTGGCGAACTCCGCGCCCCAACCCGTGCCGCCGCGCACGGTGAGGTCGGGCAGGATCTCGCCCACCACGAACACCTCCTGCCCGGAGATGACCTGCCAGCAGATGCTTTGGATGAGCGCCTTGAAATTGCCCTCGTCCGTGTGGCTGGGATAGCTGCGTCCCATGAGCTTGCTCACGTACTGCACGCTCACGTCGCGCAGGGCCAGATCCTCGGCGCTCAGCATGCGTAGGCCGCGCTGGCGCGTGGGCTCGTGCCCGGCGAAGCAGAAGGTCACTTCGTCCAGGCCGCTGGCCTCTGCCGCGACGCCGAAGGCCGCTTCGGAACCGATGGCGCCGCCGGAGTACAAAGTGGCGCGGGGCGTTTCAGACATGCAGGCTTCTCCCGATTCGACAGCAGTATTCAGGCTGTGTGTCTTTACGCCGATTCGAGGCGCTTGGGAAGACGGAGATAAAACGTTGTGCCCTCGCGCTCCGCAGAGGTGAAGCCCACGCTGCCCAGCAGGTAGCGTTCGGTGAGCAGGAGCATGCTGTAGGTGCCCAGCCCGCGCGAGTCGGCCTTGGTGCTGAAGCGCCGATGAAAAATGTTCACCTGGATGGTCTCCGGTATCACCGCGCTGTTGCGGACCAGGAAGCGCAAGGCGTCGCCATCGTCCTCGCAGGCCAGGGTGACGGTATCGCCGGGCTGTCCGGCCTCCAGCGCGTTCTTGATCATGTTGCCGAGCACGCGCTGAGCCAGGCGCACATCCGTCTCCACCGCGCAGTCGGCGCAGGGTTCCACCAGGCCAAGGGTCTGGCCCTGCGCAGCCGGAGAGGTGGCATACAGCCCCAAAAGCTGCTCCAAAAGCGCACGAGAGCCGTACTGACAATACGCGGGCTTCAGTTCATTGGACTCAGCGGCCAGAAGCTCTCGCTGCGCGATGATCTCGTCCACCAAGGTCTGGGTGGCCGAGTGCAGCACAGTGAGTTCCGTGCTTTCGCCGAAGGTGTTGTTCAGCCGCAGCACCTCCACAAGCCCGTTGATGCCTCCGGCCAGGTTCAGAACATCATGGAAAAAGATGCGCTCCATGCTGCGCCGCCGCATCTCATGCGAGATGTCCGTGACGGCGAAGATGACGAACTGCTGGCCGCCCACGGCCAAGGGCGTGGCATTCACGTGCAGGTCTAGGCCTTCCAGATAGCTCTGTTCGCGCCGCAGCAGCTTGCATTCTCCATCGCCCACGGCGCCTTCCACGGCGGCCAGAATGGCCTGCACGGCACCGCAATTGCGGCAATGGCGCGACGTGCCGCAACCCCCGGCGCTGACAAAGGCGTTTATGCAGCCCAAGGCCTCACCCGGGCGTTTGCCCAGCACGTCCTCCACTTCCTCGTTCCCCAAAAACTCTACGGCCGCACGATTGGCGAACACAACTTGCCTGTAGCAATTGAGCGCCATGATCATGGTCGGAAGGGTATCGAAAAAGGCTCGGCAGTGCGTCCCCACGAAGGTTTTGTACTGCTCGACGATGACCTCGTGAGCGGCTCTTGTGGGTGAGGCATAGGCGGTTGCGTGGTCGGTCTGCATGCTTGGCACCTCAAGGGAATCTTGTACTCTCACTAGAACGGTAGCGCGGGCCATATCCCGCGTCAACGCAAGGCGCTACGTATTCTCACTCATCGCCGCATAACGCAGAAACGGCCCTGAAGGTTACCTTCAGGGCCGTTTCGAAATTAAGTCTTGGCGGCGACCTACTTTCCCACGATTAGAACCGCAGTATCATCGGCGA
>NZ_DATMYK010000283.1:0-5262 GCF_035560995.1 Humidesulfovibrio sp. | reverse complement strand
CCCCTGGACCGATGCGGCAAGCGTGGCCGCAGAATCCTCCCGCCTGGTGCTGCTGCTTTCCGCAACCTATGAGCAGGAAATGCGGGCTGCGTTGCCGGGCGTTGCGCCGCAGCGCATTTTCTCCCTGGCCGAGGTCATGGCCGCGGCCGCCACGGAGGCCGAGTTCCAGGCCGTCCGGAGGGGCATCGCCTCCCGCGCGGCGGAACTGGTCTGCGCGCTCAAAGCGTCCATCAGGCCCGGCGGCCAGTCCGTTTGTTTCGTGAGCCACAATCCCGGAGACTGGTCCCTGGACATCATGCTCGAACTGCGCGCGCGCGGCTGGAGCGTGGCCCTGGTCTGCCTTGGCGCGCCGGACAGTGCGCCGGACAGTACGCTCTATGGCCCGCAGGGCGAGCAACTCGCCGTACGCCATGCGGAGCCCACCGAGGCGGCCCTGCAAAGCGTGCTGCTGGCCGCGCTGGGTCAATACCAGCCCTTCCGGCTTGTGCATTCCTGGGCCATGCTCCAGAACCACGCCTTCATGAAGGCCCTGACCGACCTGGGCATCCCCCTTGCGGCGTCCTTCGAGGACTTTTTCCCCCTGCTGGCCGAGGATCAGGGGTACGCGGAGGCCTTTTCCGCCTCGCAGGGCCTGCGCGCGCAGGAGCTCATCGAACTCTGGCGCGAGGTGTTCGGCCGCTGCCGGGGCATCATCATCAAAGATTCTCCGGTTGCCGTGCGCCTGCTGGAGGAACGGCACGGGTTCGCCAACGCGAACATCCTGTACGCCCTGCCCCCGGTGGGCCAGCGCGCCGCGCAGGGCCACAGCCATGAGCCTGGGCGCCCTGTGCGCGTGTGCCTGGCGCAAAGTGTCCACAGCACCATTATCTCCTCCTGGACCGGCAGCGCGCCATATTTTCTGGAGCAGATCAAGGCCTACACCGCCCTGGGACTGGATTTCACCCTGTTCAACAACTACGACAACGGCAGCGGGCGTTCCTTCAACTGTTTCCGCGAGGCCGAAGAGCGCAACCCGCTGTTCCACTACCGCCAGAGGCTGCCGTATGAGGCGCTCTGCGAGGAGCTGCCGGCGTATGATTTCGGCGCGCTTTGGCACCACCCGGCCCTGGTGCGCCGGCATCCTTCGGCATACAGGATCAACCTGCAGCTGAAGGTGTTGACCTACCTGTACGCCGGTCTGCCCACCCTGGCGCCGGTTGCGCTTGAATGGTGCAGCGACGTGGTGGAGCGCCTGGGCATCGGGCTGAGCTTTGCGGACGACGAGGGCAGGGGGCTTGCGCAGCGGCTGGAACGCTTCGACCGCCCGGCCTGCGAACTTCGCATGGCCCAGGCCCGGCAAACATTGAACATACGGGACTACGCCGCGAAGCTCGACGGTTTTTTCCTGTCTCTTGGCCCCGCCGGGAGCAGTGCGGCGAAACAGGGGGAGCGCGCATGATCCACCACGTGCGGCAGATTCCGCAAGGCGGCAGGGCCGCCATCTACGGCACCGGCGGACGGGCCGACAAGCTGATGGCCCAGCTGCGCGAGCACAGGCCGGACATCACGCCCGTGGCGTTCCTTTCCGGCAATCCCCAAACCGCAACGCACAACGGCCTGCCCCTGCTGCCGGGAACCCGCGCGGCCGAGGCCGGGCACGACTTCGTCATCATCGCCGCCTACGGCTACGATGAGATCGCCCCGGTGCTGCGGCGGCATGGCGGCGGCAAGCCCCACTACGTGTTCCTGGACATGGAGGCCGCGAACGCTCCCAAGCCGCCCCGCCCCGTCCCGGACCCGGCCCTGAACCGCGACGTGCTGCTGCGCTGCGGCAGCCCGGAGGAATTCCGCGCAAGCCTGCGCCGCCTGCCGGAAAAACTGCATTTCACGCTTTCCAGCGACTGCAATTGCGCCTGCATCTTCTGCCCCTGCAGCCACAAACCGCGCGGCGGACAGATGCTGGACCCGGAGCTGGCCCGCGACGTGCTGGCGCAGATGGCGGCCCTGGGCATGCGCGGAGCGGATTTCTCGCCCATCATGGGCGAGGGCATGCTGCACCCGCAGTTCTATGAACTGCTTGCGGCCGCACGCGCCGCGGGCATGACCGACGTGCGCGTGACCACCAACGGCACCCTGCTCCCGGCGGAGCCGGAGCGCGCCCGCCTGCTGCTGGACCTGGCCGACGGCGTGTCCGTGAGCAGCCCCGGCCTCATGCCGGAGGCCTACCGCAAGGTATTTCGTTCCGGCCGGTTCGATGCCGTCATGGCCGGGCTGGAGGCCCTGGGCCAGGCCAAACTGGCCGGGGGCAAGGGCCGGGTGAACATCTGCCTGCGCACCTACCGCCCGTTTGAGGAAACCTTCGAGGACACAGGCTTTCTGCGTCTGGCTCCGTTGTTCAAGGCGGGCGGGCTCTTCTTCGACCCGGCGGACGGCAGCATCGAGTTCGACACCTGGGCCGGAGCCGTGGACGCGGAAGTCTTCAGTTCCGCCATGCGCGTGGCGGAGGGTGGCGCGGCCAAGGGCGACCCGCCCTGCGGCATGCTGCTGGCCCCCGCGGCCACGGTGCTGCCCGACGGCTCCCTCAGGCTGTGTCCCTGCCGCTACCAGGACGACCCCCATGACGAGCTGGTGCTGGGCAACCTGAAGGACGAGCCTCTGGACGCCCTGCTCTATGGCCCGGCGCATTTCGAGCTGGTGCGGCGCTGGTGCGCGGGAGACATTCCGCCCGTGTGCCGCTCCTGCGCCCTGTACTCCCCCCCGGATCCGGCCTGGCTGGAACCGCGAGCATAGACGGAGAAAGCATGCCGCTTCCAAACCTCAAGGGCAGAACCATAAACGAACCCAGGCTGCGCGCCTTCATGGACGGGCTGGACGCCCTGCGCGCGGCCAACCCCGGCAGGCCGCTGATCCTGTACACCTCCTTCAGCTTCAGCCACAATTACCTGAAGCTTCTGAAGCAGCTGCGCGCGGGCGGGGCGCTCATCGCCCTGCACATGGCCGACGGCTTCATGTGCGGCACCGTGCCCCTGGAAAGTTTGGCCGGGCAGGGGTATTTCGACGCCCTGCTGGTGAGCAACCCCTACGTGCTGGAGCTGCCCTTCCTGGCCGAGAACTATCCTTTCGACGCCGTGCACGCGTCCGTGGGCTCCGGCAGCCCCTATGTCTTCGCCGAACTGACGAGCCGCTCCAAGGCCCCGGTGATCATCGACTACTTCGACTTCCGCGAGGTCATGCACGGCGGCGACCCGGCCATCGGCAGGAATTTCGGCATCACGGACATGCCGCTGGAGCTTGAACTCTGGCGGCGCGTGTTCACCCAGGCCGCGGGCATCATGTACCTGGACTCCCCGGAAGTGGTGGAGGACCTCTCCCGCGTGCACGGGCACAGGGCCAAGGCCCTGCACTTCCAGTCCTACGTGCTGGACGAATGGCTGGCCCCGGCCCCGGCGGCCCTGGCGGGCGAGCAGACGCGCATCCCGCGCGACATCGTCTTCGCCGGAGGGCTGCACAAGGCCAGCCAGCACGGCCATGCCTGCCATGGCTCGTTCCAGGAGGGCATCCGCCGGGTTGCCGACCAGGGCTTCCGTTTCACCGTGGTGAACGGCTGCGACCAGGGCGACGGCCAGGGCTTTGAGGGCTATCTGGAGATGGCGTCCGCGCGCCCGGATTTCCGCTACCTTCCGGCAGTGCCCAACGACAGGCTCGCCCCCCTGCTGGCCCGGCACGAGCTGGGCTGGAACGCCCAGAACTTTGGCGAGGGCGCGGAACAGCCCTACTATTACCGCACGCTCATGGGCTCCAAGCTGTACAACTACCTGGAGGCCGGGCTGCCCTGCGTGGCCGCGGAGGAATCGGCCTACGTGGCCCGCATGGTGCGCAGCAAGAACATCGGCCTGGTGCTGGCCTGGAAGGACTGGGACCGCTTCGGCGAGATGGCGGCCAAGGCCGACTGGGAGGCCATCCGCGCCGGGGTGGCCCGCGCGCGCAAGGAGAGCACCATGGCCCGCCATGCGCCCCGGCTGTACTCTTTCTACAACGCGGCCACCGGACGGAAATTTTTCGACATGCCCGATCTTCCCGTGGACCTGTGGCGGCAGGAGGTGGACAGCCTGTGATCCGCATCGACGGCCAAAATCGCACCCTGCTGGCCTGGATTCCCGCGCGCGGCGGGTCCAAGGGCCTGCCGAGAAAGGCCCTGCTGGACCTTTGCGGCCGGCCGGTGCTGGCCTACACGATTGAGGCCGCGCTGAATACGCCGGGCATGGACCGCGTGCTGGTGAACACCGACGACGAGGAGATCCGCGACCTGGCCCTGTCCCTGGGGGCGGAGGCGCCCTTCCTGCGGCCCGCGCACCTGGCCCAGGACAACTCCAGCCTGGAGGGCGCGCTGGACTATCAGTGGGCCTGGCTGAAGGAGCACGAGAACTTCGCGCCGGACGTGCACGTGGGCATGAGCCCCACGCATCCCTTCCGTCTGCCGGGCAGCCTGGCCGCGGCCCTGGAACGCGCCCAGGCCGATGAGCTGGTGGTCAACGTGCGCAGCGTGGCGCCCACGGGCCTTGATCCCGCCAATTGCTGGCGGCGCGGGGAGGATGGCGCGCTTTCGCGTTTTTTGCCCCTGGAGCGCGGCCAAGCCGGTGGCATCTTCCAGAATCTTTTCGCCTTCAACGTGGTGCTGGACTGCCGCCGCCACCTGTTCCATTCCGAGCAGCACCGCAGGCCCCTGCCCTTTGCCCTTTCGCGGTTGGAGGGGCTGGACCTGGACGACCCCCGCGACCTGTGCCTGGCGCGGCTGGCTTTGGCCCGGCTGAACCCGCCGCGGCTGGATTCGCCCCGGCTGAACCAGGAGGACCCGCCCGCGCATGAGGCGACGGGGGCAAGCCCAGGCCGGGGGCACTGCGCTGGGGCTGGCCCGGTGCGCCTGTTCGGCAAAAGCTTCCCCGCGCCGCAGGGCAGCGGCCCGCACCTTCTGCGCCATCCGGACTTTCCCCGCGTGGGGCCGGCCGAAGTGCAGGCCTTCGCCCAGGCGCTCACCGGGGCTGCCCGCGTGCTGGTCAGCGCCTGCCGCGTGGAGGAGGACGTGCACCCCTATCGCCTGTTCCGCGAGGCTGAGGACGGCCGCCTGGACTACCTGTCCGACGTGCCCCAGTCCATACGCGGCGCGCGGCAGCTGTACCCGCCGGTGCTGCGCTTCGCGCCCGCGCTGGTGGGGCTGCCCGCGGGAATGTCGGTGGAGGCCCTGGAGCACCCGGAAGACTTCGCCCTGTTCGAACTGCCCTGCGA
>NZ_DATMYK010000282.1:0-7021 GCF_035560995.1 Humidesulfovibrio sp. | reverse complement strand
GTCCACGCCGGGGTCGAGCTTGAAGCGCGTGCCGCCAAAGGTGTTGGTGGTCACCACCTCGGCCCCGGCCGCCGCGTATTCCGCGTGGATGGCGGCCACGGGTTCCGGGTTTTTCAGGCCGAACATCTCCGGCGCGATGCCCGGGGGAAGCCCGCGCGACTGCAACAGCGCGCCGAAGCCGCCGTCGAAAAAGTGGATGCGGCCATCATTCAAAAGGGAGCGGAAATCGGGCATGGGAGTGTCTCCGTCAGCGGTGGGTGCCGGGCTGTCCGGGGCCTGCCGCCCGCGGCATGCGCAGGTTCGGCGGGGGGGCATCCGGAAAGGGCGCGGGGCCTTGGCCTGGCCGGGAATCCGGGTGTACTGAAAATCGTTGAAAAGGACAAACAAAAACTATACGCTCCCCCCTTGCGCAACCCACGACCCGGAACCGGGGACGAGACGCCCTGCCGGGCCGAACCGCCAGGTCGGCCAGATTCGGAATGAAATCAGAAAAAAATCACGCCCCCGCACCCGAGGCCAAGCCCGCCGCACCGCCGGCCCTGGCCGAGAAGAAGCCCTTTCTCCCCGCTCCCGTCGCGCGCAGGCGGGGCGAGGCTTCCACGCGCGATTCGCTCAGCCACTATCTGCGCGAGATCGCCCGCTTCCCTTTGCTGGCCCCGGAGGAAGAGTTCGAACTGGCCCAGCGCGTGCGCGACGGCAACGACCAGGAAGCCGCGTTCCGCCTGGTTTCCTCGCACCTGCGCCTGGTGGTCAAGATCGCCATGGATTTCCAGCGCCGCTGGATGCAGAACGTCCAGGACCTGATCCAGGAAGGCAACGTGGGCCTCATGAAGGCCGTGCGCAAGTTCGACCCGGACAAGGGCATCAAGTTCAGCTATTACGCTGCGTTCTGGATCAAGGCCTACATCCTCAAGTTCATCATGGACAACTGGCGCATGGTCAAGATCGGCACCACGCAGACCCAGCGCAAGCTGTTCTATAACCTGAACAAAGAGCGCCAGCGCCTGAGCAACATGGGCTTTGATCCCACCACCAGCGCGCTGTCCGAAAGCCTGCAGGTCAGCGAGGCCGAGATCGAACAGATGGATCAGCGCCTCTCGCGCCAGGACATGAGTCTGGACATCTCCATCGGTGAGGACTCTGAAAACACCCGGCTGGATTTTCTGCCCGCCCTGGGTCCCGGCATCGAGGACATTCTGAGCCAGAACCAGATTTCCGGGCTCTTGCTGGACAATCTGAAGACCATCGTGCCCAGCTTGTCGGACAAGGAGCAGGCCATCCTGAACGAGCGTCTGCTCTCGGACAGCCCGGTGACCCTGCGCGAGATCGGCGACCGCTTCGGCGTGACGCGCGAGCGCGTGCGGCAGATCGAGGCGCGCCTGCTGGAAAAGCTGAAGGAGCACCTGCAGGCCACGGTGAAGGACTTTTCGCCCGATTGGATTGAGGACAACGACTAGACGGCAACGACTGGACGGGGGACGGCAATGGATCCGCGCATCTTGGAGCTCAAGCGTCACGCCAGGGAGCTTTCCGCAAAACGGCCGCAGTCCGCGTTCTGCCTGGAATGCGCGGAAGAACTGGGCCATGCCTCCAACCTGTTTTTCGACCATCCGCTCCTGGTGCGCCTGCAAAGCGACGCCCTGGGCTTTTTGAACGAGCCCTGCGGACTGGGCGTGGAGCATGGCAAGCGCGTGGCCATAGACGCCGCGGCCCTGGTCCTGGCCGAGCCCTCGGGCCTCTCCCAGGAAGACCGCCGCAGACTGGCGCTTTTGGCCGAGATGGCCGGCCTGCTGCATGATGCCCTGCGCCACGAGGAAGACCACGCGGAAAAGGGTGCGGACCTGTGCCTGCGCATCCTGCGCGGCTACCCCCTGGCCCCGGAGGAACGCGTGTGGATCGCCCAGGCCGTGGCCCTGCACGAGGCCGACCTGCCCCTGGCCGACGCCGGCCCGGAATCCGCGCGCCTGCTTTCCGGCGCGGTGCACGACGCCGACCGCTTCCGCTTCGGCCCGGATTTCTTCGCCGCCACCCTGTGGGAGCTGTGCGAGTGCGACGACTGGACCCTGGAGCAGATCGCCCAGGCCTTTCCAAAGGGCCGGGAGCTCGCCGCCGCCTGCGCGACCGGCTTCCGCACCGAGCAGGGCCGCCGCTACGGCCCCGCGCTCATCGAGGAAGGCCTCTTGCTGGCCAATGACTACGCGCGGCTCTTCGACGAGATGCTGGCCGCCAACGCTCCGTCCAATACGTGAGGATCTCCATGCCCCGCACGCCTACTCCTTTCCGCCGCGCCGCCACCCGCCGTACTGCACCCGGGTGCGGCCACCGCTTTGGCGCGGCCGCCGCGCTCCTGGTCTTGCTGGCCTGCGCCGCCTGCGCGCCCATGCACAGCCAGGCGCCGCAGCCCAAACCCATGAGCCCCGGCGCGGGCGCCACCTACGACTACCTGGAGTACCAGGCCCTGCTGCAGCAGATGAGCAAGACCGCCGGCGCGTCGCGCATGTCGCCGGAGGCCTTCGCCCGCACCCTTGCGCTGCAGAAGGACGCGGCCCAGGCCCTGGACCGCGTCATCGCACGGGAAAGCTCGGCCTCGCTCTACATGGACAAGGCCTTCCTGTACTGGAACCAGGAGCAGGCCAACGAGGCCCGGGCCATCCTTACCGAGGGCCTGGCCAAGTACCCGGACGACTTCAACCTGAACGCGTCCCTGGCCAATGCCTACCTTATGGAGAACAACCTTTCCGACGCGGCCAAGGTGCTCTCCGGCTACCTTGCCCGCCAAGAGAACACCGGCCTGCGCGAGCGCCTGGGCCAGCTCTATGTTGATTCCGAGCAGCCGGAAAAGGCGCTGGAGACCTTGAAGCGCATTCCGGTCAAGGAGCGCAGCCCCGAGGCCCTGTTCCAGCTCGCCAGAGCCGAGGCCCGCCTGGGCCGTCGCTCCACGGCCATCGCCGCGCTCAAGAAGCTGGTCAAGGAGAACCCGGACCACCTGGAAGCCTGGGTGGAGATGGCCTTCCAGCAGGAGCTGGACAAGGACTATGCCGCGGCCGTGGCCACCTATGCGCAGATCCTGGAGCTGGGCGCCGAGCGCGAGGACATCCGCCAGCGCATCGAAAACGGCGGCGGCGAGGGGCGCGAGGACATCCGCCTGCGCGTGGTTGGCCTGTGGCTCAAGCTGAACAACCCGGACAAGGCGCTGGACACGGCGCTGTCCAGCTCGGGCAGCAAGGCCTTCATCCTGGCGGCCTCGCTGCTGTTCCTGAACGAAAACTACACCGCCCAGGCCAGCACCCTGCTGGACGTGCTGGCCAGCCAGCCGCCGGTGCCGGGCGAATACTTCTTCTACAAGGCCGTCATCGCCCACGATGGCGAGGGCAACCCGCAGAAGGCGTTGCAGTTCCTCGACCTCGTGCCGGAGAGCGACCCGCATTACAGCCAGGCCCTGCAGTTCCGCATCCAGCTTCTGTACTCCCTGGGACGCGAGCACGAGGCCGTGGCCCTGATGGACCAGGGCAAGCGCCTGTACCCCGGCCAAAGCCGCTTCCCGCTGCTCCAGGCCGGCTACCTCATGGAGAAGAAGCGCCTGACCGAGGCCAAGGCCGTGCTGGTCGAGGCCCTGAAGGACCGCCCGGACGACGAGGATCTGCTGTACCAGTACGGCGCCGTGCTCGACCGCGACGGCGACCGCAAGAGCGCCATCGAGATCATGCGCAAGATCGTGCAGAAGAACCCGGACCACGCCGACGCCCTGAACTACATCGGCTACTCCCTGGTTGAGGAAGGCCGCGACATGGACCGCGCCCTGTCCCTCATCAAGAAGGCCGACAAGCTCAAGCCCGAAAACGGCTACATCGTGGATTCCCTGGCCTGGGCGTACTTCCGCCTGGGCAAGCTCGACGAGGCCTGGAAGCATATCCAGCGCGCCGTCACCCTGTCCAAGGACGACCCCACCATGTGGGAGCATTACGGAGACATCGCCAGGCAGTCCGGCCGCGCGGCCCAGGCCAAGAAGGGCTATCAGAACGCGCTCAAGTACAAGCACGAGGATCCGGACCGCATCAAGAAGAAGCTGGGAAGCAAATGAACCGCACCCTGACCGCGCGCGCGCCGGCCCTTGGCCGGGCGCTGCTTTTTCTGGGCCTGCTGGCCCTGTGCGCCTGCGCGCCGCGCATAGAACTGCCGCGCCACGACGAGGCCGCGGCCGACCTCGCGGCCTTCCGCGAGCGCTTCGTCACGCCCGGTCCGGCGGGCCAGGGCGTTGCCGTGCGCGCCAGCCTGCTCTACTCCACGCCCACCAAGGCCAACCGCACCGACGTGCAGCTCTTCGGCGACTACGAGCGGCCCCTGCGCCTGGACGTGCGCGCAGGCCTGGGCACCATGCTGGCCCTGATGCGCGAGGACCAGAGCGGCCTTTTGGCCTTCTATCCCAACGACAAGCGCGCCTACGCCCACAGCGACCCGGTCATCGGCGCGCAGTTGCTCGGCCTGCCCTTCCCCTTCGCCCTGCGCGACCTGGCCCTGGTGCTGGCCGGGCACTTCGGCACCCTGGTGCCGGACCAGCCCGCGCGCGTGCGCGCCATTCCCGGCGGCGGCTTCGCCTTCAGCTACGATTCCGGCACGGTGCGCCTGCTGGTGCTCGACCAGTACGGTCGGCCCGAGCGCATGGAAGGCTTGCTCTCCCAGCACTTCAAGGCCCAGGTGGAGCGCGACGGGCAGGCGGTTTCCGGCCCTCGCGTGTGGGGGCTGGCCTTCTCCGGCTACCCGGAGGACGACGGCGACCCCGTGGGTCCGGCCAAGACCCTCACCCTCACCCTGCCCAAGGGCGACAGCGCGGTTTTGCGCGTGCGCTCCGTCACCGTGCACGAGGAGCCCTGGACCACCAAGGCCCTGACCCTGACCCTGCCCGCCAATGCGGAGTTCATTTCCCTGGAGCGGCAGGCCGCGCCCGCCCAGGTGCGCGAAGTCATCACCGGCGGAGGGGACAATGAACGCTGAGAATCTTGACCTGCTTCCCGAGGCCGAGGCCAAGCCGGGCTTCCTGGGCACCTTCACCCTGGGCTGCAAGGTCTGGGCGCGGGAGATGCGCAGGCTGCTGACCAGCCAGGCCAAACTGCACGAAGTGCGCCAGCTGGAGGCCCGCCTGCGCGAGGAGACCCTGCTCCTGGCCCGGCTCGACGCCGCGCCCGGACCGGAGCGCGACCTCTGCCTGCGGCAGATCGAAATGCTGAAGCTTGAGATCGCGCGCCTCCGGCGCGAGCAGGAGGCCACCAGTGTGCGCCCGCCCTGCAGCGCAGGGGAGGACGCACCCCATGAGCCAAGACTCTAGCCCGGCGGCACAGCCCGCTGTTCATCAAAAATCACAGGAGGACCAGATGCAAAGAACCGTGCTCATCGCCTCCGACCACGGCGGTTTCGCCCTCAAGGCCGCCCTTGTGCAGGCCCTGCGCCAGGCCGAATGCCTGGTGGAGGACCTGGGACCGGACTGCACCGGCTCCTGCGACTACCCGGCCTTTGCCGACAAGTTGTGCAAGCGCCTGCTGGACGCTGGCGAGGACGGCCAGAACGGCCAGATGCTCGGCATCCTGGTCTGCGGCACGGGGCTCGGCATGTCCATGGCCGCCAACCGCCACGCGGGCATCCGCGCCGCGGTGTGCACCTGCGAGTTCATGTCGCGCATGGCCCGCGCCCACAACAACGCCAACGTCCTCTGCCTGGGCGAGCGCGTGGTGGGCCCGGGCCTCGGGCTCGACATCGCCCGCGCGTTTTTGGCCACCAATTTCGAAGGCGCGCGCCATCTGCGGCGCATCAGCCAGTTCGACACGTACCAGACCCCCGCCAAATCCTGACGGCGTCCGTATAACCGCCCAACCTCCAAGGACCGACATCCATGGCACAGACCATCGCCCCCGACCAGCTTGTGGTGAACACGCTCAAAGGCATCATCATGGACGCCACCCGCGCCGCCAACTCCGGCCATCCGGGCGGGGCCATGAGTTCCGCGGACTTCGCCAGCGTGCTCTACTCCGAGTTTCTGAACTTCGACCCTGAGCGCCCCACCTGGTTCAACCGCGACCGCTTCGTGCTCTCCGCCGGGCACGAGTCCGCCCTGCTCTATGGCCTGCTGCACTTGGCGGGCCTCATCGACGAGACGGACCTGGCGGGCTTCCGCCAGTTGGGCAGCCGCACCCCGGGCCACCCGGAGCATGACGTGACCCCGGGCGTGGAGGCCACCACCGGCCCGCTCGGCCAGGGCTTCGGCATGGCCGTGGGCATGGCCCAGACCGAGGCCTTCCTGCGCGCCAAGCTGGGCAAAAGCGTTGTGGACCACCACACCTACGTCCTCGTCAGCGACGGCGACATGCAGGAGCCCGTGGTCAACGGCGCGGCCTCCCTGGCCGGGCTGTGGGGCCTGGGCAAGCTCATCGCCTACTACGACTCCAACAAGGTGCAGCTGGCCGGTCCCGTTTCCCGCGTGGACAAGGCCGACTACGCCAAGATTTTCGCCGCCATGGGCTGGCACGTGCAGGAGGTGGACGGCCACGACCGCGACCAGATCCGCGCGGCCATCAAGAAGGCCCAAGCCCAGAAGAAGAAGCCCAGCCTGATCATCGGCCACACGGTGATGGCCAAGGGCGCGGCCACCCGCGAGGGCGACTTCGGCACCCACGGCGAGCCCCTGCCGCCGGAGGAGATCGCCGCCACCAAGACCAGCATGTGCCTGCACCAGGGCAAGTGCTTCGAGGTTCCGGCTGAGGCCAAGGCCCACTTCCAGGCCCGCTACCCGGAGCTGAAGAAGCGCGCCCGCGCCTGGCAGGACGCCCTGGCCCGCACCATCAAGAAGGCCGACCCCGAGTTCCTGTCCTTCTGGAAGGCCATGAACACCGGCCGCGCCGAGCTGCCCATGACCATGCCCGGCTTCGAGCCCGGCAAGAAGATCGCCACCCGGCAGGCCTGGGGCGCGTGTCTGAACGCCATGAAGGACTTCCTGCCCAACCTGGTCGGCGGCAGCGCGGACCTCGACCCC
>NZ_DATMYK010000281.1:0-8106 GCF_035560995.1 Humidesulfovibrio sp. | reverse complement strand
GGTTTGGCCGTCCTTGCCGGAAGGCGCGGGGGTGGCCATGGGGTTTCCTTACTATATTGTGCGGGGTTTAGCCGCGCGTGAAGGTCTGCTTGCGGTCCGGCCCGACCGACACGAGGCCGATGGGCACGCCGGAAAGCTCCTCCATGCGGATGAGGTACTTGCGGGCGTTCTCCGGCAGATCGGCGAAGGACGCCACCTGGGTGATGTCCTCGGTCCAGCCGGGCATGGTCTCGTACACCGGGGTGACGTGGGCCATGGCGTTCTGCTCCTGCGGGGGATAGTTCACCCGCTGGCCCTTGTATTCGTAGGCCACGCAGATCTTGAGCTCCGGCAGGCCGGAAAGCACGTCGAGTTTGGTCACGGCCAGTTCCGTGGGGCCGTTCAGGCGCGCGCTCTCGCGCAGGACCACCAGGTCGAGCCAGCCGCAGCGGCGCTTGCGCCCGGTGGTGGCGCCGAACTCGCCGCCCTTCTCCTGCAAATACTCGCCGGTGGGATCGTTAAGTTCGGTAGGGAACGGACCGCCGCCCACGCGGGTGGTATAGGCCTTCACGATGGCGATGATTCTTTCGAGCATGCGCGGCGAGCAGCCGGAGCCGGAAGCAGCGTTGCCGGAGACCGTGGTGGACGAGGTGACGTAAGGGTACGTGCCGTGGTCGATGTCCAGATGGGTGCCCTGGGCGCCCTCGAACAGCACGGTGCCGCCCCCGGCCACTGCATCCTGAATGGCGGTGGAGACGTCTGCCAGATAGGGACGGATGCGCTCCGCAATGGGCAGCAGCTCCCGGTACACGGCCTCGGGGTCCATAACCTCTGTATTGTAGAGGTTCTTGAACAGGACGTTCTTTTCCTCAATGGCGCGGGCGATCTTTTCGCGCAGCAGTTCCGGGTCGGCCAAATCGGCCGCGCGGATGCCGCAACGGTGCATCTTGTCCTCGTAGCAGGGCCCGATGCCCCGGCCCGTGGTGCCGATCTTGGCGCCGCCGGAACGCAGGCCTTCGCGGGCCACATCAAGGGCGCGGTGGTAGGACATGATGATATGCGTCTTTTTGCTGATCATGAGCCGCGCGGGGCTCACATCCACGCCTTTCTTCGCCAGGGTGTCGATCTCGCGCAGGAAGACCTCGGGGTCCAGCACCACGCCGTTGCCGATGAGGCAGACCTTGCCCGGGTGCAGGATGCCGGAGGGGATGAGGTGCAGCACGCATTTCTCGCCAGCCACCACGAGGGTGTGCCCGGCATTGTTGCCGCCCTGGAAACGCACGATGGCGGCGGCTTCCTGGGCCAGCATGTCGACGATCTTGCCCTTGCCCTCATCGCCCCACTGGGACCCGAAGACCACGATATTTGACATGGACGCTCCTTATGACTACTTGCCCGTCCTCAAGGACGCCGTTTTTGCGGCAAGCGGCACAATTGCGTAAAAGAGGATTCAGCACATGTCAACAACCCCCCCGGACAAGACAGCAAGAGCCCGCCAGGGTTTCAGGCGCGAACGCCTGATCCTCGGCGTGCTCACGGCTGCGCTGGCCGGGCTCGTGGTGCATCACACGCTTACTCTCCCCATGCCCAAGAGCCTGGTGGTGGCCGCCCCGCGCCAGACGCGCATCACGGCCGACGCCTCCATGAGTTTCGAAAAGTCTTTGCTTGAACGCTTCGCCCGCGAACACGGCGTGAACCTGTCCTTCGTGTTCACCGACACTCCGGAGGAGACCCTGGATCTGGTCGAAACGGGCAAGGCCCAGATCGGCCTGGCCCTTGGCGTGGCCCCCCAGGGCATGAGCGCCCGCGAAGCAAAAAACGCCCGGCGCAACACCAACATCGCCTATGGGCCGGAGTATGACCGGCAACCCATCTACGCCGTGGACTGGGAGGAAGGCTACGCCCCGCCGGAGAACGCCTCCGGCGCGCTGGACGAGCTGTTGCGCGTGGCGGCATCCTTCTCTTTAAGCCCGCGCCAGGCCCCGGCCCTGCCGCTCGACGCCCTGCACCTGCTTCTGCCCTTCGTGGCCGAGGTGCGCGACACCGCCCCCACCCAGCACGAGGCCTCGTACCGCTTCGTATGGCGAACCGACGTGCCCCGCCTGGACAAGGCCATGAACGGCTTCTGGAAGCAGCTGATGGCCGACGGCAGCCTGCCCGCCCTGCGCGAGCGCACCCAAGGCTTCTTCCCCACCGACCCGGATCCTTTCGAGATGGAGCTGTTGCGGCGCACCCTGACCCTGAACGTGCCGGAGTACCACAAGGCCATCGAACGCGCGGCGCGCAAATGGCGGCTCGACCCCTCCCTGCTCACGGCGGTCATCCACCAGGAATCGCGCTTCAATCCCGGCGCGGTAAGCGTCACCGGGGTGCGCGGGCTGATGCAGATGACCGGCGCCACCTTGGAGGAGCTGGGTGTGAAAAACCCGGACGATCCGGCCGAGGTGATAAACGCCGGCGCGCGCTATCTGTCCACCCTGCGCACGCAGTTCACGGAAATGGGCTACGCGGCGGACGACGCCATGCTGCTGGCCCTGGCCGCTTTCAATGTGGGCCAGGGGCACGTGCAGGACGCCATCGACCTGATGCGCGGGGATGGGCAGAAGCTGCCCTCGTGGCTGGGGGTGCGCCAAGCCCTGCCAAGACTGGCGGAGCTTTCCGTGGCGCAGCAGACGCGCTACGGCCTGTGCCGTGGGGCGGAGGCCGTGGATTTCGTGGACAAGGTGCGCTACTTCACCTTCGCCATCCGGGGGCTAGTCCTCGCTTCGGCGCAGGGGAATCAGCTTCCCAGCCTTCGGCTTGCCCTGGCGAACTGAGGCCCGGCCCGGAGCCCTGTCGCCGGCGCGCTGCCCCGCACCAGACTGATCAGCCCTCTCGGCCTGCGCGGAAGCGCGCCCCCCGTTTGAACCCGCCCCGTTCGCACTGGTCTGGGGCGCGGTCAGATCGAGCATCTCCAGCCCCGGCGGCGGGGCGACAGGCTGGCGCGAGGCCGAAAGGTTGTAGTTGAACAGCTGGTTCTTCATGCGCACGGCCTGGATGAGACCGAACACCAGGGCCGCCTCTTCCCAGCGCCGCGTGGGCTCGAACTCGCGCACGGCTTCGGCGTAGCGTTCCCACAAATCCATGAGCGAGGCCTCGTCAAAGGCCACCAGCTGGCGCGACAGCTTGAGCAGGGCGTTTTCCAAATACGATTCGGGCATGCGGGAAGTCCTCCGGGCGCGCCGAAAAAGGCGCATGCGCGCTGACTACCAGAAAGCGGCCCGGCCGCCAATTCAAATTTGCCCGCCGCAGGCGGCTGTGCTAGGAACTCTCCGCACGCGATTTCATCACAATCAAGGAAGGGACACGGCATGAGCGACCTCAAGAAGATGTACACCACCCTGCTGGGCGACAGCTTTCCCGAAGACCTGCGCATCACCCTGGGCGACCAGGAGCTGGTCTACAAAAAGCGCACCTGGAACATCGGCGGCGAGGTGCGCGGCCTGCGCTACGGCGAGAACCCGGACCAACCCGCGGCGCTCTACGAGCAGGTGGGCGGCGGCCTGGTGCTCGACGGCGTGGCCTTCCGCGGTCCCGGCCAGGGCCTTGTCTCCGCGCTGACCGAGGAGCACATGCTCCAGGCGGGCAAGCACCCGGGCAAAACCAACCTGACCGACGTGGACAACGCCCTCAATATTTTGCAGTACCTCACCGCGCGCCCGGCCGCCGTCATCCTCAAGCACAACAACCCCTGCGGCGCGGCCTGGACCGATCTTGGCGTGGCCGAGGCCGTTTCCCGCGCCTTCTGGGCCGACCGCATCGCCGCCTTCGGCGGGGCCATCGTGGTCAACCGCCCGCTGACCAAGGAAGCCGCCGAGCTCATCAACTCCTTCTACTTCGAGGTGGTGGCCGCGCCGGAATTTGAACCCGGCGTGGTGGACATCCTGAAGGCCAGAAAGAACCTGCGCATCCTCAAAATTCCCGGCATCGCGAAGCTCGACGAGCTGGCCCGCGCGCCCTTCCTGGACATCAAGGCCCTGTTCGACGGCGGCCTGGTGCTCCAGACCTCCTTCCAGAGCCGCATCCGCAGCGAGGCCGACTTCCTGCCCGCCACCACGGAAAAGGACGGCGTGACCTACAGCGCGCGCAAGCCCAGCGCCCAGGAGATGCAGGACCTGATCTTCGCCTGGTCCATCGAGGCGGGCGTCAGCTCCAACTCCGTCATCTTCGTGCGCGACGGCGTGACCACGGCCATCGGCACCGGCGAGCAGGACCGCGTGGGCTGCGTGGACCTGACCATCGCCAAGGCGCGCACCAAGTACGCCGACCTGCTCTCGTTCAAGGAGCAGAACATGAGCATCTTCGAGCTGATGCTGGCCGCTCGTTCCGATGCGGCCAAGGCCGAGGCCCTGGCCGACATCCGCAGACGCTCGGACGAAGCGCGCGGCGGCCTGCCCGGCTCCGTGCTCGTCAGCGACGGTTTCTTCCCCTTCCGCGACGGCGTGGACCTTTGCCTGGCCCAGGGCGTCACGGCCATCGCCCAGCCCGGCGGGTCCATGCGCGATTCCGAGGTCATCCGCGCGGTGAACGAGGCCACGCCCCAGGTGGCCATGGTCTTCACCGGCCAGCGCTCCTTTAAGCACTAGGCCCACATGACGAAAACGCTCAAGCTTTCCGGCTTTCTCCGGCCGGGCGCGGTGGTTGAGTTCCTTCAGGACAACGAGGCCCACCTGGCCTGGGTGCTGGAGGAAGCGCAAGGCCGCCTGCGCCTTTTGACCCGCACCAAGCGCGAGGTGAAGCTGCCCGCCGCCCGCCTGCTGCCCTGGAGCGGACCGGAGTTCGCCCCCGGCGCCACGCGTGAGGAAATCGGCCACAAGCTCGACGACATCGAGGCCCGGCGGCGCGGGATAATGGCCGGGGTGAACGCCATGGAGCTGTGGGAAATGGCCCAGGGCGAGCTGACCCAGGCCCCGGCGGAGTGGTTCGCCCAGCT
Source organism: Humidesulfovibrio sp. (assembly GCF_035560995.1). Taxonomy (GTDB): domain Bacteria; phylum Desulfobacterota; class Desulfovibrionia; order Desulfovibrionales; family Desulfovibrionaceae; genus Humidesulfovibrio. Next base: position 3,155 of record NZ_DATMYK010000281.1, on the reverse strand, counting down.
CCTGTGGACCGAGCCCGGCGTGGACGAGATCGCCGCGCTTGGCCGCGCGCTTTTGGCCGCCAAGGCCCATTTCAAGTTCCAGCCGCCGGACTTCGAGATCCACCCGGCGGACAAGGTGGAGGCGCGCCTGGCGCGCGAGCAGGAGGACAAGGACCGCGAAGCCGTGGCCAGCGCCGGGCACGCGGTGTTCTCCGCCCTGTGGGCGCGCATCAAGAGCGGCCAGCCGCCCCTTTCCCCGCACGTGGTGCTGCGCGAGGCCGAGGGCATGGACCCGGAGGTGGAGGCCCGCCTGCGCGCCATGCTGCTGGCCCAGGTGGCCAAGAAGACCAGCGGCGGGCCCAATGGATCGGGGAACGGCGAATACGACGCCCTGGCCAAGCTGTGGGAGAACCTCAAGAAGCCCCTGCCCATCAAGGGCGAGGCCCCGCACCTGGCCCTGCAGCTGGCCCAGGCCTGGGGCGTTTTGCCGCCGCACCACAACCACCTGCTCGACGAAGTGGGCTACGCCTGGGGCGACGGCTGGTCGCGCGACTTCGCGGGCGAGATCGCGGCGCAGAAGGAGCGCTTCGCCACCCTTGCCGCCGGCGCCCAGGTGGACCCCACGCCCTACGTCAGCATCGACGCGGCCACCACGCGCGACATCGACGACGCCTTTTTCGTGGCCCCGGCCACCCTGCCCGATGGCAACGCCGGGTACTCCTGCTCGGTCACCCTGGCCCGGCCCGGCGTGACCTGGGACTTCGGCTCACCCTTGGACCGCGAGGTGTTCTCGCGCTCCACCAGCCTGTACCTGCCCGAGGGCAGCGGGCACATGATGCCCGAGGAGCTGGGCACCGGGCTCTACAGCCTGACGGCCGACGGCCCCAAGCCCGCCCTGGTGGCGGAATTTCTGCTGAACGAGCGCGCCGAGATCGTGGAAGCCCGGCCGCGTCTCGCCTGGGTCAAAATCGCCCGGAACATCGCCTACCCGGACGCCCAGGCCGCCATCGATTCCGGCAGCGACGCGCACATCTGCCTGGGCATGAAAATCGCGCGCGAGCTGTTCCAGCGCAGGCTGGAACGCGGAGCCGTGGTCATCGACAAGCCCGAACCCCAGGTGGTGCTGACGGGCGAGCCGCAGAACATCTCGGTGGACATATCCCTGCGCGAGACCAGCCCGGACGCGGAGCTGCTGGTCAGCGAGTTCATGATCCTGGCCAACAGCGGCATGGCCCTGTGGGCGCGGGAACGCGGCGTGCCGCTCCTGTGCCGCACCCAGGACATCGCCCTGCCCAAGGAGGCCACGGGCGTGTTCAACGACGCGGTGGACATCTACCGCGTGGTGAAGCTCCTCGCCCCGCCCGCCCTGGAGTGCCAGCCTCGCAAGCACGCGGCGCTGGCCTGCGAGGCCTACGCCACCCTCACTTCACCCATCCGGCGCTATGTGGATTTTTTGAACATGGCCCAGGTGCAGAGCTATCTTGAAACCGGCGCGCCCAGGCTGGACCGCGCGGGCCTGGAGGCCATCATCCCGCACCTTTCGGCCCGCACGCAGGAGGTGGGCCAGGTGCAGCGCTTCCGCCCGCGGTACTGGAAGCTGGTGTACCTTTCCCAGCACAAGCGCGAGCCCTTCCCGGCCGTGGTGGTGGAAGACGCCGGGCCCTACCCCACCCTGTCGCTGCCGGAGCTTCAGATCACCACGCGCGTGCCGCGCAGCATGCTGGGCGACCGCGTGCAGCCGGGCATGCGCTTCGACCTGTTCTTCGGGCGCATCGACGCGCTGACAAACGAGCTGAAGGTGGTGGAGGCGCGGGAGGCGGAGTAGCTTCCGCGCGCTGGCGAAATGAAGGCAAAAAGGCCGGGGTCCGCAAGGGTTCCGGCCTTTTTGCAAAACCCGTCAAGGGTTTTCCGCACGGCTTTTTCCTGCCTGTTTTGCCCTGTATTGCCCATTCTCAGCCCTTTTCTGCTGGCCTCCCAAAACCCGTGCTATGCTCTGCGGCAATTCTCGGCATCAGCCGGGAGCACCCGCATTCCAAAACAAGGAGCACAACCATGGGTGACGATCGAGTCCAGCACATCGGCGACGACCAGTTGATTTACGGCCTGCCCAAGCACATGGAAGGCGTTGCCAACACTGGCGCAAACGAATATTGGGAAATCGTTCCCAGCAAGAACGCCTGCCGCACGTGCAAACTCTTGATGGGCATGCGTTCCGCCCGCAAGCCCGTTCCGGTTCATCCGAACTGCACTTGCGAGGCGCGCAGGGTGAGCCCGCCGGAGCGGCAGCCCAAGGTAGTGGCTTTCGGACTCTTACAGGGATACGAGGACATCGCAGCTGAAAACTTTGGCGCGGGTCAAAAGATCACAATCACGTTTTTGAACCTGGGGCCATTCCCGGCAGGTGTTGAAATGCGAATCGATTACACGACGCGGCAATCAACGGGGTTCCTTGTGCCGGGGCTGTCTGACTCATTTTCATTCTACAAGTTCGGCGAAACGCCCCTTTGGTGGAACGTTAATTTGACCTCTCATGGCCTCGAAGGCTCGACTATCCGGTATGAGATCCGAGGATGAGAACAGTGAGGCGCAATCTTCTTTTCCTCCTGCTCCTGCTGGTCCCCGCCACGGCCCTCGCGCAGCAGCCGACCTATGACCTCACCTGCGAGGACGTCAAGAAAGTCCTCATTGTCCGCATGCCCGACGGTTTGCTGGATATACACAGCCCGCAAGGCTTTTTCTATTTCGTCTCCTTCCGCACACGGCCTGAGAGGAAAGAGCAACTGCAGCAGCTCGTGAATTCGGCGCAGCGACACCACAAGGATGAGCATGGCAAGTTGCATTACTGGACCGCCCTTACGGTCACGGCAAACGGCAAACCGCTTCAAAACGACGTACCTGGGTTGAATGGCAATGGAGGAGGCAACATCGGAATTTTCCTCTTCAACGAACAGGACGCCTTCGACGCGGCGCGCGAGGTCTGCCCCACGGCCCCGGTCGAGTTCATCGTCGCGCCGCCGCAGGGCAACCTGAAACCCGAGCAGTAGCCCCAAAAGCCAAAACAAAAGGCCGGAGCCCCAATCGGAGCCCCGGCCGTATTCACTTCTTAACTCGCGAAGCGGCTAGACCTTGGCGGGAAAATCATTTATAAAATATAGGTAGAAACAGTCTGCACAGAC
>NZ_DATMYK010000280.1:0-2495 GCF_035560995.1 Humidesulfovibrio sp. | reverse complement strand
GGCCAAGGGCCCGCGGAAGGCGACTTGCCAGAAGCGGGGCGGACGGACCATCTGGCCCGGCCAAGCGGTCAGCAACTGTGAAAATCCAGTGTCCGCCCTGGCAGGAAGGTATCGAAAGCCAGCCCGCAAGCGACGGGCCCTTTTGCGGCTTTACGGGAAAGAGATGGAGAAATTCAGGAAAACCTGATTCCGTTCCTTGGTCACGCCGGTTTCCTCCACCTTCTGGGCGCCATAGCCATAGCCCAGAGCAAGGGTGCCATGCTCGAAAACCTGGTACTGCGCCTGCGGGGAAATCTCCATCCATCGCGTGGTGCTTGTGGTTCCGGTGCTGCCTGCGGAGATCTTCGACATGACCATGTTGCCGTTCAGCATGAGTTGCAGCTTCTCCGTGATCCTCTTGGCCCCGAAGATGGAATACCGGTTGCGCACGATGTCTTCGCCATTGAGGCCGGAGGTCATGTCCCGGTTGTACGAGGCAGACACGCTGGACGTCTCGTCCACGCGCCACTCGACACCGGTGTCTGCGGAGAAGCCGTTGCGCGAGCTGTCCTGCCCTTGGGCATTGGTGGACTGCATGGAGCTCATGCCGCCGAGGAGCCGCAGTTTGAGGAGCTCGGTCAACTTGTACTCAAAGCCGCCCAAGGTGGAGAGCACGGACTGATGCGCGGAGGACTGCTCTATCCTCGTCTGCGAGACCTGCGCGATGGCCTGGGTCCTCTCGGTGAACTGGTAGCCCCAGCGCCCGCCGTAGTTCGTGGTGTTGCTGTCGGCGTAGATCGTGGACCCGTAGCGGGTCTGCGTGTACCCGCCGAAGAGGGTGGCGGTGTTGCGCTCAGTCACGTCAAAGGTGATGGACGGCTGCGCCCCGTACACTTCGCGCAGGGTAAGCTGCGCAATCTGGCCGGTGTTCTCAAGGGTGGAGCTGAAGGTGTGGTCAACGACCGCTTCGGCCGTCACAGAAACCCGCACCCTCTCCGTGGCGTTCATCTCCACAAAGGCGTCGTACTTCTGGTCCATCCGGTCATAGGCGCTCAGAGACGAGTAGCGGTAGAGGGTGGCCAGACCGCTGACATAGCCGCGCACGCGTTCCTGCTCCAGTTCAACCTTGAGGGAGGGGGCGAGGCTGTGTTCCAGATCTCCCTTACCCATCATGTACACGTTGGAGTCGTACATTTCCCGCGCCGAAACGGCGGGCGTGATTTTGAGGGTGTCCTCGGCAAAGGCGACGGAGCCCGCTCCGCAAAGGAGCAGGCCGGCAACGGCTCCGAACAGGCGTGAGCCTGCCAGGAAACGTTTGGCGGCGTGAAGGAGTTTGGGCATTGGCAGCATGTCCTACGGAACGACGATTGTGTCTCCGCGGTTAAGGTATATGTTCTGCTCCAAATACTTGCCCTTGGCCACCGCATCATAGTCGAAGGGAAGGGTCTGCGTCTTCCCGCGTGCTTCACGCAGCACGATGATGTCGTCAGCGGCGGCAAAAGGGGTCACGCCGCCCGAAAGGGCAAGGGCCTGCACCACCGTCATGCGCTCCGTCATCAGGTAGACTCCGGGCCGGACGACCTTACCGACGACAAACACTTTGGGACTATTGACCTTTGTTATCATGATGCTGACCGGCGCGCCAGGGGAAAATTCATCCATTTTCGCCTGAATCTCGTCACGGAGTTCGCCGATGGTACGGCCCTGGACATCCACATCCCCTATGAGCGGAAAAGAGATCTTGCCATCCGGCCGTACCACAACCTCGCGGGTCAGGGCCTCCTCCTTCCACACGGAGATCATCAGCACATCATCCGGGCCGGGCGAGTACGCCTTCTCGGATTCAGCAAGGGCGGAACTCGCCGTAATGATGCAAAAGGCAAAGGCAAGCAGGATGTTGCGTGGGCTCATGGTATCTCCTTGGAGCACTGGGCTGGCTGGGTAAGAGGGACCTTCCGGGGTGGGCAAAACTGAGGCAGCGTCTGCCGCTTGCGATTCCTGTGAAATCCCCTTGCGACCGTGATGTGCCTGCCCCCCTTGGCCGCGAACAAGACCGCCAGGCCGGAGCCCAGAAGCCAGAACGCTCCGGGGATCGGCGTCACCGCGGGCTTGTCGGGCCTGGACGGAGCGACGGGGCCGTTACCCGCACCCGGAACGACCTTGCCGCCGCCGGAGCTGGCGCCCTCGCTCAGGGACGGACGGGGACGGGGATCGGCCACGGACATGACAGCGCCGCTGCCCTCAAGTCCGTAAAGCTGCTGCCGGGGTGGAGCCGCTTCCACGGGCGCTGGCCGACGCCCGGGAGATTTTGGCCGCACGGCTGTCTGAGAACCGGGCGCGCCACCGGCCCCGCCGCCGGCGTTCACCAGACGGCGTCCTGCTTCCCGGCCGGGGAAGGCGTCGTACGGCTCCCGCGCCTGCTGCAAGCCGGCGCCCGGCCGCTCCCGGATCTGCTGCTCCTCGGTTTGGAGCACGTGGCTCAGCCGTTGCGCCTGCTTCGGGAACGCCAAGATCCC
>NZ_DATMYK010000279.1:0-4633 GCF_035560995.1 Humidesulfovibrio sp. | reverse complement strand
CCCCTGGACGACATGCTGCCCCTGGTGAAGGAAATCGCCCAGGGGCCGGAGCCCGAGGCGTCCGGCGCGCCCATCTATGCCGTGGGCATCCCCTCCTGCCCGCGCGCCTGCGAGCCCGGGGAGCTGGCGGGACTGCTGGGTTCAGGCTCCGCGCCGGACGTGCACCTGGCTCTGGAACGCCTGAAAAACGCGGCGGGCCCTGTGCTGGTCTGCGGTTCCTTGTATTTGCTGGGCGAGTTTTATACAAAGCACCCTCGACTGCTGGAACGCCCCGAACGAGAACACGGCGTCGGCAGCCCCCGGAGGTCCCAGCCGTGAGCACGCTTTTTCGCCACCTTCCGTCCATGGATCAGGCCCTGGCCGCCCTGTGCGCCGAGCAGAGCCTCGCGGGCGAGGCCTTCCGCGCCGCGCCGCGTCCGCTTCTGAAGGATCTGGCCAACGCCTTCCTAGATCTGCTGCGCGAAGAGATCCGCGCCGGGGTCTTCAGCGAGGCCGCCCAGCTGGCCCTGCCCGCCCTCATGCCCCGGCTCACGGCGTACGTGCGCCAGGGCTTGCGCCCCCGCTTCCGCCGGGTGCTCAACGCCACCGGCGTGGTCATCCACACCAACATGGGCCGCTCGCTTCTGGCCAAGGAGGCCGTGGCCGCCGTGGCCGCCGCCGCCGGGCACTACTCCAACCTGGAGTTCGATCTGGCCACGGGCGAACGCGGCAGCCGCTATTCGCACGTCGAGGATCTGCTCTGCCGCCTCACCGGGGCCGAGGCCGCGCTGGTGGTGAACAACAACGCCGCCGCCGTGCTCATCGTGCTCGATACCCTGTGCAAGGGGCGCGAGGTCATCGTTTCGCGCGGGCAGCTGGTGGAGATCGGCGGCAGTTTCCGCATCCCGGAGGTCATGGCCAAGAGCGGGGCGATCCTGCGCGAGGTGGGGGCCACCAACCGCACGCACCTGCGCGACTACGAGAGCGCCATCGGCTCGGACACGGCCGCGCTCATGAAGGTGCACACCAGCAACTACCGCATGACCGGCTTTGTGAAGGAGGTGCCGCTCTGGGAGCTCAAGACCCTGGCGGGCAGCTACGGCCTGCCGGTCATCGAGGACCTGGGCAGCGGCAGCCTGCTGCGCTTCGAGGGCGACGGCCTGCCCGGCGAACCCACGGCCCAGGAGGCCGTGGCCGAGGGCGCGGACGTGGTCACCTTCTCCGGCGACAAGGTCCTGGGCGGTCCGCAGGCGGGCATCATCGTGGGCCGCAGGGAGATCATCGAGCGCATCAAAAAGAACCAGCTGAACCGCGCCCTGCGCATCGACAAGCTGACGCTGGCCGCCCTTGAGGCCACCCTGCGCCTGTACCTGGACCCGGACCTGGCGCGGCAGCGCGTGCCCACCGTGGCCATGATGACCGCAAGCCTCGTCTCGTTGCGGGCCCAGGCCGCGCGTTTGGCCGGGCTGCTGCGCAAGCATCTTTCCGATTCCCTGGAGCTTGGCCTGCGCGCCGGTTCCTCCCGCGTGGGCGGCGGGGCCTTCCCGGAGGCCGACCTGCCCACGTCGCTGGTGTGCCTGAAGCCCACGGGCATGACCGTGGAGGCCCTGCGCGAGGCGCTGCTGTCCACGGACCCGCCCCTGGTGGGCCGGGTGGAGGACGACGCCCTGTGCCTGGACCCGCGCACCCTGGAATCGTCCGAGCACGCCCTTGTCCTTTCCGCCCTGCGCCAGGCGCTGGGCGCGTTGTAACGCCACCACTGAGCCCGACCTTAGAACCCGGCCATAGAACCCGACTGGAGCATTCCGTGAGCAAGAAGACCCCTGAGCTTGAGCATCAGTCCCGCAACTGCTGGGACGTGTATTCCAGCGCCGCCGACAAGAAGGCCGTGGAAGCCTGCGCCAAGGGCTACATGGATTTCATCACCCGCTGCAAGACCGAGCGCGAGACCGTGGACTACGTTCTGGCCGCGGCCAAGGCCGCAGGCTTCAGCGAGACCCTGAACGCCAAGACCAAGGCCTACGTGCGCGTGCAGCGCGGCAAGACCGTGCTCTTGGTGCGGCGCGGCAAAAAGCCCCTGAGCGAGGGCTTCCGGCTCATCGGCGCCCACGCCGACACCCCGCGCATCGACCTGAAGCAGCACCCCCTGTACGAGGACACCGAGCTGGGACTGATGAAGACCCACTATTACGGCGGCATCCGCAAGTACCAGTGGCTGGCGCGGGAGCTGGCCCTGCACGGCGTGGTGGTCAAAAAGGACGGCGCCGTCGTCAAAGTCCTGGTGGGCGAGGATGCGGGCGACCCCGTGCTGACCATCACCGACCTTTTGCCGCACCTGGCCTACAAGCAGGTGGAGCAGAAGGTTTCCGACGCCTTCGAGGCGGAGAAGCTGAACGCCGTGGTGGGGCATGCGCCCGTTGGCCGGGGCGATGAGAAGAAGGCCAAGGACAAGGACCGCGTGAAGCGCCACGTGCTGGAGCTTTTGCACGCCCGCTACGGCATCACCGAGAGCGACCTGTTCAGCGCCGAGCTGCAGCTTGTGCCCGCCGGGCCCGCGCGCAGCGTGGGGCTCGATTCCTCCATGATCGGCGGCTACGGCCACGACGACCGCTCCTGCGTGTTCGCCGCCTTCCAGGCCCTGCTGGCCGAGAAGACGCCGGAGCACACACAGCTGGTGCTGTTCTGGGACAAGGAGGAGATCGGCTCCGAGGGCGCCACCGGCGCGCAGTCGCTGTTCTTCGAATACGCCCTGCAGGACCTGATCGACGCCTGGTCGCCGGGCTTGCGCCTGGCCCGCGTGTTCGAGCGCGGCATGGCCATCAGCGCGGACGTGAACGCCGCCGTGGACCCGGACCACCTGGACGTTTACGAGAAGCTGAACGCGGCCTACATGGGCCACGGCCCCTGCTTCAACAAGTTCACCGGCCACCGGGGCAAGGTTGGCGCAAACGACGCCCACCCGGAGTTCGTGGCCTATTTGCGGAACATTCTGGACAAGGCGGACGTGCCCTGGCAGATGGCGGAGCTGGGCAAGGTGGACCTGGGCGGCGGCGGCACGGTGGCCAAGTTCCTGGCCGTGTACGGCATGGACGTCATCGACATGGGCCCGGCCGTGCTTTCCATGCACAGCCCCTTCGAGGTGCTGGGCAAGGCCGACCTGTACGCCACGGTGCAGGCCTTCCGCGCCTTCCTCAAGAGCTAGGAGCGATTCATGCCGGTCATCATGGGCACCGCCGGGCACATCGACCACGGCAAGACCACGCTGGTGAAGGCCCTTACGGGCATCGACTGCGACCGCCTGGCCGAGGAGAAGAAGCGCGGCATCACCATCGAGCTGGGCTTCGCCTTCATGGACCTGCCGCCCGTTCCCGGAGGAAAGGGGGCAGGGCCCAGGCGGCTGGGCGTGGTGGACGTGCCCGGGCACGAGCGCTTCGTGAAGAACATGGTGGCCGGCGCCGCGGGCATAGACTTCGTGCTGCTGGTCATCGCCGCGGACGAGGGCGTGATGCCCCAGACGCGCGAGCACCTGGAAATCTGTTCGCTCCTCGGCATCACCACCGGCGTGGTGGCCCTGACCAAGACCGACATGGTCGAGCCGGACTGGCTGGACATGGTGAAGGAGGAGGTGGCCGGCTACCTCTTGGGCAGCTTCCTGGAGGGCGCGCCCATCATGCCCGTTTCCGCCCACACCGGGGCCGGGCTGGGCGAGCTGAAGGCCGAGCTGGCGAAGCTGTCCGACTCCTTTCAGCCGCACCGCCGCACGGACCTGTTCCGCCTGCCGGTGGACCGCGTGTTCACCATGAAGGGCTACGGCACCGTGGTCACCGGCACCCTCGTGTCCGGCAAGATCAAGGTGGGCGACGACATCACCGTGTACCCCGGCGGGCTTTCCACCAAGGTGCGCACCCTGCAATCGCACGGGGCGCAGGTGGAGGAGGTGCAGGCGGGCAGCCGCACGGCCGTCAACCTTGCGGGCGTGGAGGTGGAGCAGCTTTCGCGCGGCGACGTGCTGGCCCGGCCGGGCACGCTGTTCCCCAGCCTCTTCTGGGACGCGGAGCTGACCTGCCTCAAGAGTTCGCCGCGTTCCATCAAGCACCGCAAGGAGGTGCACTTCCACCACGGCGCGCGCGAGGTCATGGCCCGCGTGTACCTGCTGGAGGGCGAGGCCCTGGAGCCCGGCCAGACCGCCATGTGCCGCATCCGCTTTTCCGAGCCCCTGGCCGGGGTCTACGGCGACCGCGTGGTGGCGCGTTCCTTCTCCCCCTTGCGCACCGTGGCGGGCGGGCGGCTCCTGAATCCCCTGCCGCACCGGGTGAAGCGCTTCAGCCAGGGCGTTGAGATTTTGCGCAGCCTGGGTGCGGCAGAGCCGGAAGGCATTGTGCTGGGGCAGCTGGCCCTGGCCGGAACCGCCGGGCTCTCCTTCGCCGAGCTGCTGGTGGCCACCAGCCTGGAGTCCAAGGCCCTGGACAAGGCCCTGCAGCTCATGGGGGGCAAGCAGGAGGCCTTTCTCATCGATCGGGAGGCCCGGACCTATGTTTCCGGCCAAGTGGCGCAGCAGCTGTCTGAGGGGCTTCTGGCGCATCTGGCCGAGTTTCACGCCCGCGAGCCCATGAAGCCCGGAGTGGCGCGCGGCGGGCTGGCCTCCACCTGGGGG
>NZ_DATMYK010000278.1:0-13375 GCF_035560995.1 Humidesulfovibrio sp. | reverse complement strand
CGAGGCCGAGCTTTCCGGAAACGCCCTGGTGGAGCTGGTTTCCGGCCAGTACGAGGCCCTGGACGGGGCCGACGCCCTGGCCGTGGTGACGGACTGGAACCAGTTCCGCAACCCGGACTTCGCGGGCATGGCGCGCACGCTCTCCGGCCGCGTGATCTTCGACGGCCGCAACCTGTACCAGCCGGAGCTTCTGGCCCGATTCGGCCTCAAACACTACGGCATCGGGCGGTAGGCGCGAGCATGGCAGCGGTTCTCTTACCCGTGGAGTCGGCATGGCGCAGTTGAACGAAGACCTGCTCCTTGGCGGCATGGCCATCAGCAATCCGTACATCAAGGGGGCGGCGGTCGCCGTCCTGGCCTTGGTCCTGGCGGTCGGAGTCCTCGCCGCTTCAACGCTTCAGATGGTGCTTGGCTATTTGTACATCCTGCCGTTCACCATCTACCTCACCGGCACGAACATCATGAACGCCGGGATCGTGCTGGTCCTGTTCTTCTCATACGTCCTGTTCAAGAAGAGCGAGCGGCTTGTCGTCGATGCGACGGCGGTGTACATCTTCGTGTTCATCATGTCCTTTGTCCCGTCGCTGTTCATCGCGTCCTCAAAGGTTCTCGTCACGCATTTGTCCATGCTGTTCCAGTACATCTGCTGCCTGCTGATGTACGTCTTCGTGTCGAACGCCATCGATACCGAGGAACACATCTCCTCCATCACCAAGGGGCTGATGGCCGTCTTGTACCTCTACTCGTTCTTCGCCATCGTCGAGTATTTCTTCTTCCCGTACAGTGTTGGCCTGCACAGGGTGCGCGGCCCCTGGCGGGAGTATGAGATCTATTCCGAGTACCTTTCATACATGCTGCCGCTGGCCGTGTATCGCTTCAGGGATTCGAAGCTCAAGCTCATCTGCACCTGCTGCTTCATCCTGGTGATGATGCTGCTCACGGGAACGCGCGGCGGACCGGTATCGCTGCTGCTGGGGCTCATGCTGTGGTGGATGCTGGAATCCAACAGGCTGGCCAATGCCGTGAAGGCCACCGCGCTGGCCGTCGTTCTCCTGCCGCTGGCGCTCATCTCCTATGAGTTCATCTCCAGCGGCACCAAGATCGACAAGGCCGACGCCCTGGTGCAGCGCCTCTCCGACACGACCCTGAACAAGAACTTCATTCCGGACACCCGGGCCAGCGTCTGGACCATCCACGGCAAGCTCATCAGCAAGGTGGGGCTGCTCGGCGAGGGGCCGAACCCGCGCGGAAACTGGTATTACAAGGCCATCGCCGCGGGAGACGCCACCCTCCTGGCGGGCTCCAGGCTGCCGGATCCTTCCGTGGCCGGGTATCCCCACAGCCTGCCTCTTACGCTGATGGAAACGGGCGGCGTGCCTGCGCTCTTCGCCTTCTACGCCATGGCCGTATCGATTTTGGTGCGCCTGTACCGGCTGAAGCGCCGGGTGGCGGATTCACCTGTGCACGAGCACATGACGCGCCTGCTCAACGTGCTCATCATCAGCATCGCCATCTTCCTCATCAATGAAACCAAGATCGAGTTCGTACGCTACTTCCACTACCAGCTGTACATCTTCGGCTATCTGTTCGGCCTGGCAGGCGGGGTGATCCGCTGCTACACGAAGATCCTGGACTCGGACGGCGCCGCCGCATGAAGGTCGCCATGCTCTGCAACCACTATCACCCGCATGTGACGGGCGTCGTCACGGTCATAGACACCATCATCAGGAACCTTGCTGGGCGGGTGGAGTTCTCCGTGCACCATGCCCGCCCGGACAGCAGGGCGGAGGGCTGGTCTGAGGGGGCTGCCGCCAAGAATCCGGCAGTCTTTCCCTCTCCGGTGGGCAAGGTTTTAAGCCACTGCCTGCGCCCCCTTGTGGGCGGCTACTTCCCCTTCACGGCCCGGTGCATCGGCTCCCTGCGCCCGTTGCTCGGCAGCGACCTGCTGCATTGCCACACCTTCTGGCCCAACAGCATAGTGCCCCTGCTGCGCCTGGCGGGCCAGCGCCCGTCGCTGCTCACCGCCCATGGCGGACTGGACCTCATGCGCACGCAGCGGTGGCCCTGGGGCTATCAGCGGCTGGTGCGGCAGGCCCTGCTGGCGGCCACGCGCGTCATCGCCCTGGACGAACTGGAACAGGAGGCCCTGCGCTCCTTCGCCCCGGGCGTGCGGACCTGCGTCATCCCCAACGGCGTGGACCTGGGGCCGCAGGCTCCGGCCCCGGCCTGCGGCGGGCCGAGGCGCATTCTCTTTGTCGGCGCCCTGAACGCCCGCAAGGGAATTCAGGATCTGGTCGCCGTGGCGGGCTCGCGCGCGTTCGCGGCCAGAGCGGACGTCGAGTTCCTGCTGGTGGGGGAGAGCACGCCCGATATCACCCCGGCAACGCTTCCCGGAAACGTCCGGCTGACCGGGCCCCTGCCGCCCGAACAGCTGCCCGGGCTTTACGCCGGGGCCGCGGTCTTTGTGCTGCCCTCGTATTCCGAGGGCATGCCCATGGTGATTCTGGAGGCCATGGCCCACGGGCTGCCCGTGGTGGCCACGCCGGTGGGGGCCGTGCCCCTGCTGGTGCAGGACGGCCAGACCGGCCGCCTGGTGCCGCCCGGCGACAGGCAGGCCCTGCGGGACAGCCTCCTGTCCCTGATCGCCGACCCCGCCCTGGCCGCCAGGCTGGGGGCCAACGGCAGGCTGCGCTACGAAGAGCGGCATACTGGCGCGGCCATGGCGCGCACGCACCTCAACCTCTACACGGACACCTATGCAACCCGCACGCATTAGCGCCCATCTCGTGCTGCCGGACCAGCAGCGCGCGGCCAAGGGCCGCCAGCCCCGGCTGGTCCTGGGCGCCATGAGGAGTCTGGTCCGGCGGTTTCTGGACGAGCGCCCCAAGTCCACGGTGTTCGTGCCCATCCTCTACTTTCCGCCAAGCATGACGGACGCGGTGATCATTCACCTGCAAGGGGTGCGGAACATCGCGGCGCTCAAGGGCTGCCACGTGAACGGCGTCGCCTGCGAGCCCTTCGGGGCCCACGCGGCGGATGGCAACGCCTTCCTGATCTGCAACCCCGGCCTCTTTCTCCAGCACGAGAACGTGGTGGCCTTTCCTCCGGGCGTGGGCGCCAGGAACGTCTACCTCTATCCGTGTCACTCGCGGCAGCTGCTGCAGTACCATCAGCGGTACCTGCGGGATTTTCGCCTTGAGGTGGCGCCGGGCTTCGCCCTGCCGTCGGGCAGGCCCATCGCGGCCATCGTCCCCGCGCCGGGTGAGGCAGGGCAGGCTTCCCCCATGGAGGCCGCGGTGGAGTACCTGCTGCGTTCCCAGATTCACATGCCGGGCGGCAGGTACAACGGCACCTACCAGTGCGCCTTTGACCTGGAGGCCCAGGCCTACAGGCTCACCTCCTGGATCTGGACCTCCGGCATCGTGGTCAAGGCCCTGGCGGGCGAGCGCGGCTTCTCCCGGCATGCCGGGCGCATCGAGGCCTCGCTTTTGGCCGCGCGCGAGGCCTTGCTGGGCTTGCAGATCAAACAGGGGGAGAACCTCGGCGGCTATGAGGTGCGCTGGGACGTCACGCGGGCCGAGCCCTCGGGCATCCTGCGCTGGATAGCGCCCAACGATGCGGCCATGCTGGGCAGCCAGGGTCTGATGACGCTGCACTCCTTATATCCCGACGGCCGCTGCCTGGAGGCCGCCCAAGGCATCGCCCGCTGGATCATGGAACGCTGCACGCGGCCCGACGGCCTGGTCTACGTGGGCTGCGACGCCCGCTCCAACCGCTGGAACAGCGACTGGCTGTACGTGGACTGCGCCTTCACCACCACGCTGTTCCGGGACCTGTACGAGCAGTCCCGCGACTTCGCCTACGCCCATTGGACGCGGGCGTTCATCGACGCATTCGTGCGTGCCTTCCTCCGGCCGGACGGCCTGTTCAACGCCTTCAGCGGCGACATGCGGGTGCGCAAGGGCCACGTGTTCACGCGGGGGCAGGCCTGGGCCCTGGATGGGCTGCTCTCGGCGCACGAGGTGGCGCCCGACGGGGAACTCCTCAAAATCGCCGAGGCGACACTGCGCAGGCTTCAGCAGACGCAGAACCCGGACGGCTCCTGGTACTACAGCCTGCTCTCGCCGGAGTCCGGCAAGGATGCCAAGGCCGTGCCGATCATCGCCTGCCACGCCCTGCGCCTGTACGAGCGCCGCCCGCAGGAGTGGCTGGTGGAGCTGGCGCGCAAGGCGCTGGACTGGTGCACGGCGCAGCAGGTGCCCGCCCATGTGCCCTTCGCGGGCGGAGGCATCGGCTCCTACACATCGGAGGGGGCCATAACGGGCAAGACCAGCGCCTCCATCATCTTCTCGTATTCCGTGGCCTACTATCTTCTGGCGGCCCGCCGCCTCGAAACTGTCACCGGAACAAGGCAGCGGTAATCACATGGGTTTTCAGGTCCACATACTCAAGGCCACAGGTTTCGACCCCGCCGGGTTCGCGGACATCACGGCGTCGCTGGGCCTGGCCCACAAGCTCGCCAGGGCCACGGTCATAGGCATCAAGGCCAACCTCGCGGCGGGCAACCACTGCGAGGCGGACTCCGGCGTGCTGGTGGGCCAGGCGCTCCTGGAAACGCTGATCCAGGCCCTGCGCCGTATGAACCCCACGGCCGAGATCCGCATCATGGAGGCCGACAGCACCGCAGGCGGCTACGCCTACCTGAAGTTCGAGCACCAGGGCCTGCCGGGGCTGGCCGCCCGGCACCCAGGGGTGACGCTGTGCGACCTGAGCCGCGGACGCCTGCGCAGCCTCAGTCCGAACGGGCAGTATTTCTCCACGGTGGAGCTGGCCGAGAGCCTGTTCGAATGCGACTTCATGATCTCCCTGGCCAAGATCAAGACCCACAACATGACCACCGTCACCGGGGCCACCAAGAACCTCTTCGGCTGCCTGCCCGTCAGCGACAAGAGCGTCTACCACACGTCCATCGACAAGGTGGTGGCCGACATGGCGGCGCTGATTCCCGTGGACCTCTGCGTGCTTGACGGCAACCCCGGCATGGAGGGCAACGGCCCGGTCAACGGCGAGGCCGTGCCCCTGAACCGCATGCTCTTCGGCAACAATCCCGTGGCCACGGACTCCGTCATGGCGGCCATGCTGGGGGTCGATCCCCGGCGGGTGGGGCACCTGCGCCTGGCCGAGCAGGCGGGCATCGGCAGCACGGATCTTGCGGCCATCCGAATCCTCGGCGCGGGCCTGGACGAAGCGGCGGTGCGCATCCGGCAGAATTCGCCCCTGCAGCGGAGCATCATCAGGGGCGGCATAGGCATCCAGCGCCTTGGTGAGGCCCTGGCGCGCTTCGGGCACCAGGTGCACTACCAGAAGAGCCCGGCGGGCGTGGCCAAAGTCATCCTTAAAAGCGTCCTGCTGCTGTTCGTGACTCCGCAGCGGCTTACTGCCGGAAAAAAGGCCGTGGCATGCGCCATCAACAGTATTCGGCGCTAGCGCGCGGCATCTTTGGCTGGCTGGCCGAGAGGCAAGTCGTGGAACCTGGCTACGACCAGGGCGGCATTCGCGATCCGCTCACCGGGCTGGTGGCCGGGGAGCACTACAGCGCCACGCATTTCGCGCTCCTGGGCTGCCTGCTCGACCAGGCGGACCCCGACCCTGCGCGCTTGCCGCTCATCCGCGCGGCCCTGGAGTTCCACGCCAGGACCTCCGGCGGGGAGTACGCCAAGGGCAGCTGGGCCTACCACTGGGACTTCAACAACTACGCCTTCGCCAAGTCCCTTGTGCTTCTGGGCGACGCGCTCCCCACGGCGGAGCGGGCCAGAGGCCTCGGCGTCATGCGCGCCTGGAAGGAGAACAGGCATAAGACGGTCAACTGGCTGTTCATGCGCGCCTACAACGCCACGCTGCGTCGGAAACTGTGCGGCGGTCTGACGGACGCCCTCCGGGCCAGGTACAACCTGTTCCTGAGCCTGCGCTGCCAGCTTGAGGACGGCTGCATTGAGGACGTGCGCCACACCAGCAGGCCCATCCAGTACCACGCCTTTTCCACGGCCCTGCTGCACCAGCTGTACCTGCTCACCGGGGAGCGGCGGTTTCTGCGCCGGTTCCTGGCCGGGCTGGAGTATCTGCTGCCTTTTGTGGCCCCCGACGGGGACTTCAACTACCTGGGCCGAGGCCATGAGCAGATTTTTGGCTACGGCGTGGCCCTTTACGTGCTGGAGGCCGGGCTGCCCCATGCGGGCGGCAACGCGCAGCGCGTCGACGAGGCTGCGGAGCGTTGCCTCGCCCACCTCAGCCGGTACACGACGCCGGAAGGCTGCTTTCCCCTGGTGCTCAACGGCCACGACAACGATCGGCGCTACGGCTGGTACGACTACCATCACCTGACCGTGTACAACGCCTTTCTGGGCGTCTGGCTGGCCGAGTGCGCCCGGCTGAAGCCCGTGACCCCGCCGCCGCCCTCCCTTGCCCAGGCCGTGCCCGCCCACTACGGCGCGCAGCTTTTCGCGCCCTCGGGCCGGCTGGCCTGCGACATGCCGCGCTATTTTCTTTGCCTGAGCGCGGGAGAGCCGGGCAGCCGCTACTACGCGGACTGCGGACTGGCCTTTCAGCATTTCTGGGTCAAGGGTTTCGGGGATCTCATCTCCTGCCCTGGCGGGCCGGGCGGGCCCGATGGCAAGGGCTTTGCGGACTTCTACGCACGCGAGGGCGACGCCGCGAAAAATTTCTTCGCGCCCCTGGGCAAAAGGGGCGGCGTCTGGTGCTCCCCTGTGGGAGGTCGTGGCAGTCTGGTGCAGCGCGGCGCCGGGGGCTATGCCCTGACCTACGAGTATCCGGGCGGCTTCAGCGTGAACCGTTTGGTCACCCTGGCCGAGGACGGCGTGCTCCTGCGCGATGAGGTCTCCTTTCAGGACGGCCAGGGGTTTGAGGAATTCCGGCTGGTGAACCTGCCTCTGCTGCAGGGTGGGCATACGGTGGAAGCAAACGTCGTGGTGCTTCAGCAAGGCAAGGTCGGCGTACGCATCACCATCACCATGGACATTCCCGGCATGTTGCAGACGGAACGACTGCTTTCCGCCAAGGGCGATGTGCGGAACCTCTATTTTGCTGTTCCGGTTCAGGGCATCGATAAACAGACCGCCTTCGTGGCCACCACGCGCTTCACCATCTTCGACGCGGCGCAGCCGAGCCCGCCCCTGTAACCTCCTTCCGGCGGACGTCCCGCCATCACTGCGCCCCGGCTACCGCGGCGCGGCCCTGTCAGCCTCGAAGCGGCCCATGAGCCCGCGCGCAAGCCAGCCGCTGGCGGTCTCCAGCGCGGCGCACAGCAGCAGGCACAGGCAGAACAGCGCGGCCAGCAGCAGCGCGTTGCTGAGCGTGGAAAGCGCGGGGTGGGCGTGCTTCAAGGTGTAGATGAACTTTCCGTGAAACAGGAAGATGGCGTAGGAGTGTCGCCCCGCGTAACGGAAGAGGGCCTTGAGCGGCAAGAAGGCCGGATTCAAAGGCAGGAAGCGGTGAATGAACAGCGCCGGGGCCAGGAGTGCGGCGAAATTCGCGGCCGGGTTTCCCAGCACAAGTGGAGTGAAGTGGGGATTGAGCTGGTCGAAGGCGCAGAGCATGGCCAGGGCCGCCAGCGTGCACAAGGCCAAGGCGCCCTTGCCGCCCTTGGCCGCTGGCAGGAAATGCAGCAGCACGCCCAGAGAGAACAGGTACAGGTGGGAGCCGAAAACGCCCAGGTAGGCCACGGCTTTGTTGGACGGAACGCCCTGCCAGACCAGAAGCAGGTGCAGGCAGACCATGAGGATGCTGAGGCCGGCCCCGAAGACGGCGGCGTTGCGCCTGGCCGCCAGGTAGATGAACGGGGCCAGGATGTAGCAGTGCACCAGCGGCACCAGGAACCATTGCGGCGATTCCTCGAAGCCCAGCAAGAGCACGTCGTTGAACAGGCGCAGTTCCGCGAGGCTTTGGCTCCCCTTGAGCAGGCCCAGCAGCAGCCAGAGCCAGTACAGCGGATAGATGCGCAGCGCCCGCTTGAGCAGGTAGTGCGGCAGAAGCGCGCGCAGGGCCCCCTGGGCCAGCTCTTTCTTGACGGAGTAGAACACGCCGTAGCCGCTCAGGATGAAGAAGAGCGTGACGAACTGGTGCCCGTAGAGCGAGAAGGTTCCCGGGAAGATCTCCAGGATGTAGTGATGGAAGAAGATGACGATGATGGCCAGACCTTTGAGATAGCCCGTCTGCGCCGAGGTATCGCCCGCCGGTCGCTGTGCGGGCGCGGCGTCTTGCGCGGCGCGATCACTGGAGCGCATGGAACGCGCTGCGCTTTTTCTTCAGGAAAGGCTTCTCGACAAGGACCCAGGAGAGCGCCGCCGCCGCGCAGGTGGCCGCCAGGATAATGGGCACGAAGCTCGGGTGCTGCCGCAGCCCGTACTCGGCCAGCAGATTGATGAACAGGAAATGGTAGATGTACACGCCGTAGGAGATGTCCTGGCCGCGCAGCAGGATCCCGCTGAGCTTCGGCAGCGTGTAGGCCGTGGAGACGACCGCGATGCCCAGCAGCAGCGAGGTGGCCACGGATACGGCGGGCCCCACGGGCAACAGCAGCTTGGCGCATAAGTAGAGCGCGACCCAGAACACGCCCTTGCCCGCGATGAACCGCAGCTTGTAAATCTGCATCCGCTGCAACGCCACGCCGAGCATGAACAGGTAAAAATGCGGCAAAAAGGTGTAGCGGAAGAGCTTTTCCACGCCGTTCTCAGCGGCAAGGCCCATGTTTGGCAACAAGTGGTTCGTCCCCAGCCGCAGCAGGGCGAAAAAGCCCAGCACCAGCAGCGCCCGTCCGGCCCCGCCCTTGCGCAGCCCGCAGAACCTGTAGGCCAGGGGGAGCACGAGGTAGAACTGGAGCTCCACCGGGATGGTCCACAGGCTGCCGTTGTACGAGCCCATGCCAAAGGACTTGAGGAAGGGGGGCGTGAAGATGACCCCGGCCAGCTGCGCGGGCAGCCAGGCGTAGTCCAGCGCCTGGGCCATGCGGTAGCCCAGCAGCAGCGTCAGCAGGAAGGTCAGCAGGATGCAGGCCCACATGCCGGGGTAGATCCGCAGGAAGCGGTTCCTGAAGTACTTGCCGGGATCGCTGTTCCGCTCATAGGACGCGGAGATGAGATAGCCGCTGATGACGAAGAAGATCGGCACGCCGGAGAAATGGATCAGCGGAGCCAGCCAGGCGGGGACCGCCGCCCCGGACTGGCTGTAGGAGTGAAAGATCAGTACCTGCGTGGCGGCGAAAATGCGCAGCAGATCGAAGTTGTTCACCTTGAAGGAGACGGGTTCCCGGCCCGCAGACGCGGGCAGCAGGCCGCCCAGCCGTGCCGCCGCCTGCCGGAGAGTGCGCATGTTCATCGTTTGCCTGTCCTGCGCCGCTGCCGCATCCGCCTAGCCCGGGCCAAGGCCTAACCAGGGGTGATGAGCTCTCGGATGAGCTCTGCGGTCTGGCTGATGTGGGCCTTGCCGGAGGCGCCGAAGAGCACCGAGTGCACGTTCTTCAGTCCGCCGATGTACTCAATGGCCTCGCGCGGGGGGATGGCCCCGGCGGCCAGCACCTGCATGGCGATGGGCCGGAAGCTCCGCTCGGCGATGGTCTTCTCGTACAATTCGCGGCCGCCGCCCATGCGGAAGCCCAGCTTGTTTATGGAGCTGCAGATGATGGGATTCTGCACGCCGCAGCCTTCCAGCACGTCCAGCAGCTTCGGCATGTTCATGCTGATGAAGCCGGGCTCGGCCTTGTACTCCTTGCGCACATAGTCGGCGAAGGCGGAAAAGAACTCGTTCATGCGCAGGCCCAGCAGCAGGTCGGTGATGACGTTCTGCAGAAAGATCACCGGGGTGTCGATGCCGCGGAACATCTTCATCTCCGCGTCCACCAGAAGCTTCATGATGGCCACGAAGTCGCGGGTGGCCAGCGCCATGCCGCCCCTGGCCAGGGTGCCCAGCATGCTGCCCGGCAGGAACTTCTTCAGGGCCTCCACGGCGCCCAGATCGGTGACGGCGTTGGCGTACTTGTGGGCATAGGGCATGCACGGATGAATCTTGAAGCCCTGGTAGCGGCCGGGATTGGCGCGCATGTGGTCGCAGACGTCGCCGATGCGCGCGTGGGTGGTGCACATGAAGGTGCGCACCCCCAGGTCATAGGCGTCGTCCAGCACGCGGATCACCGCGTCGAGGTCGCGGAAGCGCATGGCCTGCGCCCGGGCGCGCTCCTCCGAAAGGTGGTTGATGGCGAAAAACTGGTTGTCTCCGAAAAGGACGGTATCCATGGCGCTTATCCTCGATCCTGGCTGTCGTTCTGGAGCAGTTCCACCACGGCGTTGGTCTCCAGGGCCGACTCGATGGGATTGATGGGGTCCGGGCGGCCCGCTTTGACGCACTGGATGAAGTGGTCCACCTGGGCCGAGTATTCCTCGCCGCGCAGGTGGAAGGCCACTTCCGGGCTCAAGCCGGTGAGCCACTTGAAGTTCCAGCCCTGGCGCAGGCCCTCCTCGGGGTTGTCCTTGTTCAGGTAGATCCTGAGCTCCTGGGCGTCGCACACGAGCTTGCCCAGCTTGCCCAGGATGGTGATCTGCGTGGACATCTTGCGGTGCGACTCGTCGCTCCAGTTCACGGAGATCTGGCCGCTCAGCCCGTTGTCGTAAAAAAGGGTCGAGTATACGGCGTCGTCCACGCCCTGGGAGTAGACGCTTTGCAGCACCGTGCCCCCCACACGCCTGGGCATGCCGAAGTAGAAGTTCAGCAGGTTGATGACGTGGGTGGCGTAGTCGAAGAGGCAGCCGCCGCCCTCGGCCTGGTTGGAGCGCCAGGTCTTGCCCTTGCCGTGCAGCACCACCGGGCCGTAGGCCTCGCCCAGGAAGTGGTACACCTCGCCCAGCACGCCCTTTTGCAGCAGCCTGCGCACTTCGCTGAAGGTGCCGATGAAGCGGTTGTGGTAGCCCACCTGGGTGATGACGCCCTTGGCCCGCGCCTTCTCCACCAGGGCCCGGCCCTCGGCCATGTTCAGGCACAGGGGCTTTTCCAGAAACAGGTGCAGGCCCAGGTCCATGGCGCTGTGCGCCATCTCGGCGTGCAGCCGGGTGGGCGTGGCGATGAACAGGCAGTCCAGCCGGGCTTCGGCGAGCATTTTCCTGAAGTCGGAGTAGCAGGGGAAGGGCGAGTATTTCTCCAGGGCCATGAGGTGGAACTTGGAGGCGTCGCAGATGCCTGCGAGCTCCACGTCGGGGTGCGCGCCGAGGATGGCGCAGTGGGAGATGCCCATCTTGCCAAGGCCAATGAGACCGGTTCTAATCATGATGCTTCCCTTGGGTTGTTGATGAGCAGCGATGCTTCAGCCCGTCCCAGATGGACTGGAACATGAAGATGAACGACCAGTAATAGCGCGGGATGCGCCGCCGGGGCTGGATGATGGTGCGGAACAGCCACTCCATGCCGATGGCCTGGATCCAGGCCGGGGCCCAGGGCACAGCGCCGGAGTGGTAGTCGAAGGCCGCGCCCACGCCCACCATCCAGGGCGCGTCCACCTGGTCCAGGTGCGCGGCGATCCAGCCCTCCTGCTTCAGCAGCCCAAGGCCCACCCAGATGAAGTCCGGCCTGGCCTCGCGGATCTGCCGCACCACGGCCTCGTCCTCCTCCGGCGTCAGTGCGCGGAAGGGCGGGCAATAGGTGCCCACGGATATAAGCTTCGGGAACTCGGCCTGGAGCTTCTGCACCATGGTGTCGGCCACGCCAACGTCGCCGCCGTAGAAGAAGTGCCGCCAGCCCAGGCTTTGGCCGCGGTCGATGGCCTTGAGCATGAAGATGGGCCCGTTGAGGCGCGGCACGCGGTGGCCCCAGGCATACCCGGCGATGACCGAGCCGATGCCGTCGCACAGGGAGAAGTCCGCCTCGCGGATGAAGCGCCCGTGCTCCGCGATGCGCAGGGCGTGGTACATGGACTCGGTGTTGGTGATGGAGATGTACCGGCGGCGTTCGCCCGCGCCGAGGGAACGCTCCACCGCATCCAGAACCTGGTCGAAGGTGCCGCAGGTGACGGGCACCCCGGACACCTGGACCATGGTGCACGCGTTGTGCATCAAGCCTCCCTGTGTTGATTGTGTCATCGCGCCGCCAGCCAGTAGGCCTCTGAGACCTGATGCGCCATGGTCTCTATGCCGTGGCGGTGCTCCACCGTGCGCCGCGCCGCGTCGCCCATGGCTCGCCGCAGCCCGGCGTCGCACGTCAGGCGGCCCAGCCTGTCCACCAGCTGGTCCACCCGGCCCGGCTCCACCAGGAAGCCCGACTCCCCGTCGCGTATCAGTTCCGGCAGACCGCCGACCGTGGTGGTGATCACCGGCACCGCATAGGACATGGCCTCCAGCACGGACATGGGCAGCCCCTCCCCGTAGGAGGGCAGCACGAAGATGTCCGTTTCGCGCAGCAGGCGTTCCTTGGCGTCTCCGGTGATCCAGCCGAGATGCCGCATGCTTGCCTTGAAGGGGGCGATCTCGCTCAACAGGCGGTCCACTTCTCCGTTGCCGCCAATGGCCAGGCGGATGGGCAGCCCCTGCTTGATCAGGATTTCGCAGGCCTCCAGCAGATCAAACACGCCCTTCCTGGCGCCGATGAGCCCCAGGAAGGTCACGCGCACCGGGGCATCGTGAGCGCGCGCCGACGCCGGGCCAAGAGCCGGCAGGGGAATGCCGTTCGGCACCACCATGCGCCGCGCGCCGGGGAAGAGCTCCTGCACGCTGGCGGCCCAGCTGTGCGAAAGGCACAGGACCATGTCGGCGGTCTCGAAGAAGTGCCGCATCCGGCCCTTCCAGGCGGGGGAAAGCTTCGCGTATTGCTCCAGAAACAGCGCGCCGTGCAGATGGAGGACGACCCGTGGCCCGAAGAGCCGGACGAGCCTGAAATAGAAGTACTTGCGCTTGGGGCTCGGAAAGTCGCCGCAGTGGATGTGCACGATGTCGACGCGCGTGCAGGCGAGCACCGCCAGGGTCTTGCACAGGCCCAGCAGCGCCACGGCGAGTTTGAAGGGCTTGGAGCCGTCCTTGTGGCTGGCCACGAAGCGCAGCCGGAATTTGTGCGCCAGGGACGAATCCTGCAAATACCGGAGCACGGCGGAGATGCCGCCCATGACCTTGACCGAGGGGGCGATGTGGAGGGCGTTGCGGCGTTCACTCATGGCAGCGGCTCCCTGCGGGCGGGGCGGGCTGCGGGCGCGCAGGGGCCGCAGCGGACGGAAACAGGGTGGAGGATTTGGTTCATGGGGAGCCTGCCGTTCAACTGTGCAGATGGATGACGGTGTACAGGCCCACTTCCGGCAGGGTGATGCTTGCTGCGCCCTGAACCACCACGG
>NZ_DATMYK010000277.1:0-17180 GCF_035560995.1 Humidesulfovibrio sp. | reverse complement strand
CGGGCGGGCGGCGGCGGGCGCGTTGACAGGCGGCGGGGAGCGGGTGCAAGAAGTACGCATGGAGAATGCCATCTGAATGGAGGTGTTTATGCTGCGAAGGGGAGCCTTGTTGATGCTGGCCATGGTGCTGGCGCTGCCGGGAGCGGCGGCGGCCTTCACGCCCTGGGGCGCGGTGTACGACGTCGCGCGCGACGAGCGCAGCGTGGCCGACATCACTGCGGACAAGAAGATCACCACCGAGATCAAGACCGCGCTGGTGAACAAGGACGGCAAGCTGGGGCTGGCGGTCAAGACATACTGTTTTCTGGGCAAGGTGACGCTTTTGGGCCAGCTGGCCGACGAGGGCTTCAAGAGCTTCGCCGTGGCCACGGCCAAGAAGACCAAGGGCGTGAAAAACGTGGCCACCTACTGGGAGGCTCCGGGCAGGGAGGGCACCACCACGGCGGACCTGGAGATTGCGGCCAAGCTGCGCACCACGCTTGTGGCCGACAAGAGCCTGAGCTCCACGCAGATCGAGACCGAGGTTTTCGGCGGCAAGGTGTACCTGCTGGGCCTGGTGCGCAGCCAGAAGGACGCGGACAAGGCCGTGGCGCACGCCAAGGCCACCAAGGGCGTCACCGGCGTCACCTCGCTGCTTGTGCCGCCGAAGAAGAAGTGAGCCTAGCGGCCGGAAAGCTCCGCATGGCGGAAGCAGGTGGTCAGGTGGTCGTTCACCAGGCCTGCGGACTGCATGTAGGCGTAAACGATGGTCGAGCCCACGAACTTGAAGCCGCGCGCAAGCAGGTCCTTTGAGATGGCGTCGGAGAGCGGCGTGCGCGCCGGGATCTGGCCCAGCTCGGCCCAGGCGTTCTGAATGGGCACGCCGTCCACGAAGCGCCACAGGTAGGCGGAGAAGGAGCCGAAGGCTTCGGCCACCGTCAGGTGCGCGCGGGCGTTGCCAATGGCCGCGCTGATTTTGAGCCGGTTGCGGATGATGCGTTCGTCGACGCGCAGGCGCTCCTGGTCGGCCTCGGTCAGGCGGGCCACGGCCGTGGGGGACAGCACGCCTTCGCCCCCGCCAAAGGCCGCGCGGTAGCCCTGGCGCTTGTGCAGCACCGTGCGCCAGCTCAGGCCCGCCTGGGCGCCTTCCAGCACCAGCAGCTCGAAGAGCCGGTCGTCGTCGCGCAAGGGCACGCCCCATTCCTCATCATGATAGCGGATATAGACCGGGTCCGGCTTGGCGCTCATCAGGCACCAGGGGCAGCGGGGCCGGGCGTCGGGCTCTTGGGGTTGTGTGACGGGCATGGACAAATCTCCTGCTTGGGGTTTGCAGCGAAGCGTGATCATGGTATCTGTTCACGGCTTTCGCCACAACCGGGGGCACGCCCCTGCCCGGGCAAAAAGCCGGGCGGAAATTGTGTTTACAGGCGTACATATTTGGAGTAAGCAGCATGCTCTTCAGGGTGCGAGAACATCCCGCACCCGGCCCTTGAACGGCGTAACGGCCTCTGGACCCGGTCCATTTTGGACCGACCGCGGCTGCAAGCGTTAACCCGGATGCCTCGGAACCGGGACGCTGCGGCAGGCGGCCACAGGCCATAAAAAGCGCAAATACATTTGTCCGAGGGAGTGTCGTTGGAGGCAACGATGGAAAAAAACAAGAAAGACGAAGAAATGGAAATGGACCTCAATTTTGAGGCGGCCCTTGAGAACTACCTCAAGGAAGACTTCGGCGACCTGGACGAGGGCACCATTGTCCCCGGCACGGTTGTCAAGATCAGCAAAGAGCATGTGCTGGTCGACGTGAACTTCAAGTCCGAGGGCCAGATCGCCATCTCGGAATTCCTCGACGCCGAGGGCAACATCACCGTTGCCGTGGGCGACAAGGTCGATGTCTTCGTGTCCAACAAGGACGAGAACGAAGGCACCATCCACCTTTCCCGCGACAAGGCCAAGCGGATGCAGCTCTTTGATCGCCTGGAAGATTCCCAGGAGAACAACGGCACCGTCACCGGCCGCATCGTCCGTCGCATCAAGGGCGGCTACACCGTCGATCTCGGCGGCGTGGAGGCCTTCCTGCCTGGTTCCCATGTCGACCTTCGTCCGGTTCCGGACATGGACGCCCTGGTTGGCCAGGACTTCGAATTCAAAATCCTCAAGATCAACCGCCGCCGCAGCAACGTCATCGTTTCCCGCCGCGTGTTGCTTGAAGAGCAGCGCAGCGAGCAGCGCGGCGCCCTGCTGGAGACCCTGGCCGAGGGCCAGGTGGTCAAGGGCAAGGTCAAGAACATCACCGAATACGGCGTGTTCATCGACCTGGGCGGCCTCGACGGCCTCTTGCACATCACCGACATGAGCTGGAAGCGCATCCGCCATCCGAAAGAGATGGTGCAGCTGGGCGACGAGCTGGACCTGAAGGTCCTGCACTTCGACCGCGAGGGCCAGAAAGTGTCCCTCGGCCTCAAGCAGCTCGTGGCCGATCCCTGGGAAAACATCGCCGGCAAGTACCCGCAGGGTTCCCGTTTCAAGGGCAAGGTCACCAACCTGGCCGACTACGGCGCCTTTGTTGAGCTGGAAGCCGGCGTCGAGGGCCTGGTGCACATCTCCGAGATGAGCTGGACCCGCAAGCTGCGCCACCCCTCGCAGATGGTGCGCGCCGGAGACGAAGTCGAAGTCATCGTGCTCGGCGTCGATCCGGACAAGAAGCGCATCAGCCTGGGCATGAAGCAGATCAAGCCGAATCCCTGGGACGTGGTGGCCGAGAAGTATCCGGAAGGCACCATCCTTGAGGGCGCCATCAAGAACATCACCGAGTTCGGCGTGTTCATCGGCATCGAGGAAGGCATCGACGGCCTGATCCACGTGTCCGACATCAGCTGGACCAAGAAGATCCGCCACCCGAGCGAAGTCTTCAAGATCGGCGACATCGTGCAGGCCAAGGTGCTGACCGTGGACAAGGAGAACGAGAAGTTCACCTTGGGCATCAAGCAGCTCTCCGAAGATCCGTGGCTGAAGGTGCCGGGCAAGTACCCCGTGGGCACCCTCATCACCGGCCTGGTGACCAACATCACCGACTTCGGCCTGTTCGTGGAAGTTGAGGAAGGCATCGAAGGCCTGGTGCACGTGTCCGAGATCAGCCGCAAGAAGATCAAGAGCCCCAGCGAGCTGTTCAAGGAAGGCGTGAACATCGAGGCCAAGGTCATCCACGTGAGCGCCGACGAGCGCCGCCTGGGCCTGTCCATCAAGCAGATCAAGGAAGAAGAGGAGCGCAAGAAGCCCAAGGAGTTCCGCACCTCCGGTCCCGAGACCGGAAGCAACCTGGGTGACCTCCTCCGCGCCAAGATCGAGGACGCCGCCAGTGGCGAGGAATCCGGAAACTAGCAGCGCAAAATTCTCCGAACAGCACCCGCTGCTGTTCGGAGTTTTGCTGATCATATTGGCCGTGGCCCTCTTTACGGGGGCCATGGCCTTTTTCCGTGGCGTGGGGGGCAAGTCCAAGCCCCTTTCCGGTGACAAGATCGGCCTGTGCAAGATCGAGGGCATGATCACCGACGCCCGCGAGGTCACGGACTTCCTGGCCGAACTGCGCGCCGACGAGTCGGTGAAGGGCGTGCTTTTGCGCATCGACAGCCCCGGCGGCTCGGTGGCTCCCTCCCAGGAGCTGTACCAGGCCGTGCAGGAGCTGGCCAAGGTGAAGCCCGTGGTGGTGAGCATGGGCACGGCGGCCGCCAGCGGCGGCTACTACGCCGCGGCCCCGGCCACGCTCATCGTGGCCAATCCCGGAAGCATCACCGGCTCAATCGGCGTGCGGGCCGAGTACGTGAACGTGCAAGGGCTGCTGGAAAAGCTGGGCCTCAAGACCGACCTCATGGCCAGCGGCAAGATGAAGGCCGCGGGCAGCCCCACACAGCCGCTGACGCCCGAGCAGCGCGCCTATCTCATGGCCCTCATCATGGACCTGCACCAGCAGTTCGTGGCCGACGTGGCCAGCGCGCGCGGCCTGCCCATCGAGGTCGTGGCCAAGCTGGCCGACGGCCGCGCCCTCACCGGACGCCAGGCCCTTGAGGTCAAGCTGGTGGACAAGCTGGGCGGCCAGGAACTGGCCATGACGACCTTACGCGAGATGGTCAAGCTGGATGCCAAGGCCCCGGTCATCGAAGGCCCGGAAAAGAAGCTGCCGCTCATTCCGCGCCTTTTGGGCGCAAGTCTTTCGACCCTGGTCCAGGCCCTGGGCCAGGACGCCCGTTCTGCGGCAAGCACCGGGCCGGACGGCCTTTCCCTGCAATACCGCCAGTAGTTCCGGCCGCAGTCCGGGGCACGCCATGCGCGACACCCTTCCCGCACACTTCACCGACGAGGCGCGTTTCTTCCGCTCCCCGGTCCTGCCGGACACGGAACTGCTGAGCGCGCGTTTCTTCCGCCACAGCTTCGCGCCGCACTGGCACGAGGGCTACGTCATCGCGGTCATCACAGCCGGGGCCGAGGGCTACCGCTACCGAGGCGCGCGCCACGTGGCCGAACCCTGGACGCTCGCCTGCATCAACCCGGACGAGATCCACACCGGCGAGCGCGCGGCCGAGGAAGGCTGGGCCTACCGCGTGTTCTATCCCCCGGCGGAGCTGTTGCAGGGCTTGGCCCGCCAGCTGTTTTCAGATCTTGGTTCCGGCCTGCCGCGCCTGCCGCACGAGGTCATCCGCGACAGCGCCCTGGCCGGCTCCCTGGCCCGCGCGCACATGGCCCTCGAAGCCGGGCACGATCTGCTGGAGGCCCAGACCGCAGTGCTGAACGCCTTCAGTACTCTGTTGGCGCGGCACGCAGACTTGCCGCAGCGCGGAGCCGCCCCGGCCTGCGGGCACGCTGAAAGCCGCGTTGAAGCCATGCGCCAGCGCTTGGCGGCGGACATCGGCGAACAATTGAGCCTGGACGAACTGGGCAAGAGCGTGGGCCTTTCCGCCTTCCACGCGGCGCGGCTCTTCACGCGCGAGACAGGCATGCCGCCCCACGCCTGGCGCAACGCCCTGCGCGTGAACCGCTCCCTGCCGCTCTTGCGTGCGGGAGTGAGCGTGGCCGAGGCCGCCCAGGCCTGCGGTTTCGCCGACCAGAGCCACTACACGCGGCACTTCCGGCGCGTGTTCGGCGTGGCCCCGGGCCGCTGGCGGGCCTGATTGCGCACCATTCCGGCGGGCGAAGCGCAAGAACGTACAAGCCGCCCCCGCGCGCGCCGGGCTATTGCCCGGCCATGAACGCTCCCCCCCCGACATCCTGTGCTCCCTCAACCGCATCCGCCAGCACGCTCGGCGGCCCCCTGGCCTTCACCCTCTCCGGCCTGCTGGCCGGGTATCGGGCCTGCGTGCCCGTGGCCCTGGGCGTGGCCGTATACGGCGTGCTCTACGGCCTGCTGGCCCGGCAAAAAGGCCTGAGCCTGCTCGAAGCCCAGTCCATGAGCCTCTTCGTCTTCGCCGGGGCCAGCCAGCTCATCGCGCTGGACCTGTGGAGCCCGGACCTGGACATGTTCTCGCTCATCGTCACGACGTTCATCGTCAACCTGCGCCATGTGCTCATGGGCGCGGCCCTTTCACCCCAGCTTTTACGCCTCAGTCCGGGCAAGGCTTTCGGCTCGCTGTTCTTCATGACCGACGAATCCTGGGCCATCGCCCTTACCCGTTGGGCCGAGGACAGGCGAAGGGCCGCAGCCTCGGACGGCGCCTTTCTGCTGGGCGCTGGGCTGGCCGTGTACTCGTTCTGGAACGCCTCCACGGCGCTGGGGCATGTGCTGGTGCGCGGGCTGGACGATCCCGCGCGCTACGGGCTGGACTTCGCCTTCACGGCGGTGTTCACGGCGCTTCTGGTGGGACTCAAGCCCCGGCGCAAGGACATCCTGCCGCTTATTGCCGCCACGGGCGCGGCTCTTTTGACCATGCGCGTCTGCCCGGGCAAGTGGTACATCCTGGCCGGTGCCTTCGCGGGGGGATTGACCGCGTCCCTCGCCCCGGCTGCGGACGCGCCGGGCAAGGAGGCCAAGTGATGGACGCGCAGAGCACCTCGCTGCTGACGATCACGGGCATGGCCGTGGCCACCTACGCCAGCCGCGCGGCCGGGCTCATGCTCATGAGCCGCCTTTCGCCGGGCCCGCGCCTCACGCGCTTCATGCAGGCCATACCCGGCGCCATCCTGGCGTCCATCGTGGCGCCCAGCGCCCTCACCTCCGGCCCGGCCGAGGCCGCAGCCACGGCGGTGACCGGGCTGGTGGCCTGGCGCTTCGGCAATCTGCCCCTGGCCATGGCCGTGGGCGTAGGCGTTGTGCTGGGCTTGCGGCAGTTCGTCGGCTAGGCTGAGGGCTCGGCCCCGGTCCGGCCCGCCGTGCGGCGCTCCAGTAGGCGGGCCAGGGCGTCCAGGATGTCGGCGGGCTCCAGCGGCTTGGACACCACCTCGTCCATGCCCGCCCCCAGGAACACGCGGTGCTCGTCCGCATGGGCATACGCGGTGAGGGCGATGACCGGCACCGTGGGATCATAGCGCGAGCCGTCGTGGGCGCGCAGAATCGTCACCGCCTCCACCCCGTCCATTTCCGGCATCTGGATGTCCATGAGCACGGCGTCGAAGGGCTCGCCGCCCTCCAGCAGGTCCAGGGCCTCGCGCCCGGTGGAGGCGGCGACCACATGGTGGCCCGCGCGGGTCAGGAAGCTCTTGACCGCCATCTGGTTGATGGGGTTGTCCTCGGCCAGCAACAGGCGCAGGGGCGGCAGCTGCGCGGCCTTGCGCGGCGCGAGGACGGTCTGCCGCTGCTCTTTGCGCGGCTGGCGCAGGCGCAGGGCCAGAGTGATGGTCGTGCCGCGCCCGGGCTGGCTTTCCAAGGTGATGCCGCCATCCATGAGCCCGGCCAGGCGGCGCACTATGGCCAGGCCCAGGCCGGTGCCCTGGAAGCGCTTGGTGTACACGGCCTCGGCCTGGGTGAAGGGCTCGAAGACCACATCCTGCAAATCTTCCGGAATGCCCACGCCCGTGTCCGCCACGGAGAGCATGAGCAGGGCGCGGTCCCCCGGCTGGTCCAGCACGGTCATGCGCACGTCCACGCTTCCGGCGTCGGTGAACTTCACCGCATTGCCCACAAGGTTGAACACCATCTGGCGGATCTTGCCCGCATCGCCCGTAAGGGACCGGGGCACGCTCCCCTGGGCCTGGAACGAGAGCGTGAGGCCCTTCTCGCGCGCCTGCTCGTCGAACACCGCCACGCTGGAGCGCACCAGCATGGCCGGGTCAAAGGGCTCCTCCGTCAGCTCCAGGGTGCCGGACTCGATCTTGGAGAAGTCCAGAATGTCGTTGATGACCGACAGCAGGCTGCGGGCGGAGTACTGGGCCTTGTCCAGATAGTCGGCCTGTTCCGTGTCCAGGGACGAGGCCCCCAGAAGGTGCAGCATGCCCAGCACCCCGTGCAGGGGGGTGCGTATCTCGTGGCTCACGTTGGCCAGAAAATCGCTCTTGGCGCTGCTGGCGGCCTCGGCCAACTCCTTGGCCTGTTGCAGGTCGGCCTCGGTGCGGCGCTGTTCTTCAATGGAGCGGGCCTGCTGCACGATCTTGAGCGCCAGCTCCGACAGCTTGGCCGCCACCAGAGCCATGGCGCTGCTCACGCTGCCGAAGCGCTCCTCGTCCGGGGCGCACGGCAGGGCGCTCAGGCAGCGGCGCACGATGGACTCGTCCCAGCCCCTGACGGCCAGTTCCGCGGCCACGGCCTTGGCGTCGAAGTCTTGCCGCGTCTGGTAGATGCGCCACAGGGCGATGATCCTGTCCCCGGCGCGGATGGGCGCGGCATCGGCCAAAAGGCCCGGCGCAAGCCCGGCCAGGGTGTCCAACTCGCGCGTCAGGGCGCAGGCACTCTTGCCCGCATGCTCTGCGCAGTGCAGCATGGCGCAGGGGAAGCGGAAATTGCTGGGCCGGGTGAGGGGCACCCCCTCCGGCGTGGTGAGCACGGAGGCCACGCCCGTGGCCAGGGCAAAGGCGTCCTGCACGGCCTGGATGTCCTCCAGCTCGAAGAGGTCGTGGAAGCTCAGGTCCACATGCTCCGTGGGCGGGCTCATGACCGCGGCCAGTCTGCTCTTGATGATCTGCTCCATGCGCCGCTGCTCGGTGATGTCGGTCATGGCCAGCACCGCGCCGTAGCCTGGCAGGTGCAGGGGCGCGGCAGTCACCTGCACGCAGGAGGTGCTGCCGTCGGTGCGCAGCACGAAAAGATCCTGGCGCACCACCGATTCCCCCTTGGTGGCGCGCACGCTGGGGTATTCCTCCAGAGCCAGGGGGGTGCCGTCCAGGTGCCGCAAAGCGAAACACCGGGTTTCCGGCCGGGCCAGCAGTATCTCCGCGCGGGTGCAGTCGTGCAGGGTCTCGAAGGCCCGGTTCACCTCTATGACCCTGGCCTCGGAGTCGGTGACGGCCACGGCCACGGGGAGGTTGTCGAGCATGATGCGGTACTTTTCCCGGCTCTCCACCAGCGCGGCCTCGGTCTGCTTGCGCGCGGTGATGTCCGTGAGCGTGCCCACGGAGCCCAGCGGCATGCCCTGGGCGTCGTGGTACAGCGAACGCATGAGGATGACCTCGCGCAGGCTGCCCCGCCCGTCGCGCATGCGCGTTTCCACGATCTGCCGGCCGTCCCCGGCATAAAGCTGGCGGTCCAGCTCCTGAATCTGGTCGGCCAGTTCCTGGGGCCCGGCATCGGCCATGCGCCGGCCCAGCAGCTTCTCTGCGGGCAGGCCAACGAACTCGCACAGGGCGCGGTTTACCTGCACGTAGCGGCCCTCGGCGTCCTTGGCCATGATGGGCGTGGGATTGGCGTCCAGCAGGGCCAGGGTCAGGCTGTGCTGTTCCTCGCGCGAGCGCTCGGCCTGGCGCAGGTCGGTCAGGTCGGTCAGCGCGGCCAGAAATCCCGCGGGCAGGCCGTCCAGACCGCGCAGGCAGATCCAGTCCAGCTTGACCTCGGCGGGGCGGCCCTCCCGGCCATGCAGACGCACAAGCCCGGAGGAGCCCGGCTCATGGCAGGCCCCGCCGTCCAGTTCGCGGGCCAGTTGCTGGCGCGAGGCTTCAGTCTCGGTCAGATCGAGCACGCTTTTGCCCAAAAGGGAGCCGCGCTTCGCCCCGCACAGCCTGTGCGCTGCCTGGTTGGCGAAAACGATGCCGCCGGCGAGATCCACTTCCAGCACGCCCACGCTTAAGGCTTCCACAAAGTCCTGGTAGCGGCGGCGCGCCACGGCCTGCTGGGCCTCGGCCCGGCGGCGGCCGTGGATGTTGACCACCAGCAGCACTATGCCCAGAGCCATGAGCGCGAACAAGACGCCCGCCAGCACCAGCCAGGACCAGTAGCGCTCCCACAGGGTCTCCGTTCGGCCCAGCACAACGCTGTCCGGCGGCAGCTTGGCCGGAGAAAAACCCTGGCGCAGCAGTTCGGCGTTGTCGAACAGCGCAAGGTTGGGACCGGGGAGCACCACGGTGCCGCCCTGAGGCGATGCGCCGCGCAGCATCTCCGCAGCCAGCGCTGCCATGGCGCGGCCCTGCCGCTCGCCGCTGACGACCCGGCCGCCCACCGCACCCCGGCCCACCGCGAAATCCCAGGCGGCGAACACGGGCTGGGCCGTGTGCTGACGGATGTAGCCCAGAGACTCGTCCACGCCCATGGTGCGGCCGTCAGGGTCGCGCAGCAGGCCCATGTAGAGGATGCCCGTGTCCGGGGAAAGGGTGGTCAGGCGCGCCGCCACCTCGGCAAAGGGCAGGCCGGAGAGTTCCACGGCCTCCAGGCGGCCGGAGTAGTCGGCCATGACCTGGCGGAAGAGCTGGCGCGCGGCTTCGCCGTTCTCCGTGGCGCCGCTGATGAGCGCCAGACGACGCATGCCCGGCATGAGCGCCAGGGCGGCCTCCACCGTGCCCTTCATGTCCGTGCGTTCCTGCACGCCGGTGTAGCCTTCGGGCAGGGAGCGCTTGCGCGCGTCCAGATCGCTTACGCCACAGAAGACCACGGGGACGCCGGGGAACAGCTCCTTCCCGTGCAGCAGCAGGAAGTCCAGGGCGTTGTCGTCGCTGGCGAGGATGACCTGGGGCGAGAGGCCCGCGTATTTGGCGGAGTAGTAGGCGAGCAGGCGGGGGAAGGCTTGCCCGCGCGGGAAGCGCAGGGTGTCCATGTACTCCACGAACAGGTGCGCTCCCGGAGCCTGGCGGGTGAACTCGGCGGCGATGCCCGCCTGGATGTTGTCGGTCCAGTGGTAGCCGGGGTGATAGGAGTGCAGCACCAGAACGCGCTGGGGCTCCGGCGGCTGCGCCAGGGCGGGCGGGCCTGCCTGCAGCAGAAACGCGGCCAGCAGCGCGGCGGACAAGACGACCTTGAGCAGGGCCGGGGGCACTGGCCTCAGAAACGCCGGAACTCCGGCTCGAACCGTTCGCTGCGGCTGGGGCTTCGCCATGCGGCCGTCCTGCTGTTGCGGGGTGGACGCCCCGGCGGGCGTCCACTCACACTTCTACACCGGCTTCACGAACTTGTCACGCCCGGCGCGCACCGAGGCGAAGGAACCCTAGGCCACCGGCAAGCGGACCGTGAACACGCTGCCTGTGCCCGTGGCTTCGTCCGTGGGCGATTCCACCCAGACCTCGCCGCCGTAGTTGCGGGCGATGTGCCTGCAGATGGCCAGGCCGAGGCCCGCACTGCCCGCGCCGTCCACGCCGTTGCCGTCGGCGCGGAAGAAGCGCTCGAAGATGCGCTTCTGGTTCTCGGCCGAGATGCCCGGCCCCTGGTCGGCAAAGCGCAGAATCACGCTCTGGCCGTCGCTTTCGGCCTCGATGGACACCTTGGTGCCCTCGGGCGAGTACTTGATGGCGTTGTCCACGATGCTGTCGATGATCTGCAAGAGGCCGTCCGGGTCCGTGGCCGTGGGCGGCAGATCCTCCGGCAGGGGGGCGAGTTCGATGGCGATGTTCTTGTCCTGCGCGGCGAAGGAGGCGTTCTTGAGCGCATGGTCCATGGCCTGGGCCACGGAGGCGGTGAGCTCGCTGGCGCGCTTGCCGTCGCGCTCGCTCTTGGCCAGGGCGAACATGCCGCCGATGACCTTGGCCATGTGCACGGCGTTGGCGTGGATGATCTCCAGGAACTCGCGGCGCTTGGCGTCGTCCTCCGGGGGCGAGTCGAGCAGGGTCTCGGCGTAGCCGCGGATGCTGGTCAAGGGCGTGCGCAGCTGGTGCGAGGCGTTGGCCACGAAGTCGCGCAGCACGCGCTCCACGCGCTTCTGCTCGCTGGTGTCGTGGAACACCAGGATGACGCGCGGGCGATACTTGTGATCGCGGAAGGGCACCACGGTCATCTCCGCGCAGTGGCGGTCCTTGAGCTCGATCTGGCGGTTCACGCTCTCGCTGGTCTCGCCGGCCATGATGGAGTCCACTATGTTCTGGATCTCCAGACTCATGGTGGCCTCCAGCGGGGCGCGGCCGATGAACTCGTGGGCGCGCGGGAAGATGGAGGACAGCGCCGGGTTCACGTGCAGGATGCGCCCGCCGGAATCAAGCACCATGACGCCTTCGCTCATGCCTTCGAACATGGCCCAGAGCTCGCCGCGCTGGTTCTCAATGATCTTGACGTTCTTCTTGATCTTCTTGGCCATGCGGTTGATGGCCTCGGCCAGGGGCTGGAACTCCGCCGCCGGGTAGAACAGGATCTTGCGGCGGTAATCGCCGTCGCCGATGGCCTGGGCGGCCTCCGTAAATTGGGCGATGCCGCTGGTTATGGTGCGCGACAAAAGCCAGAGCAGCACGCCGGAGCCGAGGAGGAGCGGCACCATGGCCGCAAAAAGGGCCCAGCGCATGCGCTGCAAGTGCATCCGCACCTGTGACACGGGCGCGGCCAGGCGCAACACGGCGTCGGGCGCACCGCCCTTTCCGGGCAGCTTCTTGGCCATGTAGATCATGTCGCGGTCCAGGGTGGCGCTGTGGCGCATGGCCTGGCCCACCTCGCCCCCAAGGGAGGCCAGGACCTCCGGCCGGTTGGAGTGGTCGTCCAGCTTGCCGATTTCAGCATAGGGCACGCTGGTGTCGGCCACGACCTTGCCGCCCTCGATGAGGGAGATGCGCATGCCCATGCTGCCCGCCAGCGAGTGCAGGAAGTCCTGGCGGTCGCGCGGCTCGGCGAAGGGGCCGCTCCTGTCGAGCAGCCACTGCACGGTTTCGAGCTTGGCCTGGGTGTCGCGCTCAAAGTCGCGCGCGGTTTCGTCGTCCAGGGTGGAGCTGTAGCGCCAGAAGGCCAGGGCCAAACCGGCGATGAGCACGCCCCAGCCCCACAACAAAACCCGCA
Source organism: Humidesulfovibrio sp. (assembly GCF_035560995.1). Lineage (GTDB taxonomy): Bacteria > Desulfobacterota > Desulfovibrionia > Desulfovibrionales > Desulfovibrionaceae > Humidesulfovibrio. The sequence continues at coordinate 4,885 of NZ_DATMYK010000277.1, read as the reverse complement.
TCTGAATCGATTGCACTCTCGGCATGGTCTATCCTTAAGGGAATCTCCGCCGGTGTGGCGGGGTTGTCAGCGTCTCGCCGGCAGGCCGGCGCTCAGGTGGTTCGCGAGGGGGTCAGGGAGCCGTGGGCCACCACGCGGTTGCGGCCCTGGGTCTTGGCCGCGTACATGGCCTGGTCCGCTGCCAGCACCAGGTCCGAGGCGTTCTGCCCCGGCCCTATCTGGGCCACGCCAATGCTCACGGTGACGTGAAGGGGCGGCACGGTCTCCGGGCTCGTCAAATGCGGCACAAAGGGACAGCGGGCCACGTCCTGGCGGATGTCCTCGGCCCGGGCCACGGCTGTGGCCTCGGTGAGTCCCTCGCACAGGATCACCAGTTCCTCGCCGCCAAAGCGGGCGGCGTAGCCGGAGAACGACATGGCGTGGGCGGAAAGGATGGCCGCGAGAACGCGCAGCACCCCGTCGCCCACCTGGTGGCCATGGGTGTCGTTGATGGTCTTGAAATTATCCACATCGAGAAACATAAGCGACATCGGGGTGTTGCTTCGACGGCAACGCTCCTGGGCGGCGGAAAGCTGGGCGTCCAGGGCGCGGCGGCTGTACAGCTCGGAAAGCAGCGGGTCGAAGTTGGCCGTGTGCTCCAGCTGGCGGGCGCGCTCCTGCCAGGAGCGTGCTTCCTCGCGCGCCTGGCTCACCATGTCGGTGATCATGCCGCGCAGGCGGCGCAGCACCTCGGCCGGGGACTCCGCCTCGGCGATGTCCTGCTCCGTGGCCGCGCCCATGCGCTGAATCTTGTGCTCCCGCGCCTGGGTGCTGTGCTGTATCTCCGTGAAGACCTTGCCCATCTCTTCATACAGGGCGTCGAAGCCCTGGCGCTCCGCGGCCAGTTGGCTGCGCAGGTCGGACATTTTCTGATTGTCCAGGAGAAAGGTTTGGATGTGCTGCACGATGTGCCGGAAACGGCGCTGGTCCAAGGGCCGTTTGGCCATCTGCTCGAAAACCCTGGCCTGAAGCTGGGCCTTCTGGTCCTCGGTGAACAGGTCCATGACCGAAACGAGGTTCCGGGCGAAGAGCACCAGGGCCATCCAGTCCGCATCGCCGGCGACGCCGAGGCGCGCCAGCGTTTCCTGGACAGCCTCGAGCCCGTTGGGATTCTTGTGCTCCTGTGACGTGGCCATTCCTACCTCGTACCCCACAGATTACCCTATTTCCCACGAAACTCAACGGGAACCGTGGCCTTTTCGCGCACTGCCCGGTGTCGCGCTCAAGCCGCCAGCTTCATCTATCCTTCATTGGCCGGAGGCGTCAACGTCCAGACCGGGGCCTCCCCGGATGAGGCGCCCGAGACCGGGCGCGGCAGTTGCAGGGGCAGCGCCACGGTGAAGCGCGTGCCCTGCCCGGGGCCGGAGCCCGCAGTCAACCGGCCGCCCAGATATTCCTCGGTCAGCAGGCGGGCGCTGTAGGTGCCCAGGCCGCGCCCGGGCCCCTTGGTGGAGTAAAAGCGGGTGAACAGCTGCAAGCGCACCGATTCGTCCATGACGCCGGGATTGTGCACGCTGTACTCCACGCCCTCGGCCGCCGCCGCGCAGGAGAGGGTCACCGTCTCACCCTGGGCCGAGGCCTCCAGCGCGTTCTTGGTCAGGTTGGCCAGCACGCGGTACAGCAGGTTCTTGTCCGTTTCGAAAAAAAGGTCCGCGCTGTCCTGGTCCACCACCAGGCGCTTGCCCGCGGCCACGCCCTGACGCCGGAAGAAGTCCGCCAGTTCGATCAGCAGAAAGCGGGTGCCCAGCTTCACCGGCTGCACCTCCACCTCGCGGTTCTCCGCCGCGGCGAACTGCCTCTGCGCCAGAATCTGGTCCACCAGCCGCGCGGACGCGCCGAGCAGGATCTCCGTGTCGTCGCGCAGGTCGCCGCTGACCTGCCCGGCCAGAAGGCCGCACAGGCCGTGGATGCCCGCCGAGGTATCCAGCACGTCGTGGTAAAAGATGCGCTCGAAGAGCTCCACGCGTTTCTCATGCGAAACGTCAAGCATGGTGACGAAGAGGAAGTTCTCCCCGGCCAGGGAAAGCGGGGTGGACAGGAACTGGAAGTTCACGGCGCTGGTGGCCGCGAGGTCGTCCCGGGTGATGCGGCATTCCTGCACGTCGTGCCCGCCGCGCAGGCCCTTGAGGATGGCCCGGGCCGCGCCGCAATGGCAGCAGAAAACCGTGGTGCCGCAGCCTTCGGGTGCGGCGTGGCGGTGGTCGCAGCCCAGGGCCTCGCCCACGCGCAGGCCCAGAAGCTCCGCCTGGGGCCTGTTCAGGTAGGTCCCCATGTTCTTGTTGGCCAGCACAATCTGCCGGTCCTGGTTCAGCACCATGACAATGAGCGGCAAAAGATCCAGCACGCCGCTGGTGTTCAGCGTTCCGGCGAGCACGGCCTGACGGCGCACCACGTCCATGGCGGCACGCTGCGCGGGCAGAAAGGGCTCAAGGGGGAGGCTCATGTGCATCGGGGGGAGGCTCCGAGGGACGAGAAATAAACGGCATATGGCCGCGCTTGCGGCATTCATAGCAGCAAAGGTCCGCACCCGCAACGCGGCGCTCAGGGGTCCGCCCGGAGCGGTTGCCCCAGGAACCCGCCTGGGATAAGCATCGGCCATGGCGCGCCCGAAAAAAAACTCCCCGAAATCGCCCGGCCTGGCGCGCAGGGCGCACCGCTATCTGTTCCGCGTGGCTCCCCTGCCCCACGCCACGGGCTCGGTTTCGGCCCTGGTGGGCGCGGGCCTGGCCCAGGGCAGCCTGGAACTGCTGGCCGAGGACGCGCTTTTCGCCGGGCTGGCCCTGGCCCTGCCCGCCTCCGGCTGGCTGGGACTGGCGCTTTTGTGCCTGGCCGACGGCTACTGCCGCTACCGCGAGTACCTGCGCCTCAAACACGCCCTGGCCCGGCGCGGCTTCCACCCCCGGCTGCTCGGCCCCGTGTCCGCCTCGCGCTGCCAGCGCGACGCGGCCCTGGCCGCCGCACGGGAACTGGGGCACTTCTCACGCGCGCGGGCGCACTTCCGCTCCCTGGGCTACCGCTGGTGGCACCTGCTGCCCGACGGCACGGCGGACAATCCCTTGCGCTTCTTCGACCCGGTCTTCCTGCGCGCCACCTTCCTGCCGGGAAAGCGCGTGCCGGGCAAGCAAGAGCCCAAGGCGCAGCCGCCCGCCGCCTGAGTCTTCTTCCAGACCGCCCTTGCGGGCGCGCCCGGTTGCCAACATTCCCGTCCTGCCCTATCTTCGCCCCCCATGACCGACGAAACGCCCTCTGAACTGCTCCCCGTGCCGCAGGACGACGACTTCTACTCGCCCAAGGACCCCGGCCTGCCGCCGCTGACGTGCGTGGGCTGCGGCTGGTGCTGCCTGGACAACCCCTGCGAGGTGTCGCAGCAGGCCTTCGGCTACGTCAGACGCTGCCCGGCCCTGGTGTGGACCGGCGCGCGCTATGTCTGCGATCTGGTGATCCGCCCGGTTGCGGGCGTGGACCTCTCCCCGCTGTTCGTGGGGCAAGGCTGCTGCGCCAGGGCCAACGCCTGGCGCGCGGATGTGAAGGACAGGGGCTAGAGAGGGCTTCCCGGCCTTACGGCTTCACCGTCACCTGAAACACCTGCCGGGCCAGCACGCGGCCCTTGTGCAGCACCTCGATGACGTATTCGCCCGGCACCAGCCCGGCGGGCGTGTCGAAGCTCCACACGTTGTGCTCCACGGCCCCGATGCTGCGCTCGTACTGCGCGGTGGAATGGGTCATGGGCAGCTGCGTGTCCGGGTTGACCATGGCCGGGTGGCGCACCACCACGTCCACCAGCACCTCGGCGCCCTTGGGCTCTCCGGTCAGCTGATAGCGCAGGCCGATGCCCGTTTCCAGCCGGGCCTCCTGCGCCGGGCCGCGCTTGACCAGGGTGAAGTCGCGGGCCTGGTCGCGGATGCCGTCGGCCACATGCGGGGTAAGGCCGCGGCTCTCCACCATGGAGGTGAACAGCCCCACGGCCAGCACCTTGGCCCCGGTGACGCGGGGCATTCCGGCCGGGGCCTTGCCGGAAGCCGTACCGGCAGCAGGAGCTGCGTGGTCCTCGGCCGCCCGGACCGGGCGCGCCACGGCGAAACAGCAGACGAACAGCGCCACCAGACACGAAAGAAGCGCATTGCGCATGGTCCCTCCCGGCCCAGGGCCAGGCGAACAGGGTTGCTTCGGCCTACAGGCCCAGGCTCTGCCGCAGAACATCCATGCGCAGGTGCCGCGACACCAGCTCCGCGCCCTGGCGCACCTTCACGGCGTCGCGCATCTTGTGGCGCGTCAGCAGGTTTTCCATCTTCTTGGCCACTGTGAAGGTGTCCTCGCGCACGATGATGATGCTGGTCTCCAGCACCTCGGAGCGCGTGAGGATGACGTCGTTGGGGTACAGGTTGCCGGTCAGCACCAGGCAAGGGCAGTCGCCCTCAAGGGCCACCAGCTGCACGTCGGCCCGGTCGCCGCCGACGATGACCGCGGCGTTCTTCTTCTTGCGGAAGTGCAGCATGAAATTCTCCACCTGCATGGTGCCGATGAGGAACTGCGAGACCACGCGGTCGGTCTTGTGGTGCGCGCTGATGACCTTGCCGCCCAGGCGCTGGGCCAGGTCGCCCACGGTGATTGAGCCCATGAGCGGGTCGCGCGGGAGGATGCCCAGAACCGGGATGCCGCGCGCTTCCAGGAAAGGGGCCAGGTGGCCGGAAACCTCCTCCAGAAAGGCCGGAGGCACGTCGTTCAATATGACCCCGGCGAGCCTGTCGCCCAGTTGCTCTTTCAGCATCAGCAAGAGGTCGTAGTTCAGCTCCTTCTCGAAGCGGTCGATGACCACGGCCTTTATATCAAGCGCCTTGACCACGCT
>NZ_DATMYK010000276.1:0-18395 GCF_035560995.1 Humidesulfovibrio sp. | reverse complement strand
GCATAAAGGGGATCTGGTTGATGACGGCTTTTCGCACCGCGGGGTCCATGGGGATGAAGCCCACGAGGTCGAGGGACACGCCGGAGAGGAAATGGTCGCAGGCCTTGTACAGCTTGACAAAAATCTCCTTGGCCGTCTTTTCGTCTTTGGCCATGTTCACCAGCACACGGAAGCGGTCCACGCCGTGGTGCAGCTTCAGCACCTTGATGAGCGCGTATGCGTCGGTGAGCGAGGTGGGCTCGGTGGTCAGCACCACCAGGCGCTCCTGCGCGGCTATGTTGAAATATAGGACATTATCGTTGATGCCTGCGCCTGTGTCCACGATGAGGTGGTCGATGCCGCCTTCAAGGTAGTCCATGGACTCCAGCAGGTCGAGCTTCTGGCCTGTGGTCAGGTTGACCATGTCGCTGACGCCGGAGGCCGCGGGCAGGATGCGGAAGCCGTAGGGCGTGTCGCACAGGATGTCCTCCAGCGTCATGCCCTCGTTGAACAGGTGGAACAGGTTCAGCTTGGGCGCGATGCCGAGGATGACGTCCACATTGGCCAGGCCCAGGTCGGCGTCCAGAATCACCACGCGCTTGCCCATGCGGGTCAGCGCGCAGGCCAGGTTCACGGAGATGTTCGTCTTGCCGACCCCGCCCTTGCCGGAGGTGACGGAGAAGACCAGGGGAAGAGCCGTGGGTGTCATGTTCCTCGCCTTATGCCGCCTGCTCGGCCTGGTGGCCGGGCAGCGTGTGCTTGAAGATAAGCCGCCACAACATGTCGCTTTGGGCCGGGGCGATGCTGTTCTTGAGCCCGGGGCCGAAGGACAGGGCGGAAACGGGCAGTTCCGTCATGCGCGCCATGTTGAGCAGCGCTCCGAAACTACAGGCTTCGTCCAGTTTCGTCCAGATGAGACTTTGCAGTATCGGGCAGGTGTAGCGTGTTGCTATCTGCGCATACTGGCTGGCGGAGAAGTACGGCGCAAGCACCAGATGCGCGGCCATGTCGCGGCTGTCGTCAAGGCCCAGTTCCGCCAGGTGCTCACCCAGGGTGGCAGCACCGGAAAGTCCGGGCAGGTCCACGAAGATCATGTCGAACTTGGGCGACTCCTTGATCAGCTCGCGCATTTCCTCGGCGCTGCCCGCCTCGCGGAAGGCCAGGCCGGAAAGATCGGCGTAGTGGCGCAGCACAAGGCGGCCCTTGCCCTGGCCCTGGTCGGCGGCGACGACGCAGATGCGCGCCTTGGGCCGGGCCTGCTTCTCGCGCAGGGCCAGTCGGATGAGCGTCAAGGTCTTGCCCACGCCGTGCGGTCCGGCGAAGATGTGATACTTCTGCAGCCATTTTTTTGACTCGAAGCCGTAGCAGGGAGCCACGGCCTCCAGCACCGGCAGGATGGGCCGGTCCGGGTCGGCCTTGAGGTCCAGGAACACGCGCAGGAGCACCTGCATGTCCACTTCCTCGCGCTCCAGGTACTTGATGGCCACGCGCTGCCTGGGCGAAAGCTCGTCCATGTTCAGCTGCGGCTTCACCAGAGCCATGAGCTGGTCCTTGATGGCCCGCCATTCATAGGCCCAGTCCGCCGGGTTCTCGTCCACCTGTGGCATGATGCCTCCCGCGTTGCGCGCGGGCATGAGCGGGGTTTTCCGGCCCGCGCTCTCGGCCCTGGGGTCGATGGCGGCGGTGATCTCGCAGCCCTTGCCCGACCCGGTGCGCACGGTCTTGGTGTTCAGGATGATGGCGTCGTCGCCCAGCTCGGCCTTCACCTTGGCGAGGGCGGCCTGTACGTCGTTTCCCTTGAATGTCTTTATGTGCATGGCATCAGCTCAGTTTAACAGTGGCCATGGATTGGATTCGGATATCTGCCGGTATTTCCGCCTGCGAAATCACAGGCATGGTTGGCAGGAAGCGAAGCAACAATTGGGCCAAGTGTGGACGCACCTGGGGCGTGGTGAGCAGAACTGGCTGGCCGTCGGTGCCGACCGCGCTGTCCTGGGCCGCGCCGATGGCCTTGATGATCTGCTGGGCCTTGTTGGGCTCGAGCGCCAGGTAGCCGCCCTGGTCCGTGTTGCGCAGGCTGCCCACAAGCGTTGCGTCGATGTCGCTCGACAGGGTGACGATGGGCAGGGAGTTGTCGCTGGCCAGGTAGCCCTTCACGATGGTGCGGCCCATGCGCGAGCGCACGTACTCCGTCAGCACCGCCGCGTCCTGCACGGCCGGGCCGTAGTCGGCCAGGGCCTCCACGATGGAGAGCATGTCGCGGATGGAGATGCTTTCGCGCACCAGGTTTTGCAACACCTTCTGCACTGTGCCCAACTGCAGCACGCCGGGCACCAGGTTCTCCACCGCCTTGGGCGCGCGCTTGGCCAGGTTGTTCAAAAGCTCCTGCACTTCCTGGCGGCCCAGGAACTCGTGCAGGTTGCGGCGGAACACCTCCGTCAAATGCGTGGCGACCACGGTGGAGGGGTCCACCACGGTGTAGCCGGCCAGCATGGCGGCCTCGCGCCGGGCTTCGGGAATCCACACGGCGGGGAGGTTGAAGGCGGGCTCCACGGTCTGCACGCCCTCGATCTTGTGCTTGGCGTCGCCCGGATCCATGGCCAGGAAGTGGTCGATGAGGATTTCGGCCGAGGCGATGGCGTTGCCCTTCACCAGCACGCGGTATTCGCCGGGCTTCAGCTGCAGATTGTCGCGCAGGTGCAGCGAGGGGATGACCACGCCCATGTCGAGGGCGAACTGGCGGCGGATGCTTCTGATGCGCGAGAGCAGGTTGCCGTTTTGTTCCTCGTCCACCAGGGGAATGAGTCCGTAGCCAACCTCCAGCTCCAGCTGGTCAAGCGGCAGCAGGGACTGCACTTCCTCGGGCGTGTCGAGCTTGGGCGCGCCACCCTTGGCCTTGTCCTTCTCGGCCTGCTGCTGGGCGTCGTGGGCCGGGCGGGTGCGCTCGGCGATGCCCGCGATCCAGTAGATCAGCGCGCTGAAGGTGATGAAGGGCAGGGTGGGCAGGCCCGGCACCAGGGCGAAGAGCAGCAGGATGCCGGACACGAGCTTGAGGGCCTTGTGGTGGAAGGTCAGCTGGCCGAGGAATTCCTCGCCCATCTTGGCTTCGGCCGCCGCGCGGGAAACAATGATGCCCGACGCCGTGGAGATGATGAGCGAAGGAATGGTGGCCACCAGACCGTCGCCGATGGTCAGCAGGGTGTAGGTCTTGGCCGCGTCCTGCCAGGGCATGCCCTTCTGGAACACGCCGATGCAGAAGCCGCCGACGATGTTGATCAGGAGCATGATCATGCCGGCCTTCACGTCTCCCTGCACGAACTTGCCCGCACCGTCCATGGCGCCGTAGAAGTCGGCCTCCTTGCGGATTTTGTTGCGGCGGGAGGTGGCCTCGGGTTCGTCGATAAGGCCCGCGTTCAGGTCCGCCTCAACGGCCATCTGCTTGCCGGGCATGGAATCCAGGGTGAAACGGGCGGCCACTTCGGCGATGCGCGTCATACCGGCGACGATGACGGTCTTGTTGATGGTGAACAAGATGAAGAAGATGACGATGCCGATGATGTAGTTGCCGCCGACCACGAACTCGCCGAAGCTTTGGATGACCGAGCCCGCCGCGCCGGAGCCTTCGTCGCCGTGCATCAGGATGAGCCGGGTGGAAGCCACATTGAGGGAGAGCCGCAAAAGGGTCGTCACCAGGAGCAGCGACGGGAAGATGCTGAACTCGAGGGGCGATTGCAGGAACATGCTGGTGATGAGCACCACGATGGAGATGGAGATGCTGAGCGTCAGCAGAAGGTCCAGCAGCAGCGTGGGCATTGGCACCATCATCACCATGAGGATGATGACGACGCCCACGGCCAGCATGATGTCGCCCTGCTTGGCGAACTGCGCATAGTCGATGTCGATGGCGGCGAATTTGGCGCTCTGGGACATTTTGTTGACGCTCCTCGCGGTTTGGAAAACGGCGGAGACATCAACCTTTCAAGGTTTGGATCAGGTGCGGCGGCTCTTGAATTTCGCCAGCTTGGCCAGAATGGAGGCCACGGCCTGATACATTTCCTCGGGGATTGTCTCGCCGATTTCCACCTGCTTATACAAAGCCTGTGCCAGGGGCCTGTTCTCGTGCAGGGGGATGTCGTTTTCTATGGCGATTTCACGGATTTTCTGGGCGATGCGGTCCACGCCCTTGGCCAGCACCATGGGGGCAGGAGCCTCGGTGATGTCGTAGCGCAAGGCCACGGCGTAGTGGGTGGGGTTGGTGATGACCACGTCGGCCTTGGGCACGGTGGTCTTGAGCCTGCGGCCCATGACCTCGTACATCTTGCGCAGCTGCTTCTGCTTGATCTCGGGATCGCCTTCCGCCTGCCTGCGCTCGTCCTTCACCTCTTCCTTGGTCATCATGAGATTGTCGTCATAGCGGAAGCGCGTCCACCACAAGTCGGCTATGGCGATGAGAATCATGGGCACCAGGGCGTAGCAGATCATCTTGTACGAAACGAGCAGCATGTAGCTTGTGATGCCCATGACGTTCTGGTGGAACAGGGGCAGAAGATTGGGCAGCTCCTGCTTGATGACGATATATGGGGCGATGCCCACAGCGGCGGCCTGGGCGATGTCGCGCCCCAGGCGCACCAGGGTCTCCGGGCTGACCATCATCTGCTTCAGCGCGCCGAGGATGTTGAAATTGATGCGGTCCCAGCGGAATTTGAAGGTCCACAGGCTGCCCACCTGCAAACGAATCGTGGCGTAAGCCACGATGGCGACGACGAACATCACCGGCAAGACCATGTAGGCGATCTTGACCGAGGACCACAGCAGCATGCTGTACACGGTCTGCTGGTCCAGGGTCTGCCTCAGGCCCTCGGTGAAGAACCATTGGAAGACTTCCTGAAGGTTCTTGAAATAAAAAGGCCCCAGATAGCGCATGGCCACCACCCCGGCCAAAAGGCCGATGACCTTGCTGACCTCTGGTGATTTGGCGACGCTGCCTTCATCGCGGGCTTTCTTGATCCGCTTGGGGGTCGCTTTTTCTGTTCTGCTTGGATCTTCTCTCGACATGGGCCGTGCGTTTCTCCCGCGCCGCTATGTGTGTGGCGCGCCAAGGCGCATCAGGTGGATGAACACCTGGTCCATGGCGCTGATGAAATTGGTGACATATTCGCTCATCATTTCCATGACGTAGGAGAGGAAAAGAAAGCCTACGGCGATCTTGAGCGGAAAGCCCATGACCAGAATGTTCATCTGCGGGGCCGTGCGCGAGATGAGCGCCAGGGCCAGATCAACCAGGAACAGCGCCAGGATGACCGGGGCGGCGATGCGCACGCCGAGCACGAACATCTGCTTGGAAAAGAGCATGACCTCGGTCATGAGCTGCGGTGTGAGGAAAAGCCCTCCGGGCGGCACCAGCTCAAAGCTGTTGCCCAGGGCGCGGATGAGATGCAGGTGCCCGTTGAGCGACAAGAAGGTGAGCATTGTGCACATGTAGATGAAATGCGTGGTCATCGGCTCCTGCTGGCCGGTCATGGGGTCGATGGAGTTGACCATGGAGAAGCCCATCTGGAAATTGATGATGGCCCCGCCTATCTGCACGGCGGCGATGAGCATGCGCACGATGCAGCCCAGGGTGAGGCCCAGCACGATTTCGCCCGCGAACATGATGGCGATGTTGAAGGGGTGCGCCGGGAAGGCCGCACCCGGAAAGGACAGGCTGGGCCACACGGCCAGGGTGAGCACCAGCAGCATGGCGGCCTTCATCACGTTGGGCAGGGTGTCGCCGAAAAAGGGCATGATGAAGAGCACCACGCTGATGCGGAACAGCGTGAGGTAGAAGCTCAAGACCATGTTCGGGTCGAAACTGAAGATGTCCATTGCCCGCCGCCCGCTTGTCCGTTTGCCAGCTCGCCGGATGGAGGCGCGCCGCGCACCCCGCGCGGTTTCCGCCTGCAAACAGTCGCATGAGCCTAGCCCACCTTGCGCGGGGCGTAAAGTGGCAAGGGCCGGCGGCGGCCTGCGCCGATGCGATTCCGGAAAGGGGCTAGTTCAGGATGTAGCGCATGGGATTTACGGGAACGCCGCCGATGCGAACCTCGTAGTGCAGGTGCGGGCCCGTGCTTCGACCGGAGTCACCGATGAAGGCGACGACCTCGCCGCGCTGCACCACCTGGCCCTGCTTCACGTTGACGCGGGAAAGGTGGGCGTAGCGCGTCACAAGGCCGGTGCCGTGGGTCAGATTCAGCACCAGGCCGTAGGCCGGGTCGCGTTCGATGAAGGACACCACCCCACGCGAGGGGGCGTAGATGGGCGTTCCCGTGGGCGCGCTTATGTCGAGCCCCTTATGGAACTCCTTCTTGGCCGTGAAGGGCGAACTGCGCCAGCCGAAGCCGGAAGTGACCCAGCCTCCGGCCGGCCATACCGAAGGCGTGGACTCGAGTACGTCTTTGTTGGCGCGCAGGCGCTGGATGATCTCCTGCTGACGCACTTCCTCAAGCCGCGCCTCAACGGAGAGCTGACGCAGGAATTCGTTCATCTTGCGGGCGAGAAGCTCCTGCCTGTAGATGGGCAGGTAGCCCTTGGTCATGTCCTGGCCGGGGCCGCCGCGTCCGGCCACGCTCATGGTGTTCTCCTGCTCCAGGTTGATCATGACCCGAAGTTTGGAGTCGAAGTCGCGGATACGGGTGACGTCTTTCTGGAGGGTAACGAGCTTCTGACTCAGGTTCAGCAGCTGCGACTTCTGCTCGTTGGCGGATTTCTCAGTGATGTTCAGGCTGCGTTCCAGGCTGCCGCTTGATGCCGCGTTCTTGAGCAGCACGAGATTGCCTGCCAAAAGCGCTACCAGCAGGGCTCCGATGCCCATGAGCATCCAGCCGCGCAGCTGGAACTTGCGCGTGCTGCCGCGTTTTTCGCGGAAGATGACGATATGAAACTTGCCGAATAACATTAGGAATTTAGTACACGTCCTGTAATAACGCGGACATGCCTCCAGAGTTCGTTTTCCTAGCCCATGATGGCGCGGGGGTCAAGCCGCGCCTCTTCGCCCAGCTTCTGCCGGTCCAGCTGATAACGCGTCAGGGCGTTGAACACGTTTTGGCGAATGCGCTTGTCGCGGCCCATCTCCAGTTGCAGCCAGTCGTGGATTTCCGTGCGGCGCGTGCTGCCGGATGACGGGCAGTCGTTCTTCCAGATGGGCAGCTCCCATTGGCGGGCTGCGGCGCGCATGAAGGACTTCTCCAAGAACAGGGCCGGGCGGATGACCTTGAGCCTTCCCCCAAAAAAATCTTCAGCGGCGGAAAGGCCGTCCACCCGGCCGTTCTGCACCACATTCATGAAGAAGGTCACCACCAGATCGTCGGCGTTGTGGCCAAAGGCCAGGTGCGTCAGGTTGTACTCGCGGCACAGGTCGAACAGGCGTTTGCGGCGCAGCATGGCGCAAAAGAAGCAGGGCGAGTTCTTGCGGTTCTCGTCGGAATGCGCGCGCGGCCCGTGGTCGGTAAGCTCGATGTGGGCCGCGATCCCCTCGCGCTGGCACCAGTCCACCAGGGGCGCGTGGCTCTCCGGGTTGAAGCCGGGATTCACGTGCAGGGCCATGATCTCAATGGGAAAGGGCAGGATGGCCTTGCGGATGGTCAGGGTCTTGATGAGGGCGAAGCTGTCCACCCCGCCGGAAACGGCCACGCCGATGCGTGCGCCCGGTCCGGCCATACCTGTCTTCTGCATCAACATGCCCACGGTGCTGACACATTTTTTCTGCGCGTATGATAATTTGCTGAATCCGGACATGAAGTCTCCTCAATTGGGCGGCTTTGCTGCGCCCGAAGGCCGACTTAGGGCATTTACGCTTGACATGCAAGCACGACACGGTTAACTGAAACTCCTTTGCGTTGCCGTTACGTAAAAAACAGAAGCTGCTTCCGCCGCCTCCCTTCACGCGGCTCATATACATTCTCCGGGCGCTGCCCTTAGCCATATCTGGAAGGCCAGCCTTGACCAATTCCGCAACCCGCTTCGGCATGCTGCTGCTTCTGGTGCTGTTTTCAGCCCTGGGAGTCGGCTTTTTTCTGTATCAGCAGGAACAGCGTCTCGCCATGAGCATCTGGCCGGACTACTCAATAGACGCAGTGAAGAGCATCGAGGTGGCCACCCGCCAGGAGCGCTACACCCTGCTGCGCGAAGGCTCGGGCTGGGTTGTGCGCCTGGAGGGCGCTGAGGCCGACGCTCCGCCCATCCCCGCGGATCCGGCCCGCATTGAGGCCCTGCTTGCCGCCATTTCCCACAACCGCCCCGGCCAGATGCTGGAGCAGTCGGCCGCCGCCGACAACGCCGCCACCGGGCTCGACGCCCCAACTGTGCAGATCCTGCTCACGCCCGTGAGCGCCGATGATCGGGAAGCCCGGCTGACCCTGGGCCACGAGACCCCCACCGGCGCCGCCCTGTACGTCCACAGCTCTCTGGCGCCGGAGGCCGTGTTCCTGCTGGATGCCAGCGTGCTGCACCATTTTGACAAGCCCGCCGAGCACTACTTCGATCCCCGGTTGCTCGACGTGCGCGGCGAGGACGTGCAGCGTTTGACCCTCTACAGCAGCCATGGGATGCAGTGGGACATGGAGCGCAAGGACGACACCTTCCATTTCGTGACTCCGGCCTCCATGCAGGGCACCACGGTCACGGCTTCCGAGGTGCGTTTGTACGTGCACAACCTGACCGCCATCGGCGCGGACGTGATTCTCACCAAGCCGGACCGGCAGGTGACGGGCAAGCCCGTGTGCAGCATCGAGATGCTGCTGCCCAAGGCCGCAGCACCGCTGCGCCTTGAGCTGTTCGCCCCCCTCGACGCCGACCAGGTCTACGGCCGCTCCACCCGCCATCCGTCGGGCTTCCTCATCGACAGGGAGAAGGCCAGGAGTCTTGTGCGCCAGGCCTACGACATGCAATGGCGCGGCGTGGTGAACTTCGACTCCTCCCGTGTGGAGGGCGCGCGCATCTACTCCGTCATGAACAACCAGACCCTGCAGGTGGACAAGAACCCCTCCGGCTGGGAGGAGCGCGACACCGGCCGCAAGGTTTCGGGTATTGACATGACGCTGTGGCGACTTAAAGAATTAAGGTTCGAAGCCGAACCGGTGTCCCGTCTGGGCTATCCGGCGGCGCAGCGCCTTGAGTTCGACCTTTTGACGAAGGACGGCAAGGTGTTGTCCTCATTTACGTTCTTTACCGATCCCCGCCTCCCGGCGGACCAGTGCTGGCTCAAAGTGGGCGCGGAGGAGATGTACTACCCCGTGACCAGCCAGCTGCTGGAGGATGTGCAAGGATATCTGCCCGCGCGGCAGCCAAAGCCCGCGCAATAACGCGGAATTTCAGTCCAACCCTGCTTTCAAGGAGTGCTTCATGGCGAGAATCACCGTCGAAGATTGTCTGGAAAAAGTCCCCAATCGTTTCCTCATCGTGCAGATGGCCATCAAGCGCGTGAAGCAGTATCGCGAGGGCTACGCCCCGCTCATCGAGTCCCGCAACAAGGAAGCCGTCACCGCCCTGCGCGAGATCGCCGAAGGCAAGGTTCTGCCCGGCGAATCCATCCCCGAGGCTGGCATCCAGGCTCCTGAAGCGTAAAGATTATTCCCATGTCCAAACGCGATTTCTACGAAGTCCTCGGGGTGCAGAAGAACGCCTCGGAAGACGAGATCAAGCGCGCCTACCGCAAGCTGGCCTTCGAGTTCCATCCTGACCGCAACCAGGACGACCCGGACGCCGAGACGAAGTTCAAGGAGGCCGCCGAGGCCTACGACGTGTTGCGCGACGCCGAAAAGCGCCGCCGCTACGACGCCTTTGGCCACGACGGGCTGAACGGAGCGGGGCAGGGCTTCAACTCGTCCGAAGACATCTTCGGCGCCTTCAGCGACATCTTTGGCGAGGTCTTCGGCTTCGCCGGAGGCGGTCGCGGAGGCGGCCGCCGTCCCCAGGCCGGCATGGACCTGCGTTACAACCTGAACATCAGCTTCCGGCAGGCCGCCAAGGGCGATGAGGTCACCCTCAAGATCCCGATGAACGTGCCCTGCCAGGAGTGCAAAGGCACGGGCGCGGAGCCCGGCACCGAGATGACCGACTGCCGCCAGTGCCGCGGCACGGGCAGCGTGCAGCAGGCTCAAGGGTTCTTCCGCATCTCCGTCACCTGCCCCAGCTGCCACGGACGGGGCAAGATCATCACCAAATACTGCTCCGCCTGCCGGGGCGCTGGCCTCACCAGCCAGACGCGCGAACTCAAGGTGCGCATCCCCGCGGGTGTGGACGACGGCTCCCGCCTGCGTCTGCGCGGCGAGGGCGAGGCCGGAGTGAACGGCGGCCCTCACGGCGATCTGTATGTGGTCATCAGCGTGGAGCAGGACAAGACCTTCGACCGCCAGGACCAGAATCTGATCCTGCGCCGCAGCATCAGCATGGTGCAGGCGGCCCTGGGCGACAAGATCGAGATCCCCACCCTGGACGACCCCATCACCGTGGACATCCCCAAGGGCACCCAAGGTGGCGAGGTGTTCCAGCTGCGTGGCATGGGCCTGCCCCATCCCAGCGGCGGCCGCAAGGGCGACCTGCTCATCGAGATCAAGGTGGAGACGCCCAGCGGGCTTTCCGCCAAGCAGGAGGAGCTCCTGAGGGAGTTCGCGCGCCTTGAGGAGGAGAAGCCCCTCAAGAAGGCCAAGAACTTCTTCAAGAAGACCAAAGAAAAGGTCATGGGAGACTAGCCATGGGCCAGGAGTTCTCGCATCTGGACGAGGAGGGGCGCGCCCGCATGGTGGACGTCTCCGCCAAGGGAGAGAGCGTGCGCATCGCCCGCGTGAAGGTGGACGTGCTCCTGAACGCCCGGACCATGGAACTGCTGGTGCAGAAGGCCCTGCCCAAGGGCGAGGTTCTGGGCACGGCCCGCGTGGCGGGCATCCTGGCGGCCAAGCGCACGGCGGAACTCATTCCCTTGTGCCACCCGCTGCCGCTGGACTTCGCCGACATCAGCTTCGACATCGACGAGGCCGCTGGCATCGTGCACATTGAGGCCGAGGCCCGCACCAGCGCCAAGACCGGCGTGGAGATGGAGGCCCTCGTGGCCGCGCAGATGGCCGCAGCCACCATCTACGACATGTGCAAGGCCGTGCAGAAGGACATCCGCATCACCGATTGCCGCCTGGTGTACAAGAGCGGCGGCAAAAGCGGTCTGTTCCAGGCTGACTAGCCGCAGCCCATTACGACAAATCGAAACGCCCGCCCCGGTGACTTGCCGGAGCGGGCGTTTTTTCGTGCGCTTCGCTTTGCGGATCAGGACGCGTACAGCTCCGCAGTCTCGCGCAGCACCTCGGTCAGCCCTTCCTGGGCGCGGGCCAGTTCCTGCGGGCTGACGCAGGCGGGCGGCATGAGGTAGACCACGTTGCCCATGGGCCGGATGAGCAGACCGCGCTCGAAGCACTTGGCCTTCACCGCGGTGCCGATGCCCGCGTGGTAGTCGCTTTCGTCGCGGCCAAGGGTCACGGCGGCGATGGAGCCCAGGGCGCGTGGGCGGGTGACGCCGGGAAGCTTGGCCACCTCCGCCAGCCAGGCGCGGTTGGACGCGGTGATGCGTCCGATGCGCTCCAGGGTGCCTTCCTCCTGGAACAGGGCGAAGGAGGCGACACCGGCGGCGCAGCCCAGGGGATTGGCGGTGAAGGAATGGCCGTGGGCGAAGGCCGTGTGGAAGTCTTCGCCCAGGAAGGCCTCGTAGATGCGCGTACTGGCAACCGTGGCCGCCAGGGGCAGAAAACCGCCGCTGATGCCCTTGGACAGACACACAAGGTCCGGCACGACATGGGCCTGCTCCATGGCGAACATGGTGCCCGTGCGACCGAAGCCGGTCATCACCTCGTCCAGGATCACCGGGATGTCGCGGGCCTGCATGCGTTCCACCACGGTGCGCAGGAACTCCGGGCGGCACATGTTCATGCCGCTGGCCCCCTGCACCAGAGGTTCCGCCAGGAAGGCCGCGGCCTCGTGCCCGTGGGCGGCCAGCAGGGCGTCGATTTCGGCCAGGGCCAGGGCCTCACGCGCCTCGCACTCCGCATCGCCCATCCAGGTAGGAGCGAAGGGCAGGTGGCGCACCTCACACATCAGTTCATCGAATGGGTCGTAATAGCCGGACGTGCGGCCCACGGCCATGGCTCCGAAGGTGTCGCCGTGGTAGCCGCCCTGGAAGGCCAGAAACAGGCGGCGGTTGTTGTCGCCTGTGTTGCGCCAGTACTGCCAGGCCATCTTCAGCGCCACTTCGACCGCCGTTGAGCCGTTGTCCGAGTAGAACACGCGGGAGAGCGGCCGGGGCAGGGCGTTGACTATGGCTTCGGCCAGCCGGGCGGCGGGCTCGTGGGTGAAACCCGCGAAGATCACGTGCTCCATGGTGGCCGCCTGCCTGGCGATGGCTTCGGCGATTTTGGGGTGGCTGTGGCCGTGCACATTGACCCACCAGGAGCAGGCCATGTCCAGCAGCTCGCGGCCGTCCTCCAGGAACAGGCTGGCGCCCTTGGCCCGGGCCACGGGAAGCGGCGGTGGCGCGGTGCGCTCCTGGGTGAAGGGGTGCCAGACATATTTGCGGTCAATATCGACGGTGCTCAGGGATCTCGTGCTCACGACTTCCACCGTATCCAGTCCAGGGCTCCGGGCAGGGGGGCCACGCGTTTCAGGGATTCCCTGGAGAGCGGGTCCAGGGGCGGAATTTCCGCCAGCACCTTCACGTTGCCGAAATGTTCTATGCCTTCGCGGTTGCCGGGATTGGGCAGGCCGGAGAGCACCACGCCGAGCACCGGAACCCCGCGCGCGCGCAGGGCCATCAGGCTCAGGCAGGTGTGGTTGATGGTGCCCAGGCCGCTTCTGGCCGCCAGGATGACCGGCGCGCCCAGGCGCTGCATCAGGTCGAGCATGGTGGCGGATTCGTTCACCGGCACAAGCACTCCGCCCGCGCCCTCGATGACCAGGGGCCGCGCGGTGGCGGGCAGGCGGAAGTCGTCCAGGTCCACGCGCCTGCCTTCCAACCGCGCGGCGTCGTGGGGCGAAAGGGCCGCGCTGAAGAGGTGCCGCTCCGGGTGGATATGCGCGCCGGAGAGCCGGGCCACGGTGTCCGCGTCGCGGTCCGGCGGGTGGCCGGACTGGATGGGCTTCCAGTAGTCCGCTCCGCAGTGCAGGCACAGCCAGGCGGAAACGATGGTTTTTCCGGCGTCGGTGTCCGTGCCGGTGACGAATACCTTCATGCCCCGCTCCTTGCGTTATATGACCTCAGTGACGAGGCCATAGAGGACCAAGGCCGTGGCGTCCATGCCTGCCGCAAAGCGCTTGAGCACCGGGCGGATGGGCCCTGGCCGGTAGCCTGGCCTGGGCTGGTCCGCGCCGATGTTGCGGAAGCTGTCCGCAAAGGCGCGCGCGTCCGCGTAGCGGATGACATGGGTCGCGGTCTCGAAATATGCGTTGCGGCCGGGCAGGGCGCAGAGGGCCTGCCTGAGCGTGGACTCCTCCGGCAGGGGCAGCAGCCCGGGTTCCCTGCCCATGGCCGCGAAGGCCTGCCGCCATTCCGGGAAGCTGCCGGAGAGCGGCACGGCAAAGGCCAGGCGCGGGGTAAGCCCGGCCAGGCGGCACAGGCCCGCTACGGGGTCCTGGAACCACTGCGCCGCAAGGTTGCTGACCATTGCGGCCGGGGCCTCGGCAAAGGCGGCCTGTTCGCCGTCCCGCACGGCAAAGGACAGCTGCGGCAGATGGCCCAGGCGCGCCCGGCAGCGTTCCAGCATCTCCGGCGCGATGTCCGTGGCGAGGTAGCGTTGGCACAGGGGCGCAAGCTGCGCGGTGAGCAGGCCGGTGCCGCAGCCTATCTCGGCCACAAGGTCCTGCGCGGGCAGGCCGCCGTTGGCCGCGATGAAGGCGGCAAGCCTGCCTGCGCTCTCGCGCTGGAGCAGGGCGTGCTCGTCGTACTGCGCGGCCCGCGCGCCGAAGCGCTTGGCCACCAGCGCGCTGCGGCTCAGTTCAGCATCATTGCGCGGCATCGACGAACTCCCGCACCAGGGGCAGGCAGTCACCTGTGCGCGTGAAGGGCAGGGCGTGCCCGCCGGTTTCGAAAACATGCAGGGTTGCGCCGGGCAAAGCTTCCCGCGCCTCTTGCGCCAGGGCCAGGGGCGCGATGCGGTCGTCCGCCGCGTGCAGGAGCAGAATGGGCGGGGTGCTGCCGGGTGCGGAAAGGTCAAGGCTTCGCAGGGTGTGCAAGTCGTGGCGCAAGCTGCCAAGACCGTCAGCAGTGGGCAAGGCCGGCGTTTGTCCCTTGAGGCCGCAACGGCGCAGGAAACGCGTCAGCACGTCGGACGGATCCGTTTCCAGGCGGGAGAGCATGGCGTCCAAGGTTTCGAGCGGCGTACCCGTCGCCTGCCCCGCCTGCGAGCAAAAGCGCAGGAAGGTGCCCAGTCCCACAAGCCCGCGCCAGGGCACGTCCATGCCCAGCAGCTTGGCAAAGCCCAGCGAGTGGCCGATGCCGACCCAGCCTTCGGGATTTTCCGGCAGGACGAGACGTTCCGTCCCGTAGTACCCGGCGTCCAGCAGGATCACAGGCCGCTCAGGAAAGGCCGCGGCCCAGGCCTGCCAGGCGTGTGCGCCAAAGCCCCAGCCGTGCATGAATACGAGGCCGGTCATAGGCTGCCCAACGCTCCGAGCAGGCGGGCGATGTCGGCGTCGGTGTGCGCGGCGGAAAGGCCGATGCGCAGCCGCGACGCGCCCTGGGGCACCGTGGGCGGCCGCACAGCGGAGACGACGATCCCCTGCCCCGCGAGGGCGTCCTTGGCCGCTAGGGTGCGCTCCGGCGTGCCCAGGATCACGGGCACGATGTGCGTGGTGGACTGGCCGGGATCAAGGCCGAGGCGGCGCAGGCCCTGGCGCAGGGCTTCGGCCCTATGGAGCAGGGCGGTGCGCTCCGCGCCCAGGCCCGGCAGCAGCTCCCAGGACTTGAGCCCGGCCCCAACCGTGAGCGGCGAAGGCGCGGTGGAGAAGATGAAGCCGCCCGCCTTATTGACGAGATAGTCGCGGATGATGCCCGCGCAGGCCACGTACCCGCCGCTGACGCCCAGGGCTTTGCTCATGGTGCCCATGACCACGGTGGTGGGGGCGAGGTCCACGGCTTCGCACAGGCCGTAGCCGCGCGGGCCAAACACGCCGGTGGCGTGGGCCTCATCAATGTACAGCAGCGCCCCGTGCGCAAGAGCCAGGTCCTGCAGTGCGGCGATGTCCGCCTGGTCGCCGTCCATGCCGAACACGGACTCGGACAGGATGACCTTGGGGCGGGGCTCGCTCGCATGTTTCTCAAGTAGAGCTTTAAGATGTTCCAGGTCCAGATGCCGGTAGCGCAACTGCCGCGCCCCGGCCAGGGCGCAGCCCAGGTGCATGCTGGCGTGGTTCAATTTGTCCGCGAAAACAAGAGGTTCTGCTCCGAGGGCGGTGGCGTCAAGCAGTGCGGCGATGCAGGCCGCGTTGGCCTGATAGCCGGAGTTGAAGATCAGAGCGGCCTCTGAGCCTTTGTCGGCGGCGATGCGCGCCTCGAAGGCCTCGTGCGCGGGCGTGTTGCCGGAAAGCAGGCGCGAGCCCGTGGCTCCAGCCCCGTAAAGGCGTCCGGCCTCGGCAGCGGCCGCGACCAGTTCCGGGCGGCGGGCCAGGCCCATGTAGTCGTTGCCGGAAAAATCCAGCAGGCCGTCCTTATCAGAAGGCGGCAGGCGGCGCAGAAGCCCCTGGGCGTCCAGGGACTCCAGGACATCGGCGTAGCGGCGCAGGAGTTCGTTCATGGCGTTGCGGCCCTTTGGCCGCGTGGGGGCTTCTGTGCGCTACCAGACCATGCGCATGCGCACGCCCTGGGCGGAGATTTCTTCCTTGATCTGGCGGATGGTGTACTCGCCATAGTGCACGATGGAGGCGATGAGCGCGGCGCTGGCCTTGCCCTTGGTGAAGGCGTCGGCCATGTGCTGCGGGTTGCCCGCGCCGCCGGAGGCGATGACCGGGATGCGCACGCTTTCGCTCACCAGACGCGTCAGCTCCAGATCGTAGCCGTCCTTGGTGCCGTCGGCGTCGATGGAGTTGAGGCAGATTTCGCCGGCGCCCAGCGCTTCGCCGGTCTTGGCCCATTCCAGGGCGTCCAGGCCTGTGTACTTGCGCCCGCCGTGGATGACCACCTCGAAGCCGGAGGGGATGGTCTCGCTCTTGTCCACGCGCTTCACGTCCATGCCCAGCACCACGCACTGCGCGCCGAAAGCGGCCGCGCCTTCGCTGATGATGTCCGGATTTTTCACCGCGCCGGAGTTGACCGAGCACTTTTCGGCCCCGGCCAGCAGTACGGCGCGCATGTCGGCCACGGTGTTGATGCCGCCGCCCACGGAGAAGGGAATGAAGATCTGGCTGGCCACACGCTCCACCACGTCCAGGAAGATGCCCCGGCCCTCGCTGGAGGCGGTGATGTCGTAGAACACGATCTCGTCCGCGCCTTGCTCGTAGTAGTGCCGCGCGGTTTCCACCGGATCGCCGATGTCAACGTTGTCCTTGAACTTCACGCCCTTGGTCAGCTTGCCGTTGCGCACGTCGAGGCAGGGGATGATGCGCTTACTGAGCATTCTTGGCCTCCAGGCAGTAGTCGTGAAAGTTCTTCAACAGCGTCAGGCCGGGCGCGCCGCTCTTTTCCGGGTGGAACTGCACGGCCCACAGGCCGGTGCGGCCGTGGACGGAGCAGAAATCTTCGCCGTAGTTGGTCTCGCCGATGATGAAGTCGGGCTTGGGAGCCGGGTGGTAGCTGTGCACGAAGTAGAATTCGGCCTCGGGCGCGATGCCTTTGAACAGCGGGCAGTCCTTTTTGAGGGCCACGCGGTTCCAGCCCATGTGCGGCACGCGGATGGGGGTGCCGTCGGCCTCGGCCCAGGCCGGGTTGAACAGGCGGCACTCGCCGGGGATGATGGCGAGCGTACGGGTGTTGTTCTCTTCGCAGTAGTCCAGCAGGATTTGGCAGCCCACGCAAATGCCAAGCAGGGGCTTCTCCTGCCAGATGAGGGCCTTGAGCACCTCATCCAGCCCCTCGGAGGTCAGCTCGTCCATGGCTTGGCCCGCCGCGCCCACGCCGGGGAAGATGATGCCGTCGGCCTTGGCCAGGATGTCGGGATCATTGGTGATGATGTTCTCTATGCCCAAGTGGTCCAGGGCGCGGCGCACGCTGGTCTGGTTGCCTGCTTTGTAGTCGAGGATGGCGAGCATGCCGGGCTCCTTGCTGCGTAGGTCAAGCGTCAGCGACGCCGGGGTTCCCCAGCGGACTAGTCAATTTCCGTGCGGAAGACAAGGGCGCGATTTGCGCTATTTGGCGAGAACGCGCAGGAACAGGTCGCCCGTGAAAGGGCCGAGTTTTCGGCCAAGACCCTTGAGGCGCACAGGCCTGCCCACGACAAAATCCGGCGGCAGGGTCACCTCCACTGTCTTGGACTCGCCGAAGCGCGAGCTGATGGTGAGCCGCACCAATTTGCCCGGTCCCACGGCGAAGGCCGGGTAGCTCACGGTCTGTTCGTCGTCCAACTGGCCGCGCAGCCAGGATTTGACCCCGCCAACGAGACCTTTGCTCAGGTCGAGGCCCATGGATTTGTCGCCCCAGGTGATCTCCAGCTTGCGGCGCTTGGGGGCGGGCTCCGCCGCCTTGCCCGGCCTCGGCGCGTGCTGCGGCGCGCTGGGTGCGGAATAGGCCGGGCGCTGGGCCTGATTCTGGGGCTGCTGGCCCGGTGTGCCGTGCTTGAGCTGGCTGTAAATGTCCTCGAACACTTGCCGGGCGAAGGCATCGGAGAGCAGGTCGCGCAGGACCTCCTCCTCCCGGAAATGGAAGGTCCCGCCGGAGCCGGGCTTGGCCCCCGCGGACTGCGAGGTCTGCGAAGTATGCGCGGACTGGGACGAGCCGCGCGCGTAGGCCTTTCCCGCCTGGGCCTTGCGGGCCTTGGCGTCCGGGCCGTCTGTCGGCTTCTGTGCTTGGGCTTTGCCCGAGGTCGGTGCGGGCTCGTCCTTCAGGGCATGGCTGAGCAGCACGTAAGCTTCGTTCAGCTCGCGGAACTGCTCCGCGGCTTTGGGCGAGGGGTTCAGGTCCGGGTGCAGCTTGAAGGCCAGCTTGCGGAACGCGGCCTTGACCTCCTCCAGCGTGGCGGAGGGCGGTACGTTCAGGATGCGTTGGCAGTCCCGGATGTTCATCAGCGTTTGCGGCTCTTCAGGGTTTCGGTGAGCACCAGGGCGTGGGGCGTCTCCGGGCCGGGCTCGTGGACCAGACCGTGCTCGTGCAGATAGTCCACGCCCTCTTGAACAAAGGTCTCATGTCCGGCGTCCTTGTCCACGCCGGGGCAGTCGCTCTGGATCATCTCCCAGCTGGTCTCGTCCACCAGGTTGCC
>NZ_DATMYK010000275.1:0-9457 GCF_035560995.1 Humidesulfovibrio sp. | reverse complement strand
GTCCTGGGCCGCGTCCGGTTGCGGCGCGCCGCCGCCGGAGCGCTTGGCGAACTCCAGCACAAGGGCGCTGGCGTCAATGCCGGTTGTGGGCATGTCGCAGTAGCGGTAGCGCTCGCGTTCTCCGCCGGGCCAGGCGTGGCCGCCGTTCTTCACGATGACGAAGCGCACGCTGCCGCGCCCCGCCTTGCCCTTGGGGGCGTAGTCCTCCACCCGCGCGGGGGTCTTGCCAGAGTCCCGCACCTGGGGCGTGGGCGAGAGGTTCATGCCGCGCACCCAGAAGTCCACCTGAGCCCTGGCCGGGTAGTCCTCGCAATAGCGGCCAGTGGCGGGCTTGGCCTCGGTGGGGGCGAAGCGCGCCACCTTGTCCTGCGCGCCGTGGATGACCAGCACGGGCAGGCTGTCGGCCGGATCTTTCGTGTCGCAGGGCAGGTACCCGGCCACGGAGGTGAGCGTGGCCGCCACGCCGGGCCGCTCCAACGCGAAGCGGCTGGCCAGCATGGCCCCGTTGGAGAAGCCCACAAGGTGGATGCGCGCCGGGTCGGCCGCGAAATCCGCGCGCAGGCGGGCGATGAGCGCGGACAGGTAGCCCACGTCGTCCACGTGGCTGTCGCGCGCGTAGCCGCAGCAGGTCCAGGCGTTCCAGGTCTGGCCCTCGCCCCCTGCGCCATTGGGGCCGCTGCCCTCCGGGAACACCGCCAGAAAGCCCGCCGCGGCCGCGCGCTCGGCCAGGCCGGTCTGGCGCATGGCCTGCGCCGCGGAGCCGCCCGCGCCATGCAGAACGATGAGCACCGGCACCTTGGGCGCGGCCTGGCCCTTCTTGAGCGGCGCGGCCTTGGGCAGGGTCAGCAGAGCCTTGCGCTCGGCCCCGGCGTGGGGCAGCACCAGCACCTGCTGCCGGGCCTGCGGGGCTGTCTTCTGTGCGCCCTTCTGGCCGCCCTTTCGAGCCGGGGCCGCCGGGCGGTCGTCGCGCCGCAGGGGCTCGTCTGAGAGGGGCTTGGCGCCGGGCACCAGCGGAGCCTTGGGCTGCTTCGGGGCCACGGGGCCAGTCGAGGACGGGCCCGCGCCGGAAGTCGATCCATAAGGTGAGCCGAAGGTCGAATTGGACTGGCGCGAGGCCGGGGACTTGGTGACGGAGTTCAGCACGTCCATGGCCATGCCGCCGCCGGGCACGGCCGCAAAGGCCGGGCAGAACGCTCCCGCTGCCCAAACAAGAAGAAGGGCCAGCGCCGCGCGGCGCAGACCCCTCTCCGAGATGTTCAGTCTGCCGTCCACGGCCGCCTAGGACTTCTGCTCCATGATCTTGCCGGTCATGGGGATGAAGAACACGCCCATATCCTTGCGGGAATGGACCTTGCCGGTCTTGTCCTTGGTGAACACGTAGAGCACCTGGCCTTTCTTGAAGGGCTGGCCGATGGGCACGATGAGGCGGCCTTCCGGCTTGAGCTGCTTCAGAAGCTCCGGCGAGACGTAGCGCGCCGCGCAGGTGACCATGATGATGTCGAAGCCGCCCTTGACCTCGGGCCAGCCGAAGTAGCCGTCGCCCACGCGGGTGTGCACGTTCTCAAGCCCCAGCGGCTTGTAGATCTTGGCCACGTCCGTGCCCAGCGGCTTGATGATCTCCACCGAGTAGACCTCTTTCACGATGCGCGAAAGGAGCGAGCTCTGGAAGCCGGAGCCGGTGCCCACCTCAAGCACGGTGTCGCCGGGCTTGGGCTTGGCCAGCTGCGTCATGTACGCCTGGCCCAGGTAGTCCGAAAGGGCAGAGCCGTAGCCGATGGCCCAGGGCTTGGGCGCGGGCTCGTAGCAGTTGGAGGCGAAGGGCTTCTTGCGCTGGTAGTCGTAGTGGTAGTACTCGCGCGGCAGCTCGCGGAAGGCCTGCAGCACGCCGGGATCGGCGCTGCCGAAGCGTCGTTTCAGGTACTTCTCGATGGAGGCCATGGCCAAGGTCTTGCGCGACTGCAACTCCGCGAAGTCCTTCTCCTGAATCTCCACCGAACGGCCGGACTGGCGCATGGCGTCCTGGAAGGTCTTGTAGTTCCAGGCCGCGCCGGGCGCCCACGCACCCTGCGGAGCCGGCGCTGGGGCCGCATAGGCCGGGGAGGCCGCGCGCGCCTGGGCCGCGCCAAAAGCCAAAACGCAACACAATACCGCAAACGCGCTCGCAGTGCGGCGCAAAGACATGGTCTGCATCGGACAGGACTCCTCAAACGAAATGTTGTTCCCCGTGCGTAGCACGAGGCACGCCGGATAGGAAGCCCCGCCAGCGCAAGCACTCTCCGCCGGGCACGGCGCTGGCCTTGACCCTGGCCCCCGCGCGGCCTACATTTCCCGAGCATCCAAGACCGCGCAACACAGGAGCCGCCCATGCCAGACACCAGCCAGAGCGCCGCCAACGCCACGCAGGGCAAAACCGCAGCCGAATCCGCCGTCACCATGAGCCACCAGGTGCTGCCCCACGACGCCAACCCGGCCGGAAACGTGCATGGCGGCGTCATCCTGAAGCATATCGACACCGCCGCCGGGGTTGTGGCCATGCGCCACGTGCGCGGCTGGGCCGTCACCGCCAGCATAGACCGCATGGACTTCCTGAAGCCCGTGTTCGTGGGCGAACTCGTCACCCTGAAGGCCAGCCTGAACATGGTCGGCCGCACCAGCATGGAGATAGGCGTGCGCGTGGAGGCCGAGAACCTGCTCACCGGCGAGGTGCGGCACACCAATTCCGCCTACCTTACCTTCGTGGCCCTGGATGAGCACGGAAACCCGCGCCCCGCCCCGCCGCTGATCCTCAAAGGCGAGGTGGCCGAACGCCGCTATCGCCAGGCTCTGCGCCGGCGCGAACTGCGTTGGCAGGCCATCAGCGAGGAGAAGAACGGATAGGAGAGGGTGAAAGGCGAAGAGAATATTTTTTCCAGGGGGCATGCACCCCCTGGTGGGGTTCTCTATGGCTAGGCCTTTTTGGCTTTGCGCTCCTGCGCGATTGCCAGGGCGCGTTCCAGTTCCGGGGTCTGCACGGGTTTGCTGATGTAGCCGTCCATGCCCGCGGCGAGGAATTTCTCGCGGTCGCCGGTGAGGGCGTAGGCGGTCATGGCGATGATGCAGGCGGGCGGGCGTCCGATCGTGGTGTCGAAGTCGCGGATGGCCCGGGTGGCCTCCAGACCGTCCATTTCCGGCATCTGCACATCCATGAGGATGCAGTCGAAGCTGCGGTTCTTGGCGGTCTCCGCGGCTTCCAGGCCGTTGGATACAATGGTGGCCTGGTGTCCCAGGCGGGTGAGCTGCTGGCGCATGTACATCTGGCTGATGCGGTCGTCCTCGGCCATCAGGATGGACAGGGGCACGTTGGCCGCGGCTGTCAGCTCGTCCTGGGCCAAGACGGTGCGCGCCGGGTCGTCTCCGGCGGGCGCCAGGGGTACGAACACGCAGATGCTGACGCCCTGGTCCAATTCGCTGTCGACCACGATATGCCCGCCCATGAGTTCCACCATGCGCTTCACGATGGCCAGCCCCAGTCCCGCGCCTTCGTACTTGCGCGTCTGGGAGCTGTCGGTCTGCGTAAAGCGCTCGAACACGTGGGGGATTTTGTCTTCCGGGATGCCGGGGCCAGTGTCGCTGACGCAGAAGTAGGCGCGCTGGCGGCCCCGCGCGGCCGGGTCGGGCCGGGTCCAGATCTCCAGGCGCACGCTGCCTTCACGGGTGAACTTCACGGCGTTGCCCACCAGATTGAACAGAATCTGGCGCAGGCGGGCCTCATCGCCCACAAGGGGCCGCAGGGCGGATTCGTCCACATGCAGCGAGAGCGTGAGGCCCCGGTTTTCGGCGTTCAGGGCGAACACGCGCAGCACGGATTCGCCCAGATCCTTGAGCTTCAGGGGCGCGGCCACCAGCGGCAGCTTGCCCGATTCCACGCGGGAGAAGTCCAGGATGTCGTTCAGGAGGTCCAGCAGGCGGCGCGAGGACTGGAAGGCCAGCTCGACGAATTCGCGCTGTTCCCCGGCCAGGCTGCTGCCCAGAAGCAGCTGCAGCATGCCGAGCACGCCGTTCATGGGCGTGCGTATCTCATGGCTCATGTTGGCCAGGAATTCGCTTTTGGCCTTGTTGGCTGCCTCGGCCGCGTCGCGCGCGCGGGTCAGTTCGCCCTTTGCGGCGTGCAGTTCGCTCAGGTCCACGTCCAGGCAGTACAGCTCCTTGCGCCCTTCGCCCATGCTCTGCATCACATGGCAGGAGAACACGGGCACGGGCGAGCCGTCCTTGCGCATCAGCTCAAGCTCGGCCGAGGGAATGGGCACTCCGTCCTCGGCCCAGGCGCGGATGTGCTCGATGACGGCCGGGCGCATGGGCGGGGGGATGATGAGGTCGTCCAGCGTGCGGCCCAGGGCCTCGTCCATGCGGTAGCCGTACAGGGCTTCGCTGGCGGCGTTCCAGTAGATGACCGTGCGGTTCTGGTCGTAGCCCTGCACGGCGATGGACGGCACCTGGTCGAAGAGGGTGCGGAAGCGGGCCTCGCTTTGCTTGAGCGAATCGGCGATGCGTTTCTGTTCGGAGATGTCCTGGAAAAAACCTATGGTGGCGGGTCCGTCGGGCAGGTTGATGGTGGAAACCGTGGCGTGGGTGGGCATGATGCGCCCGAAGCGGTCCAGCACGTCGATTTCGTACTGGCTGGCCACGCCTAAGCCTTGTTCACGCTGTTTGGCGCGCTCGGTGAACTCCTCCATGTGGTGCGGAGCCACGAAGCAGCTGATGTCTTTGCCGAAAAGCTGCATGCGCGACTCAAAGCCCAGGGCCTTGGCCATGTACGGATTGGCATAGAGCAGCCGCTGGTTGCGGGCGATGGCGATGGGCAGCGCGGCGGAGTCGAACACGGCCCGGTAGAAGCTTTCCCGCTGCTCCAGCACGGCCTGCGCGGCCTTCTGGGCGGAGATGTCGCGCAGAAGGCAGTGGGTGCATTGGAAGTCGCCATCGGGGCTGCATTCGGCCATGCCGTCGATGTTCAGGGTGAAGGGCTCGCCGTTTTTGCGCAGGGCCGTGCACTCGAAGCCCGTGGAGCGGCCGGTGCTCTTCATGGCCGTGAAGTTGTCCAGCAGCAGGGCGTGGTCTCCGGGGGCGATGAAGCTGCGGAAGGGCTGGCCCAGCACCTCGTCCCTGGTGTAGCCGAAGAGCTCCTGCCAGCCTCGGCTGACCGCGCGCAGGCGGCCTTCGGCGCCCAGGGACTGGTAGGCCAGGGGCGCGTTTTCCAGCAGGCTCAGGGTGCGGTTTTCGCTGGCGGCAAGGCGGGCTCTGGTCCGCTCCAGCTCGGCGCGCAGGGCGGCGTTCTCCCTGGCCAGGGCTTTGCTTGCGGCATCTTCCTCGTCCAGGGGCGGCGTCACGGCATGTGCTCCAGTGCGCTGCGGGACAAGCGCAGCCGTTGAGTGCGGGGGGCGACCCCAAACATAGCAGGACTACGTATGGGTGGCAACCTCGCGGCCCAGACGCGCGATGCGGAAACAACGGGTATGCGCGGCCGATTCAGCCCTTTTTCGGCGGGAACATGCGTCGTTCACGCTCCACCAGCTCGGCCAGGCTCACGGAATCGTACACGCCCTCAAGGGCGGCGCGGGCCTGGTCCCATACGCTCATGAACACGCAGGCTCCGGTGAGTGGGCAGGGCTGCGCCGTGCCGGCCCGGCAGTCCACGGGCGACATGGCCCCGTTGTACAGGCGGATGACCTGGCCCACGGTGATCTCCGCGCCCGGCCGGGCCAGGCAGAAGCCCCCGGCCTTGCCCCGGCGCGACTCCACGAAGCCCGCCTGGCGCAGCTCCAGCAGGATGCCGTCCAGAAAGCGCTTGGGAATGGCCTGGGCCTGAGCGATGTCTCCGGCCGGGAGGACGGGGTCGGCCGGGCTGGCCTCGGCCTGGCGCGCCAGTTGGAACAGGGCGCGCAGGGCGTACTGGCAGCGCTGGGTCAGTTGCATGGCGGTGCTCCTAGTTTCCGGCCGCGCTGGCCGGGCCGCTCAAGACGCAGATGGCCATGTCCGCACGGGTGTTGTAGTCCGCCTCGATCTCTTCGCCCGTGGCGGAATCGATGGCGATGCGGGCGAGCAGGCGGATGCCCAGCTGCCCGCACAGGGCCTCGAAGTCCTTGATGCTGAAGAAGCGGATGGACGGGGAGGACCACCAGGGAAAGGGCAGGCCCTCGGTGACCGGGGAGGTGCCGTTCTCCAGCAGCTGGCGCACGGCCTCGGCATGGGCGAAGTTGGGGAAGCTGACGATGCCGGTTTTGCCTACGCGCAGCATTTCCTTCAGCACCGTGTCCGGCCTGCGCATGGCCTGGAGCGTCTGGCTCAGCACCACCACGTCGAACTGGCCGTCGGCAAAGGCGCGCAGGCCCTGGTCCAGGTCGCGCTGCACCACGCACAGGCCCTGGGCCACGCAGTCCACGATGGCCTGGGGGTTCAGCTCAAGCCCCAGCAGCGCCCCGCTGCCGCGTCCGCGCAGCTGGGCCAGCAGCTGGCCGGAGCCGCAGCCCAGGTCCAGCACGCTGGCGCCGGGCTCGATGCGCTCTGAGATGCGCGTGAGGTCCAGGCGGTTCTGGAAGAAGATGCTGCGCACGTTGGTCTCGGCCGCGCCGCACTGGGCCTCGTCACCCTGCCCGCCGGAAATGCAGCCGCAGCCCTTGTCCAAGAAGCCCGCCATGAGCGGCCCGTACACGTGCAGGTCGTTCTCCAGCAGAAAGGCGTCGTGGCCGCAGTCGCTGTCCACCTCGATGGCGCTGACGCTTTTGCCCTGGGCCAGCAGCGCGTCCACCATGCGGCGGCTGTGGGCCGGGGGGAACAGCCAGTCCGTGCGGAAGCTGGCGACGAGCACCGGGCACGCGATGCGCCCCATGGCCGCCTCCAGGCTGCCGTGGTCGCGCCCCAGGTTGAACTGGTCCATGGCGAGGGAGAGGGTCACGTAGCTGTTGGCGTCGAAGCGCTCCACAAAGCGCCCGCCCTGGTAGGCCAGGTAGCTGCCGACGCTGAACTCTTTCTCGTAGGCGTAGGCCACCTCGCGCGGGTGCTCGCGGTCCGGGTCGAACTTGCGCGACATGGTGCGGTCCGACAGGTAGGTCACGTGGCCGATCATGCGTGCGATGGCCAGGCCGTCGTCGGGCT
This sequence comes from Humidesulfovibrio sp., assembly GCF_035560995.1. Lineage (GTDB taxonomy): Bacteria > Desulfobacterota > Desulfovibrionia > Desulfovibrionales > Desulfovibrionaceae > Humidesulfovibrio. Next base: position 2,329 of record NZ_DATMYK010000275.1, on the reverse strand, counting down.
TCTGCTCCTGGTCGTAGTACTGGCCGCCGTTGTAGTGCGGATCCTTGAAGATGGCGTTGCGGCCCACGATGTCGAAGGACAGGGCCTGACTGGACAGACAGTGCGTGGTGGCCAGGAAAATGGCCGAGTCCAGGCGCTCCGGATGTTCTATGGCCCAGGTGAGGGCCATCATGCCGCCCATGGACCCGCCGATGACCGCGTGCAGGCGCGCGATGCCCAGCTCGTCCAGCAGGCGCTTCTGCACCTCCACCATGTCGGCGATGGCGATGCGCGGGAAATCGCCGCCATAGGGACGGCCAGTCCTGGGGTCGATGCTGGACGGCCCGGTGGTGCCCCGGCAGCCGCCCAGCACGTTGGCGCAGATGACGAAGAAGCGGTCGGTATCCACCGCTTTGCCCGGCCCCACGGCGATGTCCCACCAGCCGGGCGTGTCGTTTTCGTCATGCCGGGCCACGTGGGAATCGCCGGAAAGAGCGTGGCAGATATACACCGCGTTGTCGCGCGCGGCGTTCAGCTGGCCGTAGGTCTCGTAGCACACGCGCACCTCGGGCAGCTGCCCGCCCAGGCGCAAGGGCAACGGCCCGGGCAGGGTCAGCGTGCGCGCGTGGGGCAGCTCGCCCGCGCCGCGTGCGCCGTCGCTGGAGGCGAAGGCCGGATCGCTCATTTGCAGGCTCCGCCGCAGTCCACCGCCTTGCGCAGGGCCTGGTCCAGGTCGGCCATGATGTCCTCCGCGTCCTCCAGCCCCACACTCAGCCGGATGAACTCCGGCGTGACCCCGGCGGCCAGCTGTTCCTCGTCCGAGAGCTGCTGGTGCGTGGTGGTGGCGGGCTGGATGACCAGGGTCTTGGCGTCGCCGATGTTCGCCAGGTGCTTGGCCAGGCGCACGTTGTTGATGAAGATGCGGCCGGATTCCTTGCCGCCCCCAGGTCCTGAGGCTTTGATCCCGAAGCCCATGATGGCCCCGGCCCCGGCGGTGAGGTACTTCTGGGCGTTCTTGTGGTCCGGGTGGCTGGGCAGGCCGGGGTAGTTCACCCAGGCCACGGCCGGGTGGGCCTCCAGCCACTTGGCCACGGCCAGGGCGTTCTCGCAGTGGCGGGGCATGCGCAGGTGCAGGGTCTCCAGTCCCAGCAGGAACAGGAAGGCCGCGAAGGGACTCATGCAAGCCCCGGTGTCGCGCAGCCAGTGGGTGCGCATGTGGATGATGTACGCCAGATTGCCCAGGGGCTTCAGGGCCTCGGTGAAGACCAGGCCGTGGTAGGCCGGGTCCGGCGCGGCGAAGTCCGGCCAGCGCTTGGGGTCGGCCGCCCAGTCGAAGCTGCCGCCGTCCACCACCGCGCCGCCCACATGCACGCCGTGCCCGCCGATGAATTTCGTGGTGGAGTAGACCACGATGTCCGCCCCGTGCTCCAGGGGACGAAGCAGCATGGGCGTGGTCACGGTGTTGTCCACGATCATGGGCACGCCCATGGCGTGGGCTGCGTCGGCGATGGCCTGGAAGTCGGGCACGTCGTTTTTTGGGTTGCCCACGCTTTCCAGGTACACGCAGCGGGTGTTGGCATCGGCGAGCTTCCTGATCTCCTCCGGCTTGGCGGGATCGAACAGCCGCGCTTCCACCCCGAACTTTTTGAAGGTCTGGGTGAACAGGGTGGTGGTGCCGCCGTACAGGCTCTTGCTGGCGATGAAATTCTGCCCGGCATGGGCCAGGGTGAGCACGGCCCCGGTGATGGCCGCCTGCCCGCTGGCGAAGCACAACGCGCCCACGCCTCCGTCCAGCGCCGCCAGGCGCTTTTCCAGCACGTCGTTGGTGGGGTTCATCAGACGGGAGTATATGTTGCCGAACTCCTTCAAGGCGAAGAGATCGGCCGCGTGGTCGGTGCTGGTGAAATTGTAGGACGCGGTGGCGTAGATGGGCACCGCGCAGGCATGGGTGGCGGGATCGTCGCCCTGGCCCGCATGCAGGGCGCGGGTGCCGAGGCCCAAAGTCTTTTCTTTCGTCATGACGCATTCTCCTTTGGTTTGGCGCGTCAAACACTACCTAATTAGTGCGATTATCCCCGGCGTTCCCGGCTGTCAACGGCAAAGATAGCCGCTCGCATTTCTTCTCTCCCAAGTCCTCCCGGCCTCGCCCCGCGCCTGCGCAGCCCCTGATCCCTCTCGCCCCACGGCTCGGGTCCATGCTCCGGCCCCATGCTCCTGCCCAATGTCCCTGCATTCTGCCCCCGCCTCCGCAGCGCCCGTTCCGCGCCGCCCCAGCGCAGACAGCCCGGGAGGTTCCACCTTCCGGGCTGTCTGCGCTGGCCTGCGGGTCCAGGGGGTGCATGCCCCCTGG
>NZ_DATMYK010000274.1:0-4412 GCF_035560995.1 Humidesulfovibrio sp. | reverse complement strand
GCCGGGGATGGGCGGATAGGCGAAGCGCACCCCGCGCAGGGCCAGGTGGACCTCATGTGCGCTGTGTTCGGCCTGGAACATGGGCTTCGCCCTACTTCTTGCCGTCCAGGAATTCGATGAACCGCTTCACTTCCTCGTGGTCCGGGTTCAGGCGCAGGGCTTCGGCCAGGTGTTCGCGGCACTTTTCCTTGTCGCCCTTGTCGAAGTAGGCGCGGGCCACGTTGTAGTGCAGGTTCTCGTCCGTGGCGGTAAGGGCCAGGGCGCGGGTGTAGTACTCCACGGACTGGTCCACCATGCGGCTTTTGCGAAGGCTGATGCCGAACTCGTTGAACAGGTGCTTGTGCTCCGGCGCGAAGGCGGCCTCAAGCCCCACGATGCGTCCCAGGATGTCCTGGGCCTTGGCCGTTTCGCCGCGCTCCACGTAGGTGAGGCCCAGGCCGAAGTTGGCGCGCACGTTTTCCTCGTCCACGGCGAGCGCGTTCTCGTACTCGAACTGGGCGCTGTACAGCGCGCCGCGCTGGCGGCTTTCCTCCGCGCGGGAAACGGTGGCCGCCAGCTCCTGCATCTTGGGGTACACGGTCTTCATGTACATTTCCGGCTCGGGGTTGTAGCGCGCCAGGAAGTCCTCAAAGGGGACCTGGGTGGCGGTTCCGGCCGGAACCATGTTCTTGTTCAAGGCCTGCACAGAGACGTTCGCATCGTCCTCCTGGGTGCAGTACCAGTACATCTTGCTGATGGTCTTGCGTTGGGTCGTGCCGGTGCCGACCTTTTCCACCGTTTGAGTGGAAAAGAGGCCCTTGATTCTTTTGCCGCCTTCGGGGCGGTAGACTGCTGCCTGCGGTTCCTGATTGTGCAGATCGCTCATGGGCATGCACCTTGCTGCTGGTCGGTTCCGGCCCGGTTCTGCGGCCATTGACGACGCTACACGCTTCGCCACAGCCTGGCAAGGACCGCCCGTTTCCGGGTCTTTAAACACGCGGCGGCAGTCGACAATTGGGGGCGGATGGGGTACGGTTCTCGCCACTCTGAAGGCTGGCCGTTTTTCGGCCCAAGTGTGTGAACACGCAAGATCAGGAGAGGACGGGGGCAGCATGGACAAGAAAGTGGGTGAGCGCATACGCGCATTTCGCGAGAAGCAGAACTTGAGCCTGGCCGACCTGGCCGGACGCACCGGCCTGGACGAGGCTTTCCTCGCCGCCGTGGAGGGCAAGGATCTCTACCCCTCCCTGGGGCCCCTGCTCAAGATCGCCCGCGCCCTTGGCGTACGCCTGGGCACCTTCCTGGACGACCACGTCAGCCGCGACCCGCTCATCGTGCGCCTGGACGAGCGCAAGGAAGAGTTCAGCATGCACCAGGACGGCGATAAGCCCGCCAGCCACGAGTACTACTCGCTCGGCAAGGGCAAGACCGACCGCCACATGGAGCCCTTCTTCATCGTCATGAACCCGGAGCCGGAGGAGAGCAAGAAGCTGTCCTTCCACGAGGGCGAGGAGTTCATCGTGGTGGTCTCCGGCCAGGTGCAGCTCATCTACGGACGCGAGACGACCATCCTGGGCCCCGGCGACAGCCTGTACTACAACTCCGTGGTGCCCCACAATCTTTCCGCCGCAGGCGACAAGCCCGCCAGCATCTACGCGGTGCTCTACTTCCCGGAGTAGGCCATGCCGAGAGAGCAAGCCATCCGCGAAGCCACTCTGGGCCAGATTCTGGACGAGACCGTGGCCAAATGGCCCAACCGCGACGCCGTGGTCTACGTTGACCGCGACTACCGCCTCACCTGGCGGCAGTTCTCCGACCTGGTGGACGAGGTGGCCATGGGCCTCATGGCCATGGGCGTGCAAAAGGGCGAGAAGGTCGGCATCTGGGCCAACAACGTGCCCTACTGGGTCGTGCTCATGTTCGCCACGGCGAAAATAGGCGCCGTGCTCTTGACCGTGAACACCCACTACCGCAAGGCCGAGATAGAGTACCTGCTGAAGCAGAGCGACTGCGAGAACCTGGTGCTCATCGACGGCTTCCGCGACACGGACTACGTGGGCACCATCTATGATCTGGCCCCGGAGCTGAAGACCACCGAGCGCGGCCACGCCGCCTGCGCGCGCTTCCCGCATTTGAAGCGCGTCATCTTCCTGGGAGCCGAGAAGCACCGCGGCATGTACTCCATGAGCGAGGTGCAGGCCCTGTCGGTCATGACCACCCCGGAAGAGTACGAGGCGCGCCAGGCCACCCTGACCCCGCACGACGTGGTGAACATGCAGTACACCAGCGGCACCACGGGCTTCCCCAAGGGCGTGCAGCTGACCCACAACAACATCGGCAACAACGGCTACTGGATCGGCGAGAACCAGAACTTCACCGAGAAGGACCGCCTGTGCCTGGGCGTGCCGCTGTTCCACTGCTTCGGCTGCGTGCTGGGCGTCATGGCCTGCGTCACCCACGGCACGGCCATGGTCATTCTGGAGAACTTCGACCCGGTCATGGCCATGACGAGCGTGGAAGAGGAGAAGTGCACGGCCATCTACGGCGTGCCCACCATGTTCATCAGCATGCTGGAGCACAAGCTGTTCAAGCGCTTCGACTTCAGCACCCTGCGCACCGGCATCATGGCCGGTTCGCCCTGCCCCATAGAATTCATGAAGCGCGCCATGAACGAAATGAACATGCGCGAGATCACCATCTGCTACGGCCTGACCGAGGGCAGCCCGGTGATGACCCAGACGCGCATCGGCGACAGCTTGCGCCAGATGACCGAGACCGTGGGCCGCGCCATGCCGGAGATCGAGGTCTGCATCAAGGACCCGGAGACCGGTGAGGAGTCCGCGCGGGGCGTGGTGGGCGAGATCTGCTGCCGGGGCTACAACGTGATGAAGGGCTACTACAACAACCCCGAAGCCACGGCCAAGGCCATCGACATGGACGGCTGGCTGCATTCCGGCGACCTGGGCGTCATGGACGAAGAGGGCTACGTCACCGTCACCGGACGCCTGAAGGACATGATCATCCGCGGCGGCGAGAACGTCTACCCGCGCGAGATTGAGGAGTTCCTGTACCGCATGGACGGCATCCTGGACGTGCAGGTGGTGGGCGTGCCCAGCCGCAAGTTCGGCGAGGAAGTGGGCGCCTTCGTCATCCTCAAGCCCGATGCGCACCTGGAGCCCGAGGACGTGAAGGATTACTGCCGCGGCCAGATAGCCCGGTACAAGATTCCGAAGTACATCGCCTTCGTGGATGCCTACCCCATGACCGCCAGCGGCAAGATCCAGAAGTACAAGCTGCGCGAACTGGCGGGCGAGATGTTCCCCGAGGCCATGCAAGAGCCTCCCAAGGTTTAAAAGGAGCGGAACAATGCACCTGGAACAAGCGTACAAGGACATCGCCCCGCGCCTGCGCGGCCTGCGCGACGCCCTGGACATGAGCGTTGAGGACCTGGCCGCCAAGACCGGCGTGACCCCGGAACAGCTCGGCATCTACGAGTCCGGCGAAGCCGAGATTCCCGTGGGTTTCATGATGAAGGTGGCCCAGGCCTGCCATGTGGATCTGACCGTCCTGATCAGCGGCGTGGAGCCGCACCTGAAGGGCTACTCCCTGGTGCGCCGGGGCGAGGGCCTCTCGGTGGAGCGGCGCAAGGACTACGACTACAAGTCCCTGGCCTACCGCTTCTCCGGCCGCAAGATGGAGCCTTTCCTCATCACCGTGCCGCCCAAAAGCCCGGCGGAGCTGAACCTCGTGTCCCACTCCGGCCAGGAATTCATCCACGTGATGGAGGGCAGGCTGGAACTGCGTCTGGGCGAGGAAACCCTGGCCCTGGAGCCCGGCGATTCTTTGTACTTCGACTCCCAGACTCCGCACGCCCTGCGCGGCCTGGACGACAAGCACGCCGTGTTCCTCGACGTGATCCTTTAGGGGGAGGCGAGACAGCATGAAAAGCACCACGCACGAAAAACTCCGCCCCAGCCGCTACCGCGACTACATGGCGGCCTACGCCATCAACGTTCCCGCGAATTACAACTTCGCCTACGACTTCCTGGACGCCCGCGCGGCTGAAGAGCCGGACCGCCTGGCCATGATCCATGTGGACGACGGCGGAACCCGCCGCGAATACTCCTTCGGATTTTTCCAGAAGGAGTCCATGAAGCTCGCCAGCGCGCTTTCCGCCAAGGGCGTGAAGAAGGGCGACCGGGTCATGCTCATCCTTTACCGCCGCATGGAGTACTGGGTGTCGATGCTGGCCCTGTGCCGCATCGGCGCGCTGCCCATCCCCTCGCCCTCGCTCCTGACCCCGCACGACATCGAGTTCCGCGTGAACTTCGCCAAGGTCTCATGCGTGATCTGCGAGGATTCCCTCACCGCGCGGGTGGAAGCGGCCAAGCCCAAATGCCCCAGCCTGCAGCTGCTCATCGACATCCCCTCCG
>NZ_DATMYK010000273.1:0-10630 GCF_035560995.1 Humidesulfovibrio sp. | reverse complement strand
GAATATGCCTCCGGCGGCCGGGGGGCAGTGCCCCCTGGACCCGCCATGCCGCGAATCCTCGGGGAAAGACCACTCGGATTCGCGGAGGAAGTCAGCAGGGCGTTTGGCAGCGCACAAGTCTAACCTAATGGGATTCCAAAGGGCCTCGTGCCCTTTGGCCCCCGGAGGGATATTCTCTTCCTTCTTCCTCTTACGCCAGTTCCACATCATATTTCTGCATGAACTGCACGGGGTTGTACGAGAGCTTGGCCTTGCGCAGACCTTCGTCGCCCAGGTCCTGCTCGCGGTTCACTAGGCTGAAGCGGTCTTCCTGCGCTTCGAGGAAGTGCTTGTTGATGGCCTGGTAGATGCCTTTGAAGCGCGTATCGCCTTTTTCGAAATGGATGACGATGGTTTCCTTGTCCAGCTTTTCGCCCACGGTGTAGGCCACCACCTTGCCGCCGATGCGGATGGTTCCGCCCATGAGGCTGCCCAGGCGGTCGAAATTCTTCAGCACGCGGGAGATGGCCTGATTCTCGGCCACCAGGGCTTCGGAGGGGTGCTCCTGCCAGCCGTGCCATTCGGCCTGCATGTCGAGCACCTCTTCCACGCAGTCGGCCTGCATGGGCGTGTACTCGAAGATGTTCGACTTCTCGAACTGGTGCAGCAGGTTCTTTTTCTTGTGGAATTTGTTGCCTTTCAGCTCGATGAGTTCCGGCACGGAGTACACGTAGTCGAAGTGGTCGCGGGCTTCGATGGCGGTGAGGCGCTCGCCGAAGGCCTGGCGCCAGATGCCGACCAGGGCCTCGGGCACGCGGGTGAACTTCGCCGGGCCGGACAGGCAGGGCAGGGCGGCCCAGTCCACCTTGGTCCAGTCGCCCACCGGGGCCCAGAAGGTCTGCTGGGGGATGGTCTGCTTGATCCACACCAGGTCGTGGGCGATGCGCCACTCAAGCCCGTAGTGCTCTGCCCAGCCGTAGAGGTTGGCGAAGGCGTAGTCGGAGGTAACCTCCGGGCAGGCGGCCAGGGCGGCGCGGTAGGCTTCCTGATGCTTCAGGCAGATCTTTTCGAAGTTTTCGCAGGTGCTCATGTGTTGCTTCCGTTGCGGGTTTTGGACATGGCGAAACGCTGCCAGTCCTTTTTGACGAAGATATACAGAAGGATGGCTGCCTGGACGGCCTGCGAGGCCAGCATGGAGATCCACACGCCCGTGGCCGTGCCCAGGATGACATGTCCCAGGACGTAGGCCAAGGGCAGGCGCACCAGCCAGGTGCCCAGCCCCATGCCGAGCAGGTTGTACAGCGTGGCCCCCGCGCCCGCCAGGGCTCCGGCCAGGATCATGGTGGTGAGGGTGAAGGGGATGGCCAGCACGTTGTACACGAGGTAGTTCTGGGCCTCGGCCTGCACCTCGGCCTTGGGCGCGATGAAGCCCGCGATGTCGCCCAGAAAGGGCCAGAGCAGCGCGGCGAAGAGGCTGATGCTGGCGAGCCCGATGGCCAGGATGCGCAGGCCCATGCGGCGGGCCTCCTCCGGCTGGCCCGCACCCAGCAGGTGCCCCACCAGGATGCTGGCCGTGAGGTTGAGGGCGAAGGCGGGCAGGAAGAGCAGGGACTCCACCCGCGCGCCGGCGGCCATGCCGGCAAGGGCGACCACGCTGTTCTCCGGCAGGCTGGCGGTAATGGCGAAGAGCACCAGATAGCCGGAGTGCCAGACGATCTGCATGAGCCCGGCGGGCCAGGCCACCTTGAACAGATATGGGAAGGCCTTGCGCACCCAGCACCAGGGTGCGAGCATGGTGCGGGTCAAGGTGCCGTCGCGGCGCAGCATGACGAGGCCGAACACCGCGCCGAGGGTGATGGACGAGAAGGTGGACCAGACGATACCCTGCACGCCGAGCTGCGGCAGGCCCCAGAGACCAAGGCCCAGGCCCAGGTCGCCCATGGTGTTCACCACGGTGACGAGGATCATGGTGTACAGGGGCAGCATGACCTGCCTGCGCGCGCGGAACACGGCGTTCTGCATGATCATCATGTAATAGGGCGGCAGGGTGTACAGGAACACCTCAAGCACGTAGCCCGTGAGCGGGGCGATGTCTTGCGGCACCTGCAGGGCGCGCACGAAGACATCGCGCAGGGGCAGGCCAAGGCCCAGGAACACAAGGCCGGAGCCCGCGGCGATCGTCAGGCACAGACCTGTGTAGCGCTCCGCCCGCCGTGTTTTGCCCGCGCCGAGGGACTGGCTGATGGCCGCCACCGCGCCGCCGGAAACCGCCATGGCGATGATCAGGAAGAGGAACAGCGACTGGGTGATGATGCCGAGCGAGGCCTGCACCCGATGGTCTATCTTGCCCGCCACCCACACATCCACGAACCCGATGAGGAAGTTGAAGAGCATCATCAAGAGCTGGGGCCAGGAAAGGCTCCAGATGAGGTGCGCGGATTTTTGAGAAGTGGTGGCTGGCTGCGTGGCTGACTGCATGTATATCCTGGAGAGGGCCCGCCCTTGGGCGGGGTTCATGGGCAATCAGGTCAAGTAGGCATGAATTGACGCCTGCCAAGGGGCCTGCATGGAATTTCTTTACCTGGCGTTCATGTTCTGCCATATCTGACAGCATGAACCCGGCGCACAAAGCGCCCCGGGCCGGAGGTATTGATGAGCGGCAAAACCACGGGCGGCCCCAACGCCGCCGCAGCACCCGTCCTGCGCGTCCACCTGTGGCTGGAATCCGGCGGCGGGATGCTCTTCGGCCTTGGGCGCGTGCAGCTGCTGGAGCTGGTGCAGCGCCTGGGCTCGCTGAACCGGGCGGCCAAGGCCCTGGGCATGAGCTACCGCGCGGCCTGGGGGCGCATCAAGCGGACGGAGGAAGCCCTGGGCGAGCCCCTTCTGGCCAAGGCCAGCGGCCGCAAGGGCTACGAGCTGACCCCGCTGGCCCAGGCGTTGCTGACCGACTTCACCGCCTGGCACCACGAGGTTGAGGCGTTCGCCCTTGCCCGCGCCAAAGAGCGCCTGCCCTGGGAGATACGGGCCTTTGCCGGAACCGAGGCCGATTCAGAGGCCGGGCCCAAGCCCTAGCCTGCCGCGCGGCCAACCATCCCGGCTTTCCGGTCTGGCTGCCAGTCCAGCATACCACAAAAGAAAAGGGCTGCCCCCGGCGTTTGGCTCTCCCATCAGGAGGCCGGAACGCCGGAGGCAGCCCGTTCGATTTTTTGCTAAGGCCTAGCGGCGTCCGCCACGGTCTCCGCCGCGCCCGCCACGATCGCCGCCGCGGCCGCGATCACGGTCGCCACGGCCGGGGCCGTCGCCACGGGAGGAGGGCGGACGACGGAACTCGTCCAGGTTCACTTCCTGACCGGCCTGCTCCATGAGCCAAGCCTTGCGGGACAGGCGGATGCGTCCGCCCGGCTCCAGCTCGATGACCTTGACCCAGACTTCCTGGCCGAGCTGCAGCAGGTCTTCCACGCGGTCCACGCGCTCAACATCGAGCTGCGACACGTGCAGCATGCCCTCGGCTCCGGGCAGGATCTCCACCAGGGCGCCGACTTCCAGGATCTTCTTCACGGTGCCCAGGTAGTTGCGGCCCGGCTCCGGGGTCTGGTCGTAGTAGAGCACCATGGCCTTGGCCTTCATCAGGCTCTCGGTGTTGGGGGCGAAGATGGCCACCTTGCCGGAATCCTCGATGTCGATGGCCGCCTGGGTCTCGGCGGTGATGGCCTTGATGTTCTTGCCGCCGGGTCCGATGACGCTGCGGATCTTCTCGGGGTTGATGAACACCACTTCCATCTGCGGGGCCAGCTCGGAGAGCTGCGGCCTGGGCGCGGCCAGGCACATGGCCATGTGCTCCAGGATGTGCATGCGGGCGTCGCGGCTCTGGGCCAGGGCGCGGCGCAGCACGTCGTAGGGGATGCCGGTGGTGATCTTGATGTCCATCTGGATGCCGGTGATGCCGCGGGCGCTGCCGGCCACCTTGAAGTCCATGTCGCCCAGGGCGTCTTCATCACCCAGGATGTCGGTGAGGACGATGTAGTCCTCGCCCTCTTTCATCAGGCCCATGGCGATGCCCGCCACGGGTTCCTTGATGGGCACGCCCGCGTCCATGAGGGCCAGGGAGGCGCCGCACACGGTGGCCATGGAGGAGGAGCCGTTGGAGTCCATGACCTCGGAGACCACGCGCAGGGTGAACGGGAAGTCCTCGGCGCTGGGCAGCACGGGCAGGATGGAACGCTCGGCCAGGGCGCCGTGGCCGATGTCGCGGCGGCTGGGGCCGCGCAGGATGCGCACTTCGCCCACGCAGTACGGGGGGAAGTTGTAGTGCAGCATGAAGCGCTTGGTGTCTTCGCCCACCAGGGTCTCAATGCGCTGCTCGTCGCGGCTGCTGCCGAGGGTGGCCACGCACAGGGCGGCGGTTTCGCCGCGGGTGAACAGCGCCGAGCCGTGGGTCATGGGCAGCACGCCCGCGCTGATGGACAGCGGACGCACGGTGGTGGTGTCGCGGCCGTCCAGGCGGATGCCTTCGGTGCGCACGCGCTCACGCACGAGCTTCTTGTCCAGGTCGCTCAGCAGGGCGGAGGCCTGCTTCTGGGCATCTTCATTGTCGGCGAACTTCTCGACCACGGCCTTCATGGCCTGGGTCTTGGCGACTTCCTTGGCTTCGCGGCGGGCCATCTTCTCGGTGAGGGCGCAGGCGGCCTTGAGGCCAGGCGTGGCGATCTCCTCGACGTAGGCGGCAACGGCCTCATCGACCTTTTTGGGGGTCACTTCGATCTTGGGCTTGCCGACCTTTTCGCGCAGCTCGTCCTGGATGTCGAACATCGGGGTGAGCTGCTTGTGGCCCCATTCCAGGGCCTCGGCCACCAGTTCTTCGGAGACGAAGCTGGCGCCGCCCTCGACCATGACAATGGCCGAGCGGGTGGCCGCGAAGATGAGGTTCAGGGTGCTCTCGTTGGCAATCTGCTTGTAGGTGGGGAACAGCACGAACTGCCCGTCCACGTAGCCCACGCGCGCGCCGCAGATGGGGCCCTCAAAGGGCATGTGCGACAGGTGCAGGGCGCAGGAGGCGCCGGTGATGGCCAGCACGTCCGGGTTGGTGTTGGCGTCGGCCGAGAGGACCGTGGCGATGACCTGGACCTCGTCGCGGAAGCCCTTCTTGAACATGGGGCGGATGGGGCGGTCGATCAAGCGGGAGACCAGGGTCTCGCGCTCGCTCGGGCGGCCGATCTCGCGGCGGAAGTAGCTGCCGGGGATGCGGCCGGCGGCGTAGGACATTTCCTGGTAGTTCACGGTGAGCGGGAAGAAGCCGCGGTCAATCTCGAGCGCCTGGTTCACGGCGGTGACGTGCACCACGGTGCCGCCGGACTGGATCCACACGGCTCCGCTGGCCTGTTTGGCCATCAAGCCGTGGTCGAGGGTGATGTCCATATCGCCGACGCGGGTGGAAAGGCTTATCTTGTTGTGAGGTACGAGCATGAAGTCTCCTGGATGTTGCCGTTCCGACGCGTGCTCCCTGCCCGGGGTTTAGCCGGCTTGGGGAAGGGCTCTTGCGTGAATCGCAAGAACGCTCTCCGCAGCCAACTAAAGGGGTCTGGAGCCTCGTTTGCGTCTGGAACGCGGTTACGGGCGGGCGAGGGGCGTCCGCCGCGGTGGGCCGCACGGGGCGGAGACCGGTTTTCCTCGGCCTCCGCCCTGCGCGGTGGGGGAACTCTTACTTGCGAAGGCCCAGGCGCTCGATAAGATCACGGTAGCGCTGGATGTCAGTGTTCTTCAGGTAATTGAGCAGCTTGCGGCGCTGGCCGACGAGCTTCAAGAGGCCGGTCTTGGAGTGGAAGTCCTTCTTGTGCACCTTGAAGTGCTCGGTCAGGTAGGTGATGCGCTCGGTCAAGAGCGCCACCTGGACTTCAGGAGAACCGGTGTCTCCCTCTTTGCGCTTGAAGTTCTCAATGACCTGGGTCTTTCCTTCGGGCGTCATAACCACAGCAGTATCCTCCTCGTCTGGAACCCATTATGGCGGGCCAGACTGTTGTGCCGGAAAGCTCCCCGTTCAGGTGGCGGGAGCGGCGTCCATCCACAGTCCGCGCAGGATCGTCCAGCGCAGTCCGCCGTCCTTGGGCTGAGCCTCAGCCAGCGCAACCGGTTCGCCCCCTTCATCGACCAGCATGACCTGCTCGCCGGGTTTCCCCAGGAGCTCGTCACCGCTTGGTCCGCCCACCGGCAGCCAGGCCCCGTTCTTCACGAGGGCGGCCAGGGTGGGTGAAAGGACGATGGTGCGCCAGTGCGGGAGCATTTTCGCCAGCGGAACGACCCGCTCGGCAAAAAGCTCCGGCTCTCCAAGAACCGCGTCCAGGCTGTACGAGGCGTCAAGCCCATAGGGCTCGCACGCCTCCCGCGTGAGCTGCGCAAGCGCTGCTCCGCACCCGAGCCGAATCCCCAAGCTGTGGACCAGGGAGCGAATGTACGTGCCTGCCAGGCAACGTACCCTGAACCGTGCGAAGGGGAGCTCGATCTCCAGCGGTTCGACCTCATATACCTCGATACGCTTCTCCTTGACCGGCACCGTCTCGCCCTTGCGGGCGAGTTCGTAGAGGGGCTTGCCCTCGTGCTTGGCTGCGGAGTATGCGGGCACTTCCTGTTCCGTGAGGTCCTTCCAGGACAGGATGGCCGCCCGCACATCTTCTTGCGAAATATTGCCGATGCCCTTTTCCTCAACCACAGCCCCTTCCATGTCGAAGGTGTCGGTGGTGAGCCCAAGACGCATCATGCCGGTGTAGACCTTGGCCCCGCTGGTGAGGTAGCCCGCCAGCTTGGTGCCCTGGCCCAAAAGCACAAGCAGCACGCCCTGCGCCAGCGGGTCAAGAGTGCCCGCGTGGCCGATCTTGCCCTGGCCCAGGCCATGCTTGATGCTGTTCAGGCAGCCCGCGCTCGTGGGGCCGCTGGGCTTGTTCAACACGAGCAGCCCGTCGAGCTGGCCCGCGCTTCTTTTACGCTTTCTTCCCATGCGTCGTAAGCCCTACACCAGTTGCAGCGCTTCGCCAAGTGCCTTGACCAGGCGCTTCTTGGCCGAGGTGAGCTCGTCGGCGATGGTGCCGCCGGCGGCGTTTCTGTGCCCGCCGCCGTCAAACAGGGCGGCCACGGCCTGCACATTGTCCGCCCCGGTGGAGCGCAGGCTGAACTTGTACGCGCCATCGGCCTGCTCGCGCAGAATCGCCGCGGCGCGGGTGCCGCGCAGGCGGCGCAGAAAATTCACTATCTCTTCGCAGTCGGCGCTGTCGGTGCCGGTGCGCTCCATCATGGCCTGGGTGACATAGGCCACCGCCACCTGCCCGCCGAAGAACATCTCCGTGGTGGCGAAGCTTTCGCCCCACAGGCGGAAGCGGCTCACGGTCCACTGGTTGCGGATCTTGGCGTTGATGGCGCCAGGCTTGAGGCCCAGGCGGATGAGCCGGGCTGCAAGCTCCATGATGCGCGGGTCGGTGTTGTCGAAGGTGAAGAAGCCCGTGTCCGTCACGATGCCCAGGTAGATGGCTTCCGCCAGGTGGCCGGTCAAGGGCACGCCAAGTTCGTCGGCCAAGTCGGCGATCATGGCCGCCACGGCCGCATACGAGTCGTCCACCCAGTTGAACTGGCCGAAATTCGGGTTGCCCAGGTGATGGTCGACGTTGGCGATGGGCCGGGTGCCCATGACCTTGTGCAGCTCATCGCCCACGCGGCTCGCGGTGCCGCAGTCGAGCACGAAGATCCAGTTGCCTTCCGCTCCGGAAAGGGTGGTGTGTATGGGCGCGGGCAGGGGCAGCCAGTCGAACTGGTGGGGCAGGCCTGTCGGGTTGTACAGGCAGAAGTCCTTGCCCAGAGCGGACAGGATGTAGCCGAGCGCAATGGTCGAGCCGATGGCGTCGCCATCCGGATTGGCGTGGGAGGCCACCAGGAAGTGGTCGCTCCTGCGGATGAGGTCAGCTATCTGCTGGACTGGGCTTGGCATAGACCATGTCCTCAAGGAAATCGTCGTGGGTGAAGCGCAGATCCGGCAGGGAGCGCATGTTCATGCGCCGTGCCAGGCCGGAGCGCAGAAAACCCTTGGCCTTGTTCAGGCCGTCAAGCGCCAGCTGGCGTCTTTCCGGCCCGCCGCCCACGGTGAAGGAGACAAGGGCGATGCTCATGTCGGCGTTGAGCTTGCAGCCGGAGAGGCTCACCAGTTCAAGGCGCGGATCCTGAACTTCCTCGATGAGCATGGTGGCCAGCTCTTGAAGAATCTGGTCGCCCATGCGGATGGAACGTCTCGTGCCTGAGGGCTTCATTCAATTTCTCCCGCGCTGCTGAACACTTCCGTGTCGGCGCGCACAAGCTCCGCCGGGGAGATGGCTTCCACCATCGCCAGGGCCTTGGACAAACGGCTCTCCACCTTGGTGGTCTCGCCGGAAACGGTCACCACCGCCAGCACCAGCTTCTGGTGGGCGTCCTGGGCATCCACTTCGCTCACGGCCACGTTGAAGGTGTTGCGCAGCTTCTGCTTCAGGCTTTGCGCCACCTGCCGCTTGCCCTTCAGCGAGTCGTTGCCGTGCAGGCGGAACTCCAGGGTCAGCACACCGATGATCATGTAAGCCTGCTTGAAGGCAATGGCAATGCCCGAAGACATTGCCATTGCCCGTTGCCGTTAGTCGATGGTGCGGGCGACTTCCTTGGTCTCGAAGGCCTCGATGACGTCGCCGATCTTGATGTCGTTGAAGTTCTCCAGGCCGACACCGCATTCGTAGCCCTTGAGGACTTCCTTGGCGTCGTCCTTGAAGCGCTTGAGGGAGCTCAAAGCGCCGGTGTAGATGACCACGCCGTCGCGCAGCAGGCGCACCTTGGCGGCGCGGGTGAGCTTGCCGTCCACCACGCCGCAGCCGGCGACCATGCCGACCTTGGGCACGCTGAAGGTGTTGCGCACCTCGGCCTGGCCCAGGTAGACTTCCTGGATGTCCGGGGAGAGCATGCCGCTCATGGCGTCCTTGATCTCGCCCACCAGCTTGTAGATGATGTCGTAGAAGCGGATTTCCACGTGCTCGCTGTCGGCCATGTCCTTGACCTTGGCCGTGGGACGCACGTTGAAGCCGATGATGATGGCCTGCGAGGCCGAGGCCAGCAGGATGTCGCTTTCGGTCAGGCCGCCGGTTGCGCCATGCACCACTTGGATCTTCACTTCCTCGGTGGAGAGCTTGACCAGCGCCTCGGTGATGGCTTCGAGGGAGCCCTGCACGTCGGCCTTGAGCACGAGGTTCAGGTTCTTGGCCTCGTTGGCGGGCTTGGAGAGCAGGAAGGACTCGAGAGTCACCTTGCTCTTGCCGATAAGGTCCTTCTCGCGCTGCTTGGAGGCGCGGGTCTCGGCGATCTTGCGGGCCACCTTGTCGTCGGCCACCACCACGAACTCGTCGCCGGCCTCGGGCACGACGTCGAAGCCCTGGATCTCAACGGGGATGGCGGGACCGGCCTGCTTGATCTTGCGGCCCTGGTCGTTGAACATGGCGCGCACCTTGCCGTGCACGGTGCCGCAGACAAAGGCGTCGCCGTTCTTCAGCGTGCCTTCCTGGATGAGCACGGTGCCCAGCGGGCCGCGTCCCTTGTCCAGCTTGGCTTCCACGATGTGGCCGCGCGCGGGCTTGGCCGGGTTGGCCTTGAGCTCCAGCACTTCGGCCTGCAGCAGAATCATTTCCAGCAGCTCGTCCAGGCCGATGCGCTGCTTGGCGGAGACGTTGGCGAAGATGGTGGTGCCGCCCCATTCTTCCGGCACGAGGTCGAACTCGGCCAGTTCGCGCTTCACGCGGTCGGGGTTGGCGCCTTCCTTATCGATCTTGTTCACGGCCACGACGATGGGCACCTTGGCCGCCTTGGCGTGGTTCACGGCCTCGCGGGTCTGATCCATCACGCCGTCATCGGCCGCGACGACCAGGACGACGATGTCCGTCACCTGTGCGCCGCGGGCACGCATGGTGGTAAAGGCCTCGTGGCCCGGGGTGTCGAGGAAGACCACTTCGCCCCGGTTGGTGGCCACGTGGTACGCGCCGATGTGCTGGGTGATGCCGCCCGCTTCGCCCGAGGCGATGCTGGTCTTGCGGATGGCGTCGAGGAGCGAGGTCTTGCCGTGGTCGACGTGGCCCATGATGGTGACCACGGGAGGCCGCGACTTGAGATCTTCCGGGTTGTCGGACGGGGCGGCGGACAGGAATTCCTGCTCGTCGAAGGAGACGTTCTCCACCTCATGGCCAAACTCGCCCGCCAACAGGGTGGCGGTGTCCATGTCGAGCGCCTGGTTGATGGTAGCCATCATGCCCATGCCGAACAGGACCTTGATGATGGCCTGCGCCTTCACGCCCATCTGGTGCGCCAGGTCGGAGAGGCGGATGTGCTCGTCGATGCGGATCTTGCGCTTGCCGACGGGCTTGATCTCCTCGCGCTGCTCCATGCCGCCGCGGTGCTTCTTGCGGCGGGAGGACTTGAGGCGCATCGGGGCGTCGCCGTCCTCACTCACCACCGGAGCGGGAGCGAAGGAGGGCTTCTTTTTTGCCGTGGACGGACCGGCCTTGCGGCGATCGTCCTCGGTGCCGCCGCTGCCGGGGAACTCCACGACGCGATGCGGCTTTCTGCGGCTGCGATCATCGCCGTCCTTGGGGGGGACGGCAGGCGC
>NZ_DATMYK010000272.1:0-17978 GCF_035560995.1 Humidesulfovibrio sp. | reverse complement strand
TTTCTCCACGGACCTTGCCATCGACCTTGGCACGGCCAACACGCTGGTCTACGTGAAGGGCGCGGGCGTCATGCTCTCCGAGCCCTCCGTGGTGGCCGTGAAGCGCGATTCGCGCGGCGGCAAGGTGGTGCTGGCCGTCGGCACGGAGGCCAAAAAAATGCTGGGCCGCACGCCCGGCAACATCGTGGCCATCCGCCCCATGAAGGACGGCGTCATCGCCGACTTCGAAGTCACCGAGGCCATGCTGCGCCACTTCATCTCCAAGGTGAACAACTCCCGCCGCCTGGTGCGTCCGCGCATCATGATCTGCGTGCCCACGGGCATCACCCAGGTTGAGAAGCGCGCGGTGAAGGAATCCGCCCAGAGCGCGGGCGCCCGCGAGGTCTACCTGATCGAGGAGCCCATGGCCGCGGCCATCGGCGCCAATCTGCCCATCACCGAAGCCACCGCGAACATGGTGGTCGACATCGGCGGCGGCACCACCGAAATCGCCGTCATCTCCCTGTCCGGCATCGTGTACGCCAAGAGCGTGCGCATCGGCGGCGACAAGATGGACGAGGCCATCATGCAGCATGTGAAGCGCAAGTACAACATGCTCATCGGCGAGAGCACGGCCGAGGACATCAAGATGACCATCGGCAGCGCCTACCCCGTGGAAGGCGCGGGCGAGATGGAAGTGCGCGGCCGCGACCTCGTCACCGGCATCCCGCAGAACCGCATCATCACCGCCGAGGAAGTGCGCGGCGCCATCTCCGAGCAGGTGGAGGGCATCGTGCAGGGCGTGCGCATCGCGCTCGAGCAGACCCCGCCCGAACTCGCCGCCGACATCGTCGACCGCGGCATCGTGCTCACCGGCGGCGGCGCGCTCCTGAAGGGCCTGGACAAGCTTTTGCAGCACGAGACCCAGCTGCCCATCACCGTGGTGGACGACCCGCTCACCGCCGTGGTGCTCGGCTCCGGCAAGGCGCTCGAGTGCATCGACCTGTACAGGGAAGTGACCACGGACTAGCGTGAACCCAAAGAAGATCGCCCTCTTCCTCGTCGCCGGGCTCTTCGTCTACCTGAGCCTCTACACCTGGAACCTGCGCTCCGGCCATTTGACGCGTCTGAGCACGTACTCCGGGCTGGACAGCGTGGGGATGGTGCTGCGGCCCGGCAAATGGCTGGGCGGCAGGACCGGTGACTTCGTCGAACGCTACGTGTCCCTTGTGGGCCTGAAGCAGGAGAACGAGGCCCTGGAGACCGAGGTGAAGGCCCTGCGCCTGGAGAACATGACCCTGCGCGAACGCGCCGAAGCCACCGCGCGGGTGGAGAAGCTGCTTGGCTTCCCCGAACCGCCGGAGTGGAAGCGAGAAGGCGCGCGGGTCGTGGCGCATCGCGTTGGCCCCACAGCCATTCTGGAGACCATCCTGGTGGACCGGGGCAAACTCTCCGGCGCGGTGGAGGATACCCCCGTGCTCTCCACCGAGGGCGTGGTGGGGCGCATCTACCGTGCCGGGCTTTCGGTCTCCACCGTGCTGCTCTTGATCGACCCCTCCAGCCGCATCGCCGTGGTCGGGCGCGACAACCGCGCCGCGGGCGTGGTGTACGGCATGGGCGCGGACCAGAGGCTCATGGTCAAATATGTGGGCCTCACCTCCACCATCGAGCAGGGCGAAATCCTCGTCACCTCCGGCATGGACGGCGTGTACCCCAAGGGCCTGCCCGTGGCCCGCGTCAGCGCCGTGAAGCGCGAGGAAGGCACCCTGTTCATGGACGTGCAGGCCGAGCCCCTGGTGGACATTCCCCGCCTGGAGGAAGTCCTGCTGCTCAAGCGCGCGGCCAAGCCCGAAGACACGCGCAACCTCTGGGAGTAGCGCCCATGTTGGCGGCCATCTGGTGGACCATCTTCACTGTGTGCGGCATCTGGGGGCAGGTGCTGGTGCCCGGCGTGGACTTCTTCGCTCCGGGCATGGCCATCAGCCTGCGCTGGCAAAAGCCCGTGGTCACGGTCATCCTGGCCCTGGTCTGGGTGGCCATCCAGGAAGGCGCGGGCGGTCTGGCCTTCGGCTACGGCATCCTGTGGTACTTCACCCTTTTCGCCCTGCTGACCCTGGGCCGCTGGCTGCTTGATCCGGGCAGCTTCCAGTTCCAGGCGCTGCTCGGCCTGGCGCTGGGCATCGCGCATCTGCTGCTGCTCTACCTCATGGCCGTGCTCGAGGTGCGGGCCTTTCCCTTCAAGCGCGTGCTGGGGGAATGCCTGCTGCAGACCCTCATCTATCCCGTTCTGTGGTACACGGCCGACAACCTCTTCCCCGACAGGCTGAAGCGTCATGAAGAATCTTCTTAGCGCCTCCAGCCAGAACATGCCCCGCTACGGGGCCAGCCTCCTGCAGTTCCTGGTGCTGGGGCTTTTCTGCCTGTTCGCCGTGCGCCTGTGGTACCTGCAAATCCACCTGGGCCCGGTGTTCACCGAAAAGAGCCGCAACAACCAGCTGCGCATTGAGTATCTCTTTGCCCCGCGCGGCTTCCTGCGCGATCGCAACGGCGAACTGCTGGCCGTCAACGAGCCCGCCTTCGCCCTGGGCCTTGTGCGCGAGGACTGTGAAGACATCCCCGCCACCCTGGAAAAAGTGTCCGAACTCACGGGCATTCCGGTGGAGCGCGTGAAGGAGATTTACACCCGCAACAAGCCCAAGGTGAAAAGCTTCGAGCCCCTGGTGCTTGCGCCGGACTTGACCTTCGACACCATCGCCAAGGTGGAGGGCGTGAGCGTGCGCTGGCCCGGACTCGAAATCCTCTCGCGCACGCGGCGCAAGTACAATTACGGGCACCTGCTCTCCCACGTGCTGGGCTATGTTTCGGAGGCCAACGAGGCCGAGATGCAGGCCGACCAGACCCTTTCCCTGGGCGACTTCGTGGGCAAGCAGGGGCTGGAGAACCGCCTGGACGACCGTCTGCGCGGGGCCAAGGGCAAGCGCCTCATCGAGGTGGACGTCACCGGCCGCAGGCTTTCCGAGGAGCAGCAGGGCGAACCCAGAGCCGGGGAGGAGATCTTCCTGTCCCTCGACCTTGGCCTGCAGCAGCTGGGGCACAAGCTGCTGGAGGGCAAGAGCGGAGCCGTGGTGGTCATGGACCCGGACACCGGGGAGGTGCATGCCCTGGTTTCCGAACCCAGCTACGATTCGAACATGTTCACCAACGGACTTTCCAGCGCCCAGTGGGCCAGTTTGCGCGACGACCCCCTGCACCCCTTGCAGAACCGCGCCACCCAGAGCGTGTATCCTCCGGGTTCGGTGTTCAAGCTGGTCATCGCCGCCGCGGCCCTGCACTACGGCCTGGTGGACCCCAAGGAAACCGTGACCTGCACCGGCGAAGTGGCCCTGGGCAACCACGTGTTCCGCTGCTGGAAACACTCCGGCCACGGGGCGGTGAACTTCCAGCGCGCCCTGGTCGAGTCGTGCGACACCTATTTCTACAAGCTCGGCATGAAGCTCGGCGTGGACCGCATGAGCGAATTCGCCAAGGCCTCCGGCTTCGGCTCCCTCACGGGCGTCAACCTGCCGCACGAAAAAAGCGGGCTCATCGCCAGCCGGGAATGGAAGGAGAAGCGCTTCGGCGTGCGCTGGACCAAGGGCGAGGACCTGAACATGTCCATCGGCCAGGGCTATACCGTCACCTCGCCCCTGCAGGTGGCGCGCTACATCGCCGCGCTCATCAACGGCGGCAAGCTCATGCGCCCGGCCCTCATCAAGGGCGAAAAGCCCCAGGTGACGGGTCAGCTGCCCCTGACGGAAGAGCAGTCGGGCATCGTCAAGCGGGCCATGATCGCCACGGTGGAGGACCCGCGCGGCACCTGCCACAGGGTGCTCACCCCCGGCGTGGTGGTGGGCGCCAAGACCGGCAGCGCCCAGGTGGTGCGCCTGACGGACGAACTCAAACGCATGGGCGACGGCGTTCCCTATAAATATCGCGACCACGCCTGGATGGCCGGATTCGGCGAGCAGGCGGGCAAGCGCTTCGTCATCGTGGCCATGGTGGAGCACGGCATGCACGGCGCTTCCGGCGCGGGTCCGGTGGTCAAGGCCATGCTGAACGCCCTGTTCATGGGCAAGAAGGAGCTGCCGCCCCAGGACGTGGCCGGCGCCGCCGCGCCCACGGCCAGCCCCGCCGCCAGGCTGGAGGCCGTGGAGACGCAGTTCCCGGAGCCGCCGCAGGCCCTGCCCTCCACGCCCATCGAGACTCCGCGCAAGGAAGGCAACGAATGAGCCCCATCGACAGGCGGATGTTCTACCACGTCAACTGGCGGCTGGTGGGCGTGCTGGGCGCGCTCTTCGCCATCGGCGTGCTGAACCTGTACTCCGCCAGCGGCGTGCGCCTGGGCGACGGCGTGCAGGTGGAGAACTACTACCAGAAGCAGCTCATCTGGGGCGCCATCGGGCTCATCGGCATGGTGGCCTTCATGATCTTCGACTACCGCCGCCTGCATGCCGTGGCCTGGCCCATGTACGCCCTGACCCTGGTGCTGCTTCTGGCGGTGCCGTTCATCGGCAAGACAGTGCTGGGCGCGCGCAGATGGCTCGACTTCGGGCTGTTCAGCTTCCAGCCGAGCGAGCTGGCCAAGTTCACCGTGCTGCTCCTTGGCGCGCGGCTGCTTTCCGGCGACTCGGAGCGGCTGAACCTGCGCGAACTGGCCACGGTGCTGGGCCTGGGCCTCGTGCCCGCGCTCATGATCATCAAGCAGCCAGACCTGGGCACGGGCATGCTGGTGCTTTTGCTTTTGACCGGACTCATCCTGTTCCGGGGCGTCAAGCCCTGGCTGTTCCGCACCCTGTGCGTGCTGGTGCCGCTCGTCATGCCCCTGTTCTGGTTCGTCCTGAAGGACTACCAGAAACGGCGCATCCTGGCCTTCCTCGACCCGGCCACAGATCCGCTGGGTTCCGGCTACCACATCCTCCAGTCGGAGATCGCCGTGGGGTCCGGCCGGCTCTTCGGCAAGGGCTTCCTTGGCGGCACCCAAAGCCAGCTGCGCTTCCTGCCGGAAAAGCACACAGACTTCGCCGTGGCCGTGTTCGGCGAGGAATGGGGCTTCTTCGGCATGATCACCATCCTCGGCCTGTTCTGCGCCTTCCTGTACCAGATCGCGGTGGTTGCGCGCGACGCCAAGGACCCCTACGGCAGCTATCTGGCCGCGGGCGTGTTCTTCTACTTCTTCTGGCAAATCCTCATCAACATGGGCATGGTCATGGGCCTCATGCCCGTGGTGGGCGTGCCCCTGCCCTTCGTCAGCTACGGCGGCAGTGCAACCCTGGTCAACTTCAGCCTGGTCGGCCTCGTTTTAAACGTGTCCATGCGCCGCTACCTGTTCAAGCAGACCTAAGACCATCTCCACCCCTTTCGGCCCGGTTTATTTCATACCGCCGAATACCCTTCGCCACGCCCATGGCACAGATTTCACAAGCCGTGGAGCCGGAATCGGATTTTGCCGAGATTGCCCGCGAAGCCTAGAAAACCAAGGCGTGGCGGCACGTAAGGAGCCGGGAAAAACGAAAAAAGGCTTTGACAGGTCTCAGGGGGTGGTGTAAGTCCCCTCTGACTTTGGACCAAATTTCACAATCCCATTATCCAAAGCGCTGGGGGCCGTAATGATAGATTTCGACATCACGTTTTTTATTCAGCTGGTCAACTTCCTCATCACGATGGTGGCGCTGAACATGCTCCTGATCACTCCCATCCGGGAAAAGATCAAGGAGCGCAACGCGCTCATGGCCAACCAGTTGGCCAGCATCGAGGGCTTCACCTCCAGCGCCGACGAGAAGCTGAAAGGCTACGAGCAGGCTCTGGACTCCACGCGTCAGCAGGGACTTGAGCTGCGCAAGCAGCTGCGTGCCGAAGGCGCGGGCGAGGAACAGCAGATCATGGCCGTTGCGGGCAAGGATGTGGCCGCGACCATGAAAGCCAACATGGATGCAATCTCCGCCCAGGTGGCGAGCGCCAAGCAGGCCCTCTCCGCCGACGTGGAGAAATTCGCGCAGAAGGCCACGGCCAAGATTCTTGGCCAGGCCTAAGCCGAAAGGAAGAAGGAGGGGGAACATTTTGAAAGTTGCACGGCACACAGTACTGACCCTGATCGGCGTCCTTGCGTTCACCGCGCTGGCCTACGCCAGCGGGGGCGAGGGCGGCGAAGCCCATGAAGGACTGCCCTGGGCCAACTATGGCTGGCGCGTCCTGAACTTCGTCATCTTCATCTTCCTGCTCTACAAGTTCGCGGGCGCCAAGGCTGCGGCCTTCTTCGGCGGCCGTCGCGCGCAGATCAAGAAGGATCTTGAGGATCTGGAGTCCCGCAAGGCCGAGGCCGACAAGCGCCTCAAGGACGTCGAGAGCGGCATCCGCAACCTGGAGCAGGAAAAGGCCGCCATCCTGGCCGAAGCCAAGACCCAGGGCGAAGCCATCAAGGCCGCCATCATCGAGAAGGCCCACAAGGACGCCGCGGCCATGCAGGCCCAGGCCGTCACCAGCGCGGAGAACGAAGCCCGCGCCGCCTTCGACCGCGTGCGCGGCGAGATCGCGGACCAGGTCATCGAGCAGGCTACTAAAATCGTGCGCGAGAAGCTCACCGGTGAAGATCATGAGCGCCTCGTGGATGAATACTTAACAAAGGTGGTGCTCAATTGAGCGGGAACATCGTCGCGCGCAGGTACGCCAAGGCGCTGTTCACCGTGGGCATGAAGCAAGGCGCTGCCGAGCTTGAGACCTACGGGACACAGCTTGCCGGGTTGGCTGGGGCATTGGCGGAGTCGCCGGAGGCCATGCGGTTCTTCCGCAATCCGGTCTTCAGCGTTGAGGAGAAAAAGGCCGTTCTGAAGCAGATCACGAGCCAGCTGGGCGTTTCCCAGATGCTGGTGAATTTCGTGAGCCTGCTTGCCGACAAGAGCCGTCTCGACTCTCTCCCCGGGATTGCCGAGGACTTCGGAGCCATGCTCGATGAGAAGAATGGCATCGTTTCCGGCAAGCTCGTCACCGCCGTAAACCTTTCCGATGCCCGGAAGGTGGAATTGAAAGAACGGCTGGAGAAGCAGACCGGCAAGAAGCTGGTTCTCGACTTCGGCACCGACGCCGACATCCTGGGCGGGGTGGTGCTGCAGATCGGCGACAGCGTGCTCGACGCCAGTCTGCGCGCTCAGCTGAACATTTTGAAAGAAACCATCAAGAGGGGTGAGTAGGGCCATGCAGATCAAAGCGGAAGAAATCAGCAAAATCATTGAGGGACAAATCCAGAATTACGAGTCCCGCGTGGAAATGAGCGAGACCGGCACCGTTCTGTACGTCGGTGACGGCATCGCCCGCGTGCATGGCGTGAAAAACGCCATGGCCATGGAGCTCCTGGAGTTCCCCGGCGGCCTCAAGGGCATGGTGCTCAACCTCGAAGAGGACAACGTCGGCGTCGCGCTGCTGGGTGACTGCACCGAGATCAAAGAGGGCGACCCTGTCAAGCGCACGGGCCAGATCTTCTCCGTGCCCGTCGGCGAGGCCGTTCTCGGCCGCGTCATCGACCCCCTGGGCAACCCCATCGACGGTCTCGGCCCCATTCTGGCCAAGGAGACCCGCCCGGTGGAGCTGAAGGCCCCCGGCATCATCGCCCGTAAGTCGGTCCACCAGCCCATGATGACCGGCCTCAAGGCCATCGACGCCATGACCCCGGTTGGCCGCGGCCAGCGCGAACTGGTCATCGGCGACCGTCAGGTCGGCAAGACCGCGGTCTGCATCGACGCCATCCTCGCCCAGAAGGGCGGCGACGTGAAGTGCTTCTACGTGGCCATCGGCCAGAAGAAAGCCACCGTCGCCCTCGTGGCCGACACCCTGCGTCGCTACGGCGCCATGGACTACACCACCATCATCTCCGCCACCGCTTCCGAGCCTGCGCCGCTGCAGTTCATCGGCGCCTACTCCGGCTGCACCATGGCTGAGTACTACCGCGACTCGGGCAAGCACGCGCTCATCATTTACGACGACCTGTCCAAGCAGGCTGTCGCTTACCGCCAGATGTCGCTCTTGCTCCGCCGCCCTCCCGGACGCGAAGCCTTCCCCGGCGACGTCTTCTACCTGCACTCCCGCCTGCTGGAGCGCGCCTGCAAGGTCAATGACAGCCTCGGCGCCGGTTCGCTGACCGCCCTGCCCATCATTGAGACCCAGGCCGGCGACGTGTCCGCGTACATCCCGACCAACGTCATCTCCATCACCGACGGTCAGGTGTACCTGGAGCCCGCGCTGTTCAACGCCGGCATCCGCCCGGCCATCAACGTCGGCCTCTCGGTCTCCCGCGTCGGCGGCGCCGCCCAGATCAAGGCCATGAAGCAGGTTGCCGGCACCCTGCGCCTCGACCTCGCCCAGTACCGCGAGCTCGCCGCCTTCGCGCAGTTCGGCTCCGACCTGGACAAGGCCACCCAGCAGAAGCTCAACCGCGGCGCCCGCCTGGTCGAGCTGCTGAAGCAGCCCCAGTACCAGCCCATGAGCGCCGTTGAGCAGGTCATCTCCCTGTACGCCGGCACCCGCGGCTTCATGGACGATGTGCCGCTGGACGCCGTCCGCAAGTTCGAGACCGAGCTGCTGGAGTTCATGCGCAACTCCAAGGCTGACGTGATCAGCTCCATTACCGAGAAACAGGCCCTGGACGCTGACATCGAAGGTCGCATGAAGGCCGGCATCGAAGAGTTCAAGAAGGGCTTCCGCGCCTAACCGGCGCAGGAGGGTGCAATGGCTTCCCTGAGGGATGTCAAAACGAAAATAGGCGCGGTCAAGAAGACCAAGCAGATTACCAAGGCCATGAATATGGTGGCCTCGGCGAAGCTGCGCAACGCCCAGAGCCGCATTGAGCGGTTCAAGCCGTATGCGCAGAAGTTCTTCGAAATGCTTGGCGATCTTGCTGCCGGAGCGGACGAGTCGGTCCATCCGCTTCTGGCTAAGCGCGAGGAAAAAAAGACCGTTGGCATCGTGATTGTCACCTCTGACCGCGGCCTGTGCGGCAGCTTCAACGCCAACATCATCAAGGCGGCTCTCAAGCTCGCCAAGGAGAAAAAGGCCGAGGGCCTGGGCGTGAAGTTCTACTGCGTGGGCAAGAAGGGACGCGACGCCGTCCGCAAGGCCGAACATGAGATCGTGGTCCAGTACCGCGACGTCATGAACAGCTTTGACTTCACGCTGGCCAGCAAGCTGGGTGGCGAGCTCATCAACTCCTTCCTTGACGGAACCCTGGATGAAGTCGTGCTCTGCTACGGCGAGTTCATCAGCATGGGCCGCCAGGTTCCTGTCGCTCAGACCGTGCTCCCCATCAGCGGGACTCCTGGCGAGGCGACCAGCAGCGGCAAGGATTACGTCTACGAGCCTTCTGTCGAAGGTTTGCTGGCCGAACTCCTGCCCCGCTTCGTGAAGGTGCAGGTGTACCGTGGCATGCTTGATACGTCCGCCAGCGAACATGCCGCCCGCATGACCGCCATGGACAACGCCACCCGCGCCTGCGACGACATGATCAATTCACTGACGCTGCTTTACAACAAGACGCGTCAGGCGGCCATTACCAGAGACCTGATGGATATTGTCGGCGCCACTGAAGCGTTGAAATGATAAAAGGGGGCCTAAACAAATGAGTGCTAACGTTGGTAAAATCGTGCAGGTTATCGGCGCCGTCGTGGACGTCGAGTTTCCTGAGGGGAAATTGCCCCACATCTTGAACGCGGTTGACATCAAGAATCCGAACAACACGGACGCGCCCGACCTGATCTGCGAAGTTGCGCAGCACCTCGGCAACAACGTCGTCCGCACCATCGCCATGGACGCCACCGAAGGTCTCGTCCGCGGCATGGAAGTGACCGACACCGGCGAAGCCATCCAGGTGCCCGTGGGCATCGGCGCGCTTGGCCGCATCATCAACGTCGTTGGCCGTCCTGTGGACGAAATGGGCCCGATCAAGACCGACAAGCACATGTCGATCCACCGCTCGGCTCCCCCCTTCGTCGACCAGAACACCAAGGTCGAAGTGCTCGAGACCGGCATCAAGGTCGTTGACCTCTTGATCCCCTTCCCCAAGGGCGGCAAGATGGGCCTCTTCGGCGGCGCCGGCGTGGGCAAGACCGTTATTCTCATGGAAATGATCAACAACATCGCCAAGCACCACGGCGGTCTGTCCGTGTTCGCGGGCGTGGGCGAGCGTACCCGCGAGGGCAACGACCTCTACCACGAGTTCAAGGACGCCGGCATTCTGGACAAAGCCGCGTTGGTGTACGGTCAGATGAACGAGCCCCCGGGAGCCCGTGCCCGCGTCGCCCTCACCGGTCTGACCATCGCTGAGAACTTCCGCGATGCCGACGGCCAGGACGTGCTGCTGTTCATCGACAACATCTTCCGCTTCACCCAGGCGGGTTCGGAAGTGTCGGCGCTGCTCGGCCGCATGCCCTCCGCGGTGGGTTACCAGCCTACGCTGGGCACCGACCTTGGCGAACTGCAGGAGCGCATCACCTCCACCACCAAGGGTTCGATCACCTCGGTGCAGGCCGTTTACGTGCCCGCCGACGACTTGACCGACCCCGCCCCGGCCACGACCTTCTCGCACCTGGACGGCACCCTCGTGCTTTCCCGCCAGATCGCCGAGCTGGGCATCTACCCCGCGGTCGACCCGCTGGACTCCACCTCGCGCATCCTGGACCCCCTGGTCCTCGGCGTGGAGCACTACTCGGTCGCCCGCTCGGTGCAGATGATTCTGCAGAAGTACAAGGAACTCCAGGACATCATCGCGATCCTTGGTATGGACGAGCTCTCTGACGACGACAAGCTCCTCGTCGGCCGCGCCCGCCGCATCCAGCGCTTCCTGTCCCAGCCGTTCCACGTGGCCGAAGCCTTCACCGGCAAGCCCGGCCGCTACGTCAAGCTCGAAGACACCATCAAGGGCTTCAAAGAGATCATCGACGGCAAGCACGACGAGATCCCGGAGAGCGCCTTCTACATGGTGGGCGACATCAACGAGGCCATTGAAAAGGCCAAGCAGGGATAGGTAGGACGCCATGTCCAAGAAGCTGCTGCTTGAAATCGTGACGCCTGACCGCAAGGTCCTCTCGCAGGACGTTGACTACGTCGGCGCTCCCGGCGCGCTGGGTGAATTCGGTGTACTGCCGAACCACATCCCCTTCTTGTCCGCGCTGGGCATTGGCAACCTGTACTACAAGGACGACGGGAAAACCCACTACGTCTTTGTGTCCGGCGGGTTTGCCGAGGTCAGCCCCGAGAAGGTCACCATCCTGGCAGAGGCGGCGGAAAAGGCGGCGGACATCGACCTGGAACGCGCCCGCAAGGCCCAGGACCGCGCCCATCAGCGGCTCCAGCGCACCCAGGAGAAGATCGACAACGCCCGCGCCCAGGCCGCGCTGCGTCGGTCCCTGGCCCGCTTGAACTGCCGCAACTCCGGCGAAAAGGCCGGGACGTGCTAACACACGCCCAGCCCGTCTGATACGGCGCAAGGCCATCACCACAAACAAGGCAGGTCGGACTATTCCGGCCTGCCTTTTCTTTTTGCCGAAAAGATGCGAAAAAGCGCGCGAATGATCATCATCCCTTAGGAGCCGCCATGCCCCACGCCAATACCATCGCCGTCATCCTGGCCGCAGGAAAGGGCACCCGCATGCATTCCGACAAGCCCAAGGCCTTGCAGACGCTTTTGGGCGAAACCATGCTGGGCTGCGTGGCCGCCACAGCGGCCCAGGTCGCCGCATCGGTGCTCACCGTCGTCGGCCATGGGCACGAGCTGGTGCGCAAGGCCCACCCGGAACTGGCGGAAGGCTTTGTGCTCCAGGCCGAGCAGAAGGGCACGGGCCACGCCCTGCAGGCGGCCTGGGAGCGCGTGCGCGCCAGCGGTGCCACGCACTGTCTGGTGCTCAACGCCGACGCCCCCCTGGTGACGCCGCAGGACCTGGATGAGTTGATGAACACCGCGCGCGAGGGCGCGGACATCGCCTTCCTGTCCGCCGTGCTGCCCGATGCAGGCTCCTTCGGCCGCGTGCTGCGTGGCGACGACGGCGAGGTGACGGGCATAGTCGAGGCCAAGGATTTCGACCCCGCCCAACACGGTCAGGATACCGGCGAAGTGAACACCGGGCTCTTCTGCCTCTCCGTGGCCGCTGTGGAGGCCGTGCTCTTCTCCCTCACCAGCGCCAACCGCGCGGGCGAATATTACATCACCGACCTGGTGGCCCACGGCGTGGCCGCAGGGATGCAGGTCCACGCCCTCAGGCGCGAGGCCGCCCTGGACCTGCTCGGCGTCAATTCGCCCCTGGAGCTGGCCCAGGCCGAGGAACGCCTGCGCAGCGCCACCGCACAGCGGCTGCTTGAATCCGGTGTTCTCTTGCACCACCCGGAAAGCGTCGTTGTAGGCCCGCGCGCCGTTGTGGAACCAGGAGCGGAGCTCACCGGCCCCTGCCGTGTGCTGGGCGCGAGCGTCGTCTCGCGCGGGGCCAGGCTCGGCGCGTTCAGCCAGATCACGGACAGCGTGCTTGAGCCCGGCTGCGAGGTGCGCGAGCACTGCCACCTGCAGGGCGCGCACCTCTCCCCGGGCAGCGACTGCGGACCCTTTGCCCGCCTGCGCCCAGGCGCGGAACTGCGCGAGCGCGCGCATGTGGGCAATTTTGTGGAGATGAAGAAATCCGTGCTGGGCCCCGGGGCCAAGGCCGGGCACCTGTCCTACCTGGGCGATGCCCAGATCGGGGCCGGAGCCAACATCGGCGCGGGCACCATTACCTGCAATTACGACGGGGTGAACAAGCACGCCACACACATCGGGGCCAACTCCTTCATCGGCAGCAACACCGCCCTGGTGGCCCCGGTGAAGGTGGGCGCGAATGCACTGGTGGGCGCGGGCTCTGTCATCACCAAGGATGTGCCGGACCAGGCCCTGGCCATTGCCCGCGGCAAGCAGAGCAATCTTGAGCGCCGGGGCAAGAAGTCTTGATTTCAGAAACGGGAAGCGTTACATTGTGACTATGGAACTCATCGAAAGGTTGGAAGCGCGATTTGGTGAACTCTTGACGCGCGTCCGGCAGCTGGAAGAGGAAAACCAGGCCCTGGCCCTGCAAGTCGAGGCCGAGGCAGGAAAAAGACGGGAGATCCAGAACCGCATCGAGGCCCTTCTGGTGAAGGTGCAGGCATCGCTTGGCGGGCAATAGGCCCGGATAACAGTCATGCCGAGCTACACCATAACGGTCAATGGACTGGAGATCTCCTTCAAGACGGATGCGGACCAAGAACGCATTCAGGCAGCCCAGGTCTTGCTCGAAGAACGCTTCGCCGAGCTGAGCAAGGGTGGTCGGTATATAAGCAGGGAGAAACTGCTCACGCTTCTGGCGCTGGGGATGGCGGACGACTATCTCGAAACGCGGCGGAAGCTGGCGGGCCTGGAGGCCCGCATGCAGGAACTCTTGGAGAGGCGATAACAGGCTGGAAAAGCAGCCTTGCGCATAGGAACAGCGGGAAAACCCCTGGGGAGTTCGTGATTGTTTTTGAGTTCTTGAGCCAATATGTACTAAATGGGATTCGCCAGCGTCCACCCGTGTGCATACCCGCCTTCTGAGCGGGCAGCCTGACGGTGGGCCGGAGGAGCCCCCCTCGTTAAACGAGGTTCAAAACTCCAGAAGCAACACGGCGCCCCGGGGCTAAAGGCCCCGGAGGCCTTTTATGGTTTGTCCCGCCCACCGCAGACGCAATCCCATCCTCTTCAAGTCACCCTGCCCTAAACGGTTCACGTACGAGCACGGCCTTCGGACCCATGTCCGGGCGACCGCGCGCGCATCAGGCCCGCATGGCCTGTCCATATAACCGGTAAGGAGCAGCGCATGACAGATTCCAGCCTGTTGCTCATCGCCCTCGACGGCCTGGCGCTCATTGTCGGCCTCGTCGGCGGCTACTACTTCAGCGGCTACCTGTCCAAAAAACGCAACCAAGACGCCCAGGATCTGGCGGCCCGCATCGTGGAGGAATCCAGGAAAGAGGCCGAGGCCACCCGCAAGGAGGCCCGTGTCCAGGCTCAGGACGAAATCTTCGCCCTCAAGAAAGAACAGGAGCAGGAATACAAGGACCGCGAGCAGACCCTGAAGCGCGAGCAGGCCCGTTTGCAGGAAAAGGAAGAGCGCCTGGAAAGCAAGCTCGAAAAGGTCGCCCAGAAGGAATCCGGCGTCGTCGAGCTGGAAAAGCGCCTCATCAAGCAGGAAAAGAGCCTGGCCGAGAAGCAGGAAGAGCTTGAGGCCGCAAGCGACGTGCACCAGCGCAAGCTGCAGGAGATTTCCGGCCTCACGGTGGAGGAGGCCAAGGAACGCCTCATGAGCGAGGTCGAGTCGCGCACGCGCCACGAGGCCGCGCGCATGATCCGCAACATCGAGACCGAAGCCAAGGAAGTGGCGGGCAAGAAGGCCAAGGAGATCCTCTCCCTGGCCATCCAGCGCTATGCGGGAGACTACGTCTCCGAGCAGACCGTCACCGCCGTGACCCTGCCCAGCGAGGAAATGAAGGGCCGCATCATCGGCCGCGAGGGCCGCAATATCCGCGCCCTGGAAGCCGCCACCGGCGTCGACCTGATCATCGACGACACGCCGGAGACGGTGGTGCTCTCCGCCTACAGCCCGCTTAGGCGCGAAGTGGCCAAGCAGGCCCTGGAGCGCCTCATCCACGACGGCCGCATCCACCCCGCCCGCATCGAGGACATCGTGCGCAAGGTGGAGCAGGAAATGGACGTGAAGCTGCGCGAGATCGGCGAGCAGGCCACCTTCGACGTGGGCGTGCACGGCATCCACCCGGAGATCGTGAAGCTGCTGGGCCAGCTGC
Source organism: Humidesulfovibrio sp. (assembly GCF_035560995.1). GTDB lineage: Bacteria > Desulfobacterota > Desulfovibrionia > Desulfovibrionales > Desulfovibrionaceae > Humidesulfovibrio. The sequence goes on along the minus strand of NZ_DATMYK010000272.1, from coordinate 3,143 downwards.
ACTACCGCACCAGCTACTCCCAGAACGTGCTCCAGCACTCCATTGAGGTGGCCTTCCTCTGCGGCATCATGGCCGCCGAGCTTGGCCTGGACGAGAAGATGGCCAAGCGCGCCGGGCTCCTGCACGACCTGGGCAAGGCCGTTGACCACGAGATCGAAGGCCCCCACGCCGTCATCGGCGCGGACATCGCCAAGAAGCACGGCGAGATCCAGGAAATCGTGCACGCCATCCAGGCCCACCACGAGGACGTGCCGCCCCAGACGGCCATCGCCACCCTGGTGCAGGCCGCGGACAGCCTCTCCGGCGCGCGCCCCGGCGCCCGCAAGGAGCTCTTGGAGAACTACGTCAAGCGCCTTGAGGAACTGGAGAACATCGCCACCAGCTTCGGCGGCGTGTCCAAGGCCTACGCCATCCAGGCCGGACGCGAGGTGCGCGTCATGGTCGACGCCGAGCGCGTGCCCGACGAGCAGACCTACCTGCTGGTGAAGGACATCGCCACCAAGATCGAGAACAACATGACCTACCCCGGCCAGATCCGCGTCACGGTGATCCGCGAGAAGCGCGCCGTGGGCTACGCCAAGTAGCCACGCACCCACTTCGTCATTCCGAGGCCGGGGCGCGCAGGCGCTCCGGCCTTTTTCACGCCCTTGCCCCGGCGCTCCGCGTGTCTTACACTTAAGTCCATGCACGACGCAGCAAACACCTCACGCCTGGACGCCCTGCTCGCGGGGCTTAAGGCCAGCGGCCACAGGCTGACGCCCCAGCGCGTGGCCATCGTGCGCGAGCTGGTCTCCCGCGCCGACCACCCCAGCGTGGAGCAGTTGCACGCGGCCATCCTGCCAGACTATCCCACCACCAGCCTGGCCACGGTGTACAAAACCATCCACCTGCTGAAGGAGCGCGGCGAAGTGCTGGAGCTGGGCTTCGGCGAGCTGGGCAGCCGCTACGACGGACGCAGGCCGGAGCCCCATCCGCACCTCATCTGCACCGCCTGCGGCGGCATCACCGATCCCGACGAGGGCGGGGAAGGCTTGTCCGAAATGGTGCGGCAGCTGGCCGCGCAGTCCGGCTTCGACGTCAAAGCCCATCGCTTCGACCTCTTCGGCCTGTGCGCGCGCTGCCGCGATAAGGGGTAAAGCCTCTCCCCTTGCCTCGCGCCGCACAATCTCCTACAAATGAATCCAGTGGAGTAGCCCGTTTCGGGCCTGCTGGAAAACAATACGCACGGAGGTGCCTCATGGCTGTTGAGAGCAGGGAAAAGCGCAAGGCCAAGGTGTTGGAGGTGCTGAACAAGGCGCGGGCCATGGAGCTGTACGCCATCAGCCAGTATATGAACCAGCATTACAACCTGGATGACAAAGACTTTGGCGAAATGGCCGCCAACATGAAACTCATCGCCATCGACGAGATGCGCCACGCCGAGATGTTCGCCGAACGCATCAAGGAACTCGGCGGCGAACCCGTTTCCAGCGGCGACGGCACCGTGGTGAAGGGCCAGGACGTGCGCAAGATCTTCGTCTTCGACACCGAACTCGAGGACAACACCATCGACGCCTACAACCAGTTCCTCATGGCCTGCCGCGAAAACGGCGACAACATCAGCGCCAACCTCTTCCAGGCCATCATCGACGAGGAGCAGATCCACTACAACCACTTCGACAACGTCGCCGACCACATCAAAACCCTGGGCGACACCTACCTCGCGCGCATCGCGGGCACGCCTTCCACCACGGGCGGCACCACCAAGGGCTTCGCCCTGCCCGGAGCCGCCGGCGGCGCGGGCGGCTAAGCGCGCCACAGAGCATCGCCACGCACGGGCGGGCAGGGCCATAAACGCCTTGTCCGCCCTTCTTTTTGCCCTTGGCTGTTGACAACTTTCATTCTTTACGGATAATCATTGTCCATAAGCTCCACCGAATACGCACCGGTGCTTGCATAACGCGTCAGCTCTGCTATGGCTTGCCATAACCCCCAAAAGCATCCCCCAAACCCTATGGAGGCGAACATGGCCAAGAAAAAGCTCACCACCAACGCGGGCGCGCCCGTGGTCGACAACCAGAACGTGCTCACCGCCGGGCCGCGCGGTCCCATGCTTTTGCAAGACGTCTGGTTCCTGGAAAAGCTGGCCCACTTCGACCGCGAGGTCATCCCGGAGCGGCGCATGCACGCCAAGGGCTCCGGCGCTTACGGCACCTTCACCGTCACCCACGACATAAGCAAATACACCCGCGCCAAGCTGTTCAGCAAAATCGGAAAAAAGACCGACGTGTTCCTGCGCTTCTCCACCGTGGCGGGCGAACGCGGCGCGGCCGATGCCGAACGCGACATCCGCGGCTTCGCCATGAAGTTCTACACCGAGGAAGGAAACTGGGACCTGGTTGGCAACAACACGCCCGTGTTCTTCCTGCGCGATCCCCTGAAATTCCCGGACCTGAACCACGCCGTGAAGCGCGACCCGCGCACCAACATGCGCAGCGCCAAGAACAACTGGGACTTCTGGTCCAGCCTGCCCGAGGCCCTGCACCAGGTCACCGTTGTCATGAGCGACCGGGGCATTCCGGCCAGCTACCGGCACATGCACGGCTTCGGCAGCCACACCTTCAGCTTCATCAACAAGAAGAACGAGCGTTTCTGGTGCAAGTTCCACCTGCGCACCCAGCAGGGCATCAAGAACCTCACCGACGCCGAAGCCGAGGCTCTGGTGGCCAAGGACCGCGAAAGCCATCAGCGCGACCTGTACGAGGCCATCGAAAAAGGCGACTTCCCGCGCTGGATCTTCGCGGTCCAGGTCCTCACCGACAAGCAGGCCAAGGCCCTGCCCTACCACCCCTTCGACCTGACCAAGGTCTGGAAGCACAAGGACGCGCCCCTCATGGACGTGGGCGTGCTCGAACTGAACCGCAATCCAGAGAACTACTTCGCCGAGGTGGAACAGGCCGCCTTCAACCCGGCCAACGTGGTGCCCGGAATCTCCTTCTCGCCCGACAAGATGCTGCAGGGACGCCTCTTCTCCTACGGCGATGCCCAGCGCTACCGCCTGGGCGTGAACCATCACCTCATCCCCGTGAACGCCGCCCGCTGCCCCTTCCACAGCTATCACCGCGACGGAGCCATGCGCGTGGACGGCAACCACGGCAGCACCC
>NZ_DATMYK010000271.1:0-4521 GCF_035560995.1 Humidesulfovibrio sp. | reverse complement strand
ACGGTGTACACAGGGCCAAGCGGCACGGGATGTTGATGCAGGGGAAGAACAAGATTGACGCAGAGCCAGGCGACCGCGAGTGATTTGCCTTGTTCCAGTTCGAACGACCGGCACAGGAGATACATGGAAAGAAACAGCTCCAGCGCCAGAACCGTGAAGCAGAGAATCGTGCCCGCAAGGCCCGGCACGGCGCGCAATGCGAGAAAAGGTGGAAGAAGGAAGACGTTGAGCAGACTATTGGTTCCGAGCAACGACATCGGGTGCCAAACTTCCTGGAGCAGGGACTGCCGCCAGATGAAGGAGGACTTGACCTGGAAGAGAAGGCCGAAGGCATCCTGGTCTTCGAGCAACGCGCCGTGATGCCGGTAAAAGAGAATCCCGCAGGCGGCAAGGAGCAACAGGATGTTCAAGGCGAGGACCGTAGCGGAAGGGCGCGTGCAAAGGCGTGGCTCAGTGGATGGCGGTTGCATGGCCATACGGCTTGTGTTCTCCTGACGTATGAAGTGGCGGCCTGGCCCAAGAGCAAGCGTCCGAGAACTCAACGGGTATTGCTGGACACTTGCAAATGGCCCACGGTCCGTTGCGGATACGGAATGTTCGTCTCTGGCAAGCGGCAAAGCCGCAGGCCCAGCATGGGCGCATGAATAGACGAGCAGAACCCTACCAATGCTTATGCAGGAATGTCTAGCCGGAAAGAAAGCGCATGCTGCCGGGGAGTGGCAAATGCGCAGGCTGGTGTGCGGAGCGGGCGTTTAGGCTTCAAGCGGCGGGGGCTCGGAAAGCTCCAGCCGGGCGGCCAAGCTCTGGATGTCCTCCAGGTACTCGCGGCCGGTGTCGAGGTAGAAGGCCAGGGCGCGGGCAAAGTTCTTGCCCACCAGGCCGTCCAGGAACAGCTGGCTGATCTCGCGCTCGCGCAGCAGCACGTATTGCGAGAGCAGGAAGACCTTGCGCTCCTCCACACTCATCTCACGCAGGCAGCCCTCCAGCACCATGCGCGCGCGCGGCTGGTACATCCAAAAGTACAGCAGATCCAGCGCGTTGACGATGATGATGTTCTCAAGGCCCTTGTGCTCGTAGCTCATGGTCAGCATGAACTGCTTGGGCGATTCCAGCAGGGCCAGCACGTCCTCCTGCGGGAAGAGCAGCTCCAGTTGCTGGAAGGTGTCGAAGAGCTGGTTCAGCTTGCCCTTGTAGTCCCAGGCGCGCAGGCGTCCGGCCTGGGCGCGGTCGGCCAGGCCCTCGATGAGCCCGGCCACGCAGTCCGAGGCGAACTTGGAGATGACCACGGCCCAAGGCTCCACCAGCAGGGCGGCGTCGGCGTGCCCGGCCGACTGGACCAGGAAGATGATGATGGCGTTGTACAGCAGGGCCAGGGGGATATTGAAGAAGGCCCGGAAAAGGTTGCCGTAGATGGCGGCCTTGGGGAAGCCGCGGAAGATGTTGTGCGCGGCGATGTACAGACCGTTGGCCATGGCCAGGGCCGTGTAAACCGCGCCGGGGTGGTTCTCCACCGTGAAGCCCAGCACGTCTTCCAGCAGCATGCTGCGGATGACGATGTCGAGCAGCGGAACGGAGATGCCCGTGTACAGCAGGGAATCGGCCAAACGCTCCCAGCTCACCAGATCGTTCCAGCGCAGCAGGGAGGAGCGGTTCAGACCGCCTGAGGCCAGCACCATCTGGATGACGTTGCGCACGCCGGTGATGGCGAACCAGATGAAGGCGCCCAGGTAGGCCAGCACCCACCAGTCCTTGGTGAGGCTGAAGGTGAGGGCCGCGGGGATGAACCCGGCCAGCACCTTGAGGGCGATCTTGAGGTGCGAGTTGAGGTAGCGCGGGTGCAGGGCACGGGGCCTTGCCTTGGCGGATGGCTCCTCTTGCCCCAGGCCGCAGTCGGGCCCGTGCTCGCGCTGAATGCCGCCCATGAGCGACACGTTGCCGGGCTGGCCGGGAGTCAGTCGATAGGTCTCGGCCAGCCATTCCACACTGCGGGGCCGCGTAAAGCGCCGCAGCCGCGGCAGGGCGATGGCCAGGGCGTGCAGCAGGCCGCGTTCCGGTTCGCGGCCGTCGTCGGGCAGGTCGGTGACGCGCTTGCGGGCCTCGGCCTGCACGTCCAGGCGCTTGCTCATGGCATCGGGCATGTGGCGCAGGGCCCTGCGGGCCCGGGCGGGCAGGGTGTCCTCCACAACCATGCCCATGCCGAACAGACGGCTGGACTGGCCCGTGGAATCCGTGCCGATGCACGAGGCCAGGGGCGTCTTGCGGTAGCAGGCGTGCAGGGTGGAGATGTCGTAGAGAATCTCGTTCAGCTTGTCGCGGATGCTTTGGGCCGGCACGGCCTCGATGATCTCGCGGATGAGCTTCTTGAGCTTGACCACGTTTGAGGTGTTCAGCGCCTCCTGCAGGGCGTGGATGCGCTCGCGGTCGATCTCGCGCCCCAGGGCGCGGTCCTTCATGTTTACGATCTCCAGGTGGCTTATGGCCCCCCGGCAGTCGTACAGGATCTCCAGCACCTCCTCCACGCGCAGGTTGCCCAGGCTGAGCGTGATGCGCGCGGCCGCGTGCAGCTCCTGCAGGCGGCGCGTCAGCTCCTGGGGGGCCAGGCGCAGCAGCGCGGGCGCGGCCGGGTCGTCGGTGGGGATGTCCGGGTTGTGCAGCGTTGGGTTGCGCGCGGGCTGCAGGAAGCGCTCGATGATCTCGTCCGTGTCAAGCTTGGCCAGCCGCCCCAGCTGCTGGCGTATCTCGTCGCGTTCGGTCCCGGTGGCGCTCTGCAACTCGTGGCGCAGGAAGGCCGCCTGCTGTTGCATCTGCGGCAACAGCCTGTCGTGGATGAACTTGCCCAGGTGCTGGAGCGAGGCCTGGCCCGCACCCACGAAACGCTTGAACTGCTCCACGGAAAGGGGGTCGAGCTCCAGGCCGTACTCGCGGTTCAGGGTCAGTCGGTGCACATCGTTGAACATGCTGAACACATCGGCCACGTAGCGCTGGTGGTACACCGAGACCAGCCGTGCCTCGTCCATGAAGGCCGCCGTGGCGGGCTGGGCCAGGAAGTCCAGGAACTCCATGGGGGACAGAAATCCGCCCGGCACCCAGATGAGCTTGAGGAACCTGCCCCGGAAACGGGGAGTGAACTCGATGCCGATGCGCACCTTGAGCTCCAGGATGCGCGCGGCTTCCAGGATCTCCGCCGCGGCCTCGCGCGGGACGTGGTTGTAGTAGACCACTGTGAGGGTCTTGATGCCCTTGATCCACGCGTCGAGCACCAGATGGGTGGAGGACTTGCGGCCCTTTGTGTTGGCATCGTGCACGTGGTCGTCAAAGGCGATCTGGCTTTGGTCCTCGGGCATTTCCAGCAAATGGTAGTTGGCCAGGTGCCGGCGGATGACCCGGGGCTTGCCCGAGCAGGCCTCGCGGAAGTCCCGCGCGAACATGAGCTGGGTCAGGATGTCGCCGTGGGCGCGCACCATGTCTTTCATGAGCTGCACCAGCACGCGGGCCGTGTTGCGCCGGAGGCCGCTCTGGGCGGTGGTCAGCACTTCCTCATGCAGGGAGCGCAGGGCCGAGAGGCGGTCCTCAGCCTTGCCGGTTTCCAGCGAGCCCAGCAGGTGGACAACGGCGTAGGCGATGCGCAGGCCGCGCGTGGCGGCCATTTCCTTGATGCCGTGGGGGTGCATGTACGGCGCGAGCAGCTTCTTGTGGCTGGGCGCGTCATCGCGCTCCACCACATCGCATACGATGCGCAGGAGGTCGTAGTCCTTGCGGTCGAAATAGATGCGGCTCGGCCGGGCCTGTTCAAAGCCATAGCCGGGCTTGCCGCAGGTGCTGGTGCTCTCGCCCATGTCCTTCCCTTGCGTGCGTCCGCGTTGCGGGGTGAGGGACCCGCAAACGTGACAGAATTCACAATCAGCAGCGTTTCAAGAAAAAGTCAAGGTCCGTGCGCGGTTTCAAGCAAAACAATGCGCAGCGCCGGGTCTGGGCGTCGTGCGTTGGGTGTGCGGGCACGGGCCGGAGAAACCGCTTGGCCTAGGGGCTGTCAACCCGGAAAAAATGTCCTTTCTCCGGCTAAAAACAGGGGATTTTCATCCTGGCCGGAAAGGCCGTGCTAGCCTTGCGCCAAGGAGGATTTAAGCCATGCGCGACGCCAAGACCCTGCACCAGTGCTACGTGAGAACCTTTGAGGACGAGGCCGGGCGGGCCGTATTGGAGGACCTGGAGGCCAGGGCCTTCGTGAACGGCACCAGCTTCAGCCCGGACCCGCAACGCGCGGCCTTCAACGAGGGCCGCCGCAGCCTGGCCCTGCACATCCGGCGCATGCTGGACCGCGAGGCCTTTGCGGATGAGGCCGGGGGCCAACAGCCCGTGGGCTGAGGCTTGCCGGCCGGGGGGACAAAAAAAGAGGGGGACCCGAAGGCCCCCCTCTCGAATGGACTGGTCTGAAGCCTTAGGGCTTCTTGGCCTCGGCGGGGGCGGCCGGAGCGGCAGCGGCGTCGGCCGGCTTGGCGGCGTCAGCGGGCTTGGCCTCAG
>NZ_DATMYK010000270.1:0-3568 GCF_035560995.1 Humidesulfovibrio sp. | reverse complement strand
CCTCCACCCTCATCCTCATCGAGGAAAACGACTTTTTCGCCGGTACGGACGAACACTACACCAACGGCATCAAGCTGTCCTGGGTCTCCGGCGACCTGTTGCGCTACGCCCAGGACGAGCGCCTGCCGGATTTCGTGCTGCCCTACCTGGCCGCACTGCCCTTTGTGAACGAGCCTGGCCAGCAGTACAACGTGGCCCTTTCCGCCGGGCAGAACATGTACACCCCCGGCAACACCCGCACGGCGCAGTATTTGCCCAGGGACCGCCCCTACGCGGGCTGGACCTACGCTTCCCTTGCGCTGCACGCCAAGACCCCACATCAGTTGGACACCTTCGAGACCACCCTGGGCATCGTGGGGCCCTCTGCCCGGGCGGGCGAGACGCAGAACAACTACCACACGCTCATGGGTTTCAAGAAAGCCTTGGGCTGGAAGAACCAGATCCATGACGAACCCGGCGTGATGCTCTCCTGGCAGCGCACCCTGCGCCTGGCCCGGGTGGACCTTGGCCGCGACGTGGCCTGGGACCTGCTGCCGCGCTTCGGGGTCACGGCGGGCAACGTGCTCACCCAGGCCAGCGCCGGGTTCGAAACGCGCCTGGGCCTCAATCTGCCCTGGGACTTCGGCACCTCGCTCATCAGCCCCGGCGGCGGGGTAAGCGCACCGGCCGACCCCGGCGACCCGCGCCTGCGGCGCGAGTCGTCCTTCGGCCTGCATCTGTTCGCCGGGGCAGAGGGACGCGCGGTGGCCCGGAACATCTTTCTGGACGGGAACACCTGGGAGCACAGCCCAAGCGTGACCAAGAAGAACGCAGTGGCCGACCTCTCGGCGGGCATCGGGCTGGTTCTGGGCGCAACAAAGCTGACCTATACCCACGTGTACAGGACAGAAGAGTATGACGGGCAGAAAGGCCCGCAGATGTTCGGTTCCGTCAGCCTGTCGGTGACGTTCTAGGCAGGTGGCGCGCCTTTATCCCTGGGGAGCCTGGGGGGTCGCGTCTTCGGCCGGAGCTTCCGCCCCGCCTTCCGGCGTCTCGTCCGCGTCGCCCACACCGCGCTGAGCGTTTTCCTGCTTGCGGCGCAGCTTCTCTTCCTTCTTCTTCTTCTTCGCCAGTTCCTTGGCGCGCTTCTCGTACTGATAATTCGGCTTTGCCACGGGCCTTCCTTTGCTTGAGGGGTGAATTGCACAAGTGTCTTGGGGACTGATCCTATCCTTTCGCCCTTGCCATGGCAACGACTTTAAGCCGTAAGCGCTCCGCTCGCCCCTGGCGTCCTCCGCCAACCTGTCAAGCGGGCAAAAACGTCCTTTTCGCAGCCGATCACGGCCCATTTCATCCCGCCCCGCGGGCCCATGCTATACTGCCGCAAACAAAAGCGGGCCCCAGGAAAACCTGGAGCCCGCCCGATGGCGTTCAAGGGAACGAGACCGCGGCGCCTTGGTCAAGGCGCCAGGGCCGCAGCCCTGAAGCTGTCCGAAATTACTCGGCCTTCTTCTCGGCAGCGGCTTCCTTCTTGGCGGCCTTCTTGGGGGCCTTCTTGGCGGCCTTCTTCTCCTTCTTGGCGGGGGCGGCGGCCTCGGCGGCGGCGGGCTTCTCAGCCGGAGCGGCGGCGTCGGCGGCGAAGGAGACGCCAGAGAAGGCGAGAACCAGGGACAGGGCGATAAGGGCTTTCTTCATGGGTCAAACTCCTTGATGTGCAGATGATGAGGGTTCGTGGAAAAGCCGTTCCTTCCCACGAGTTAAGCTTCTACCACTGCGTAGACAGACTGCAAGAGAAAAAGACTGCGATACCCAAGAAGTATACATAATTGATAACAAAATACCTACTTGTTTCAAACGGATGGACACCTTCGCCCAAAGGAGAGAAAATGAACGGACTGAAAAAAACCGGAACTGGGACAGGACCTGCGGCCGCGGCTTGCCATTCCGGGCTGTTCAGGGACGGTCTGGGAACCGCCTTTGCCGCGCCGGGATTCAGGCTCCGCCGGGGGACGAAAAAGTGCCGGCGCAGGCGCGCGGAGGCCCGCCTTTCTCCTGCCCAGCGGGAAGAAATCCCGGATGCGGACATCGCTCGCGCGGTTGCGGCGCTGGAGAGCGAGGCCGTGCGCCGCGCCCTTTCCGGCGTGGCCGTGCCAGTGTTCCACCAGGGGCGCGAGTGCGGCAGCACGGTGAAGCACTCGGACCAGCTGCTGATGTTCCTGCTCAAGACCCTGAACCCGGAACGCTTCGGCGCGGCCAAGGAGACCCCAGGCCGGACGCGCCGGGCCTTCGCCCTGGACATCGACCTTTCCGCTGCTGGGGAAGCGGGCGAAAGCGGGCCAGACGGCGAGGAAGACAACGGCGAGCCCCAGGACGCGGACCGCGACGCCCCATAAAAAAGGGCGGCCCGGAAGCCGCCCTCACACTCAAAACAGGTATGCGCCTGATGCTACACGTCCATGCGCTCCTGGTCGCGGGCGCGGATCTCCGCGCGCTTGATCTTGCCGCTGATGGTCTTGGGCAGCTCAGAGACGTACTCGATGATGCGCGGATACTTGTAGGGCGCGGTGACGCCCTTCACGTGGTTCTGCAGCTCTTTCGTCAGCTCGTCGCCCGCGGTGAACCCGGCCGCCAGCACCACGGTGGCCTTCACCGCCATGCCGCGCACGGGGTCGGGCACGCCGGTGACGGCCGCCTCGACCACGGCCGCGTGGGACACCAGCGCGCTCTCCACCTCAAAGGGCCCGATGCGGTAGCCGGAGCTTTTGATGAGGTCGTCCGTTCTGCCCAGGAACCAGAAGTAGCCGTCCTCGTCCACCCAGGCCTTGTCGCCCGTGTGGTAGAAGCCGCCGCGCACCACCTTGGCCGTGCGCTCAGGCTCGTCCAGGTAGCCGCAGAACAGGCCGGGCATGCCTTTGGTGGTGGCGCCGTCCTTCAGACGGATGCAGATCTCGCCTTCCTCGCCCGGGGGGCAGGGCTGGTCTTCGTCGTTCAGAAGCACCAGATCCCAGCCGGGCATGGGCCGCCCGATGGAGCCGGGCTTCGGCTTCATGAAGGGCAGGGTGGCCAGCTGCAGGGTGGTTTCGGTCTGGCCGTAGCCCTCGAAGATCGGCATGCCGAGGGCCTTCTGCCAGGCCTCGAACACCGAGTCGTTCAAGAGTTCGCCCGCGGTGGTGCAGTGGCGCAAGGAGGACAGGTCGAATTCCTTCAGATTCTCGCGCACCAGGAAGCGGTACACCGTGGGCGGCGCGCAGAAGGTGGTCACCTTGTGCTCGGAAAGGATGCGCAGCAGCTCGCGCGGCTCGAACTTGCCGCGGAAGTCCCATACGAAGACCACGCCCCCGGCCAGCCACTGGCCGTAGAACTTGCCCCACACGCTCTTGGCCCAGCCCGTATCGGAAAGGGTCAGGTGCACGTCGCCGGACTCCAGGTCGTGCCAGTAGCTGCCGGTGGTGATGTGCCCCAGAGGGTAGGTGTTCGTATGCAGCACCATCTTGGGCATGCCCGTGGTGCCGGAGGAGAAGAAGATGACCATCGGGTCGTCGCCGCCCGGCGTCTCGGCAGTGCGGGAAAAGTCCGCCGCGCCGGAGGC
>NZ_DATMYK010000269.1:0-9351 GCF_035560995.1 Humidesulfovibrio sp. | reverse complement strand
TCCTGGCCACCATCAGCGCGCGCGGCGGCAGCAAGGGCGTGCCGGGCAAGAACATCCGCGACCTGGGCGGCCTGCCCCTCATCGCCTGGACCATCCGCGAGGCCCGGCGCTCGGCCCTCATCGACCGGCTCGTCGTGTCCTCCGACGACGAGGGCATCCTGGCCGTGGCCCGCGCCCACGGAGCGGAGACGCCCTTTGTCCGCCCGGCCGAGCTTGCGCGCGACGACACCCCCGGCGTGGCCCCGGTGCTGCACGCGGTGGAGGCCCTCAAGCCCGAAGCCTACGACTACGTGGTGCTCTTGCAGCCCACCTCCCCCTTGCGCAGCGTGGAGGACATCGACGGCTGCATCAAGGCCTGTCTGGATGGTCGCCACCCCTGCGTGCTCACCGTCACCGAGCCGGACAAGAGCCCCTACTACATGTTCACCATGGACGCGGGCGGGCTCATGGCCCCGGTCATTGAGCAGAAAAGCTACTTCACCCGCAGGCAGGACCTGCCCCGCGTGTTCGCGCCCAACGGGGCCGTGTACGTGGCCGACTGCGCCTGGCTGGCCGGCACCAGAAGCTACCTGACCCCGGAGACGCGCGGTTTTGAAATGCCCCGCGAACGCGCCTGGGACATCGACGAAGCCCTTGATTTCGACATCTGCGAGCTGCTGCTGAAAAAAGCCGGCCGCCTGGCATGAACGGAGCACCCATGAAGACCCTGAACGCGGCGGTCATCGGCCTTGGCGGCATGGGCCGCAGGCACGTTTCCGCCCTGGACGCCCTTGCGGCGCGCGGTTTTGCCGTGCGCGTTTCCGCCCTGTGCGACATGAACACCGCCGCGGTGCAGGAACTGGCCGCGGCCCGCTCGGCGGCGGGGCAGGGCGCCCCGGTCGTCTTCGCCGACTGGCGCGAGGCCATTGCCGCCGGCGGCGTGGACCTTTTGTGCATCGCCACCAACGGCCCCAGCCACCGCGACATCGTGCTGGCTGCGGCCGAGGCCAAGATTCCCTTTGTGCTGTGCGAAAAACCCATGAGCACCAGCGGAGCGGCCGCGCGCGAAATGGCGGGCGCCTGCGAGGCCTCGGGCACGCGCCTGGCCGTGAACCTGTGCCGCCGCTTCCTTACGCGCTGCCTGCTGCTGCGCAAAGCTCTGGGCGATGGCCTGGTGGGCCGTCCCCGGCGCTTCTGGTCCATCATCGGCGGCGGCGGCGTGGGCTGCGTGGGCCTGCATTATTTCGACTACGCGGGCTGGCTTTTCGACGCCAAGCCCATCTGGGTCAGCGCGGAACTGACGCAAAACCCCGCGCCCAACGTGCGCGGCCCGCAGTTCTTCGATCCGGGCGGGCAGGTGAGCGTGGGCTTCGAGTGCGCGGACGGCTGGCGCTTCATCGGCGACTTCGAGCTGTCCGAGGACGTGCCCCGCGCCTCGCGCTGCATCGTCATCGGCACCGAGGGCGTGGCCGAGACCGACGATTTCACCCCGGCCCCGGCGGGCGCGGCCCGCGCCACGGCCCGGCCGCTGGACCAGCGCCATGTGGTCAAAACGCGGCTGGTGCAGCCGGAGTCCGTGGCGCTTGACCACGGTCCCACGCTGGACATCGTGCAGGCCACGGCCGACTGTCTGGCCGACCTCTTGGGAGCGTACGAGCATCCCACCATTCAGGCGGGCATCGAGTCCGTGGATGTGGTCATGGCCGCGCACCTGTCCTCGAAGCAGGGCGGCGCGCGCGTGGGCCTGCCCCTCAGCGGCGCGGGCCTTGCGCTCGATGTGCCCATCACCTAGCGACCTCCGAGGACAGCACATGACCGCCGCCGCTTCCGCCCCCTTGCGCATAGGCCTCATCGGGGCCGGGCTCATCGCCCGGCAGCACCTGCTGGCCATGGCGCGCGTGCCGGGCCTGGTTCCCGCGGGCATCAGCTCGCGCACGCGGGAAAAGGCCGAGGCCCTGGCAGCCGAATTCGCCATCCCCCTGGTAGCCGAGACCCCGGAGGAGCTGGCGAAAAACGCCGACGCCCTCATGGTCCTCGTTTCGCCCCAGGCCATGGCGCCGCTTGCCCTGCGCCTGCTGCCGCTGGGCCTGCCGCTGTTTCTGGAAAAGCCCGTGGGCCTTAGCGTGGCCGAGGCCGAGGACGTGGCCCAGGCGGCCCGCAGCAGCCGCACGCCGAACATGGTGGGCTTCAACCGCAGGCACTATTCCGTGTTCGCCAAGGGGCTGGAGAAGATCCGGGAGCGCGGGAGGCTTCTGTCCGTGCTCATCGAGGGCAGTGAGCGCATCGCCGTGGCGCGCGGCACCGGGCGCTTCAGCGAGGACGTGCTGCGGGCCTGGCTGTACGCCAACGCCACGCACACCATAGATCTCTTGCGGCACTTCGGCGGCGAACCGGAAGTGGTCCGCGCCCTGTGCGCCAGCCTGCACGAGGAGCTTGGCGACCAGTTCGCGGCCTGCCTGCGTTTTCCCGGCGGGGTGCTGGGCTCGTACACGGCCAACTGGCATTCGCCGGGCGGCTGGGGCGTGGTGCTGAAGGGCGAGGGCGTGAGCGTGGAGTTCCGCCCTCTGGAGACCGGCCGCGTGGCCTACGCCGACGGGACCACGGAGGTCATCGAGGCCGACGCCTGCGAGGCGGGCGTGAAGCCGGGCTTCGTGGGCCAGCTGGAGGCCTATGAGCGCCTTGTGCGCACGGGCGAGCTGGCCCCGCCCTCCCAGGACCTTGAGGGCGCGCTTCTGACCATGCGCCTGGCCGCGCGCCTCACCGCCGATCCGCTGATTCTGGACCAGGCCCGTTGAGGGGCTCCGGCCGCCCAAAGACCGCGAAAGCCTTGGCCTGCGTTGACAGCCATACTTCCAGGGCGTATTTTTCAACACTTCGGGTCGATTGCCCTTTCGCAGCCCCCCTGCCCGTCGTCCCAGCCTCCGGTCCAGGCCGGAGCAGAGGAGGACCATGAACGTTGCAGAGAACATGAAGAACCGGCCGCGCATCCTCGTGGCCGATGATGAAACCATCATCGCCATGCAGCTGGGCGAGCTTCTTGAGTCCGAGGGCTACGAACTGGCAGGGGTGGCCGCCACCGCCTCCCAGGCCGTGGAGATGGCCGCGGACCTGCGGCCGGACCTCGTGCTCATGGACATCGTCATGCCCGGCGGCGCGGACAACACGGCGGGCGGCGCGGACGGCGGCATGTCCGAACCCGGCGACGGCATCGACGCCTGCGCCATCATCCAGCGCGACCTGCACATTCCCGTGGTGCTCTTGTCCGCCCACGGCGAGGAACACTTCCTGCGCCGGGCCCGCCGGGCCCTGCCCTCGGCCTATTTGCTGAAGCCCTGCCAGAACACCCAGGTGCGCGCCGCCATCGAGGTGGCCCTGGCCCTGCGCGTGCACAACGATCCCTCGGCCCCGTTCCGCCTGCGCGAGGCGCACCACCGCATCAAGAACAGCTTTTCGCTGCTGCACAGCATGCTGCGCATCCAGGAAATCCAGACCACGGACGCCAAGGCCCGGCACTCCCTGGCCGATGCGGGCGCGCGGGTGCTGGCCCTGGCCAAGGCGCACGAATCCATGGTGGGCGGCGGGCCGGACGCCATGAGCGACGCCAAGGCCCATGTGGAGCGCCTGGCCAGCACCCTGTTCGGAGCGCAATCGCCGCCGCCGCCGCAGGCGCCCCTGGCGCTGGAGCTGGATGTGGAGGCCTTAAACCTTCTGCCCGCACAAGTCATTCCCTGCGGCATCTTCCTGGCCGAGGCCCTGACCAACGCCATCAAGCACGCCTTTCCCGCCTGGGACGGGAGCGACGGACAGGGGGACGGCACGCAGGGGGGAGGAGTCATCCGGGTGGAGCTGCACGCGCGCGGCGGCCAGGCGGAGCTGAGCATCGCCGACAACGGCAGCGGGCTTGCGGGCGACCCCGCTGAACTGGGGCGCAATTCCTTTGGCCTGCAATGCCTGCACGCCGCTGCGGAACAGCTGGAAGGGCAGATGGCCATCGCCTCGGCCCCTGGGCAGGGTGCGCGCGTCAGTGTGCGGTTCCCCCTGTACCGCGACTACCAGAGCCGGTCGGCGTAGACCGAGGGCAGGCCCTTTTCGATGATGGCGGCGGCGGTTTTGGCGATGTCGTACGCCACGTAGCGCACGTCGATCTTGTCCGGGGCATTCCCGTCTCCGGGCTCCCACAGCAGATATTTGGCCTTGTTGTTGCCGTCGCGCGGCTGGCCCACGGCCCCGGCGTTGATGATGTGCCGCGCCGCGGGGTTCAGCGTTATTCTGCCCTTGCCCAGCACCTTGCGCGCGATTTTCGTGCGCTCCTGGCCGGTCAGCAGGCTGATGCGCTCCAGCTCGTGGGTGTGCCCGGCGAAGCACAGGCGGTTCTGGTACAGGCCGAAGGTTTCGCGAAAGCCCGCGTCGTCCAGTTCGTACAGGTACTTGCTCACCAGTCCCGGCGGGCAGCCGTGCACGAAGAGCGCGCCAAAGGCCTCGCAGGTGCGCGGCAGGGTGCGGAAGTACATCAGCGCCTCGTCGGACAAAAGCTCGCGGGTGCGGTCGAGCGCCTTGCGCGCCTGGGGGTTGAACCAGCCCCGCGCCTGGGCTTCCAGCAGGCCGTGCTCGTGGTTGCCCAGGATGGACTCGACCCCGCGCTCGCGCAGGAGCTTCACGCAGGCGTCGGGCTCCGGGCCGTAGCCCACCATGTCTCCCAGGTTGATGATCCGCGAGACGTTCCGGGCGTCGATGTCCGCCAGCACGGAGGTCAGCGCCTCCAGGTTGCCGTGCACGTCGCTCATGACGGCGATGGGCTGTGTATTGTCGCTCATGCAGGAAGGCTACATCAGCCCGGTGCAACACGCAACGTGACAGAGGGGCCGCCTGTCGGCCGCCAAGCCTGCCATGTGGCCTTGCGCGGCGGAATTATTTACGGCACAAGTCCCTGTGAGGCCTGCCGCCTTTCGCCCCCGCGCCGCCCCCCTTCGGCTCAGTTTCGGGCGGCGTCAACACTGCTACCGGGAACCGCCCGCACATGGCCAAGCTCAAGACGCTTCTGCTGCACCCGGACCCCCTTGTCCGGCGCGACCTGCGCCGGGCGCTCTCCGACGCGGGCTTTCTGCAGGTGCTGGGCGAGGCCGTCACGGCCTTCGAGGCCATGGAACTCATCGAGGCCATCCCCTACGGCGCGCTGTTCATCGGGCTTGACCTGCCCGGCGGAGTGAACGGCCTGGAGCTGGCGCAGATGCTCTCCGGCCGGAAGAACAAGCCCGCGCTGGTGTTTCTGGCCGCAAGCGAATCCCACGCCTACGCCGCCTTCGAGCAGGGCGCCACGGACTACCTCTTGTGGCCCGCGCCGGAGGAACGCATCCAGAAGACCCTGGCCAAGCTCTCGGAGTTCAAGGCCCGCTTCCGCGAGGTGCCCATGCCCGAGAAATGGTCCGAGGCCGCGCCCCAAACGGCCTTTGACGACGGCCCCTGGCCCGGCGAGGACGACAAGACCGTCTCCGTGCCGCTTGAGGACGACGAGCAGGAGCACTTCCTCTCGGCCCTCAAACAGGCCTGGGACACCAACCAGGCGCGCACCCCGGAGATAGAGAAGCTGGCCGTGAGCCAGGACGGCCGCATGTTCCTGGTGCCTTACGGGCAGATCGTGTTCGTGGAGGCCTACGAGGACTACTCCTACGTGCACACGGCGAGTCAGAAGTACCTCACCAGCTACCGCGTGAAGTACCTGGAGGAGCGCCTGGCCCCGCACCGCTTCTTCCGCGTGCACCGCAAATATTTGGTCAATCTGGATATGGTGACGGAAATCGCGTCGCTGCCCGGCAGCAACTTCATGCTGCGCACCGCGGGCAGAACGCGCATCGAGCTGCCCATCAGCCGCAGGCGCATAGCCAGCCTCAAGCAGGTGCTGGGCTTCTAGGCGCGCCGGGCCGGACTTTCCTGGGCGGCCCCGGCCATTCACCGCGCCAGCGCCGCCGTCCGTCGAATGGCACGGGCCAAGGCCGTGCGGACTGATGTAGACACTGTGCACATGCGGGCCGCAACAAGCGGAACGCCCTGGCTTTGGGCCGCGCCGGACCCCCCCCTTCCCGCGCCCGAGGAGGACGAAGAACATGGACAACAGCGGAACCCTGGACAGCCTGGCGCAGGAGCTGCGCGTCTTCAGGCCCCTGCCCCAGCTGGTCATAGAGGCCAACGTGAACCCCCAGGAGCTGGAGGGCTTCCGCCGTCAGGCCGCCCACGACCCCCTGGGCTACTGGGAGGAGGCCGCCGACGAGCTGGACTGGTACAAGAAGTGGGACAAGGTGCTCGACGATTCGGACGCCCCCTTCTACCGCTGGTTCCCCGGCGCGCGCTGCAACATCGTCTACAACTGCCTGGACCGCCACATAGAGACGGCCAACAAGAACAAGCTGGCCCTCATCTGGGAAGGCGAGCCGGGCGATTCCCGCAAGTTCACCTACTACGAGCTCTACCGCGAAGTGAACCGCTTCGCCGGGGCCCTGCGCACCCTCGGCGTCGCCAAGGGCGAGCGCGTGGTCATCTACATGCCGCCCCTGCCGGAGGCCGTCATCGCCATGCTGGCCTGCGCGCGCATCGGCGCGGTGCATTCCCTCGTCTTTGCGGGCTTCTCGGCCAAGGCCCTGCGCTCGCGCATCAAGGACGTGCAGGCCAAGCTCGTGGTCACGGCCGACGGCTTCTACAGAAACGGCCAGATCATCAAGCTGAAGCCCGTGGTGGACGAGGCCCTCATGGGCGCCAGCACCGACAGCGTCGATTCCGTCGTGGTGGTGCACCGCGCCAAGGTGGACACCGACATGCAGGAGGGCCGCGACTTCTGGTTCGACGACGTGGTGCGCCGCGAAAGGCCGGAATCGCCCGCCGAGGTCATGGACGCGAACGATACGCTGTTTCTGCTGCACACCAGCGGCACCACCGGCGCGCCCAAGGTGGTTTCCCACTGCCACGGCGGCTACATGGTGGGCGTGCACCGCACCCTCACCCACGTGTTCGACATCAAGCCCACGGACATCTTCTGGTGCACCGCCGACCTCGGCTGGGTCACGGGGCACAGCGCCGTGGTCTACGGGCCGCTTCTGGCCGGCACCACCACCCTCATCTACGAAGGCCACCCGAACTACCCCCAGGCCGACCGCATGTGGCACATCGTGAGCAAGTACGGGGTGAACATCTTCTACACCGCGCCTACGCTCATCCGCATGCTCATGCGTTTCGGCCCGCAGTACCCGCGCATGCACGACCTCTCCACCTTGCGCCTGCTCGGCACCGTGGGCGAGCCCATAGGCCCGGAGACTTGGCTGTGGTTCTACCGGCACATCGGGCGCGGCGAATGCCCGCTGCTCGATACCTGGTGGCAGACCGAAACCGGCATGTTCATGATTTCGCCCCTGCCCATCTCGCTTCTGAAGCCCGGCAGCGTCACCAAGCCCCTGCCCGGCGTGGAGGTGGACGTGGTGGACCGCGAGGGCAAGCCCGTGCCCACCGGCAAGGGCGGGCTGCTCGTCATCAACAAGCCCTGGCCCGCCATGATGACCGGGGTCTTCGACCCAAGCGGCAAGGACGAAGGCAAGCAGCGTTACCTGGAAGCCTTCCGCCGCTTCCCGGGCAAGTACCTGGCCGGAGACGTGGCCAAGCGCGACGAGGACGGCTTCCTCTGGATCCAGGGCCGCGCCGACGACGTGCTGAACATCGCCGGGCACCGCCTGGGCACCGCCGAGCTGGAGAACGCCTTCCGCGCGCATCCGGCCGTGGCCGAGGCCGCCGTCATCGGCGTGCCCGACAAGATCAAGGGCGAGGCCGCCAAGGCCTTCGTCATCCTGAACCAGGGCTTCAGCGGCTCCGATGAACTGGTGCTGGAGCTGCAGCACCACATGCGCAAGGAGCTCGGCCCCGTGGCCGTCATCAAGGGCGTGGAGTTCCGCGAAACCCTGCCGCGCACCAAAAGCGGCAAGATTCTGCGCCGCGTGCTGAAGGCCGAGGAAACCGGCGAAGCGCCCGGCGACCTGAGCATGCTGGACGAAGAGGAATAAAAGAGAAGCAAGGGGCGCCGCCCCTTGGACCCCGCTGGGGCGCTGCCCCAGGCCCCGCCAGGGGGTATGCACCCCCTGGACCCGCAGGGCGAATGCAAAGGCCGGAACGAGCCCAACTCGTTCCGGCCTTTGCATTCGCAGGGGGGAGGAGTGGGGGCTGTGGTCGGAAAACAGGACGGAGTTGTGGCACAAAATGAAAGAGACAAGGCGCAGGGCAGAGAGGGGAAAGCCTTCTGCCTTGGCTGGCTTGCGCGGCGGGGGGCGCCACGCAACGTGCGGCTGGCCGGGCGGCGGGGCCTGTGGACTAAAGCTTCGGCGTGGCCGGGGCGAATTCCGGCTGGCTGGCGGCGCTCTGCTCCAAAAGCAGCTCCCCGCAGGCCTTGATGCGCGCCACGATACCGGCGTCTTCTCCCAGGCCGCAGAAGGGCAGGCAGAACACGCAGTCCTTGGATTCGGAAGCCGTGGAAGCCTTCGGGGTGGCGGTTTTGTCGATCATGGCGCACCTCGTCCGTGATTTGTTATGTCCTGTGTGACATAGCAACGGGCGTCGCGTCAAGGGCGGGGGCGCTTGTGCTCGCTCTTCATGTTGGGCATCGCTATTGGAGCCCGCAGGGGGTATGCACGCATGCCGAACGAAAGGCCCCGGAAGCGCTGCGCTTCCGGGACCTTTCGTTCGGAGATGGCTCCGAGGGGCGCGTTGCGGCACCCCATGAAAAGTCTTTGGAAAGGGGGGCCGGGGGGAGAACCTTTCTTCAGAAAGGTTTCCCCCCGGCTCGTCTTTTTCTCGCTACGTCAGCGTATTCCAGGGCGAGGGAGCCATGGGCGTATAGCCGCGCTCCTGGGCCAGCACGTCCAGGTGCAGCAGGCTCATGGCCAGCATTTCCAGATTGATGCGGTCGGTGCGGTCCACCATGTTCACGGTATTGAAGTAGGTCCTGCAGTCCAGGCACAGGTGCGCGCGTTCGAATTCCGAGCGCGGATCGCTTTCGGCCAGCAGGATTTCCAGGCGCGCTGGATCTTCGCAGTCGCAGGCGGCGCAGCGCATGCGCGGGAAGCGCCACAGGGCGGCGCACTGGCCGCAGTGGAACCACAGCTGTCCGGCCTTGGCGATGAGGAACTCGGAGTCCTCCTTGCCTTCCTTTTGGAAGCCCGCATCCGGGCCGCCGCCGCATACGGGGCAGTAGCCCCGCCGCCAGGCGTCCTGGTCGATCTGGGGGGAAAGACGGACGGCTTCGCTGGTCAGCACGGCCAGCAGGCCTTCGGTTGCGGTCATGTGCAGCGCGGCCGAGGCGAGGTGCAGGCGCGCGGCCAGGGCTTCCATGCTGTGCTGTGC
>NZ_DATMYK010000268.1:0-7698 GCF_035560995.1 Humidesulfovibrio sp. | reverse complement strand
GCATGAAGGAGTATCCGATGGCTTCACCCCCGGAAACCGGAACCAAGGCCCGGTTATTGCAGGCTGGCCGCAAGGTTTTTGCGGAAAACGGGCTTAAAAACGCCACCGTCCGCGACATATGCACCCTGGCCGGAGCCAACGTAGCTTCCGTGAACTATCATTTCGGCGGCAAGGAAAAGCTCTACGTCTCGGTGCTGCAGGACTATTTGGAGCATGAGAACAGGCGCAACCCGCGCGACCTCGGCGTTTCCGAGCAGAGTCCGCCAACAGAGCGCCTGCGCGCCTATGTCCGCAGCTTTCTGTTGCAGACCCTGGGCGACGGCACCCCGGAAAACGAGCGCCTGGGCAAACTGCTGACGCAGGAGTTCATAGAGCCGTCGCAATTTTTCGGCGAGATCTTTGAGCGGCATTGCCGCCCCACGCACAACCTGCTGCTCGACATCGTGCGGCAGATGGTGCCAGGTGCCGACGAGGCCACGGTTTCCCGATGCGCCTCAAGCATCATCGGCCAGTGCGTACTGTTCGACTATGCAAAAGAGGCCATCAGCCGCATGAGCCCGGACCTGACTCTCAAGGCCAGCAACATTGAGCATATTACCGATTTTATCATGCAATTCTCCCTGGGCGGCATAGAGCGCATCCGCACCGCCCAGTAACGATAGCCGCCCGGTTGGCCCCCCAGCACTTCAACACAAGATCAGGACACACAAATGCGAATCAGTACCTCTTTCCCGCGCTCCCTGCTTCTCTTCGCCGCACTTCTGGTCGCCTTGCCCGGCTGCGGCCAAAGCAAGCAGGCTGGCGGCCCTCCGCAGGCCGGTGAGCCGGAAGTCACGGTCGTCACCATCAAGCCCGAAACCGTGACCCTGACCACAGTGCTGGCGGGCCGCACCTCGGCCTATCAGGTTTCGGATGTGCGCCCCCAGGTGGGCGGCATCATCCAGAAACGCCTGTTCAAGGAAGGCTCCGAGGTGAAGCTCGGCGAGGTGCTCTATCAGATCGACCCGGCCACCTATCAGGCCGCCTACGACAACGCCAAGGCCACCCTGGCCAAGGCGGAGGCCAATGCCGTGCCCGCGCGCCTCAAGGGCGACCGCTACGGCAACCTGACCAAGGTCAATGCCGTGAGCCAGCAGGACAACGACGACGCCCAGGCCGCCAAGCGCCAGACCGAGGCCGACGTCATCGCCGCCAAGGCCGCCCTTGAGACCGCACGCATCAACCTTTCCTACACCCGCGTCACTTCGCCCATCTCCGGACGCATCGGCAAGTCCAGCGTCACCCCCGGCGCCCTGGTCACCGCCAGCCAGGCCACCGCGTTGGCCACGGTGCAGCAGACCGACCCCATGTATGTGGATGTCACCCAGTCCAGCTCCGAAGTGCTGCGCATGAAGCGCGATCTCGCCAGCGGCAAACTCAAAAAGACCGGCACGGGCGGGGCCAAGGTGAAGCTCTTGTTCGAGGACGGCACGCCCTACGGCACCGAAGGCTCCCTGCAGTTCTCCGACATCACGGTCGACCAGACCACCGGCGTCATCACTCTGCGCGCCCTGTTCCCCAACGCCCGCCAGGAACTGATGCCCGGCCTCTACGTGCGCGCCGTGCTTGAGGAAGGCGTCGAGGAAAACGCCATCGTGGTGCCGCAGGCCGCGGTGAGCCGCGACAGCCGCGGTCTCGCTCAGGTCATGGTGGTCAAGGCCGACGGAGTGGTCGAGGTTCGCCAGATCAGCGTCGTCCGTGTGGTGGGAGACAAATGGCTGGTTTCCGAAGGCCTCGCTGCGGGGGACCGCGTCATCGTGGACGGTCTGCAGAAGGTGAAGCCCGGCGGCAAGGCCAAGGCCGTGGAAGCCGGCCAGGCCGCACCCGCCGCCCCTGCTGGCCAGGCCGGTCAGGCCGCCAACGCCACCGCGCAGGCCCCTGCACCGGAAGCCGCCCAGCAGCCTGCCGCCAAGCCCGAAGCCGCCAAACCTGAAGCGGCCAAACCCGAAGCGGCTCCCAAGGCCGACGCTGCGCCAAAGGCCGCAAAGCCTGCCGCGACAGCGTCTCCTGCCCCTGTCGCCGCCAAGGCCGAAAAGCCTCAGACGTCCGTCCCGGCAGAAAAGGCCGCTCCGGCGCGCGCCGGCATGAAGGAAGTCATGAAGGAAGTGATGAAGGACGAGCCCAAGGGCAAGGTTCCGACCGACAAGAGAAGCATCGTCTACTCTCCGCCCAAGGACCAGCCCTGGCCCGGTTCCGTCGGGGCGTCGGCCTCCGATCAGAAGTCTGAACCCACGCCCGCGCAGTAGCAGGGACCGGGAGCTTATATCATGGCCAAGTTCTTCATCGATCGCCCGGTTTTCGCCTGGGTCATCGCCATCATCATCATGCTTGCGGGCGCGCTTTCCATCCTGAAGCTGCCCATCTCGCAATATCCTAAAATCGCGCCCACCACTGTCACCATCAGTGCGGCGTATCCCGGCGCATCCTCCAAGACCGTCGAAGACACCGTCACCCAGGTCATCGAACAAAAGATGAAGGGCATCGACAACCTGCGCTACATGTCCGCCACAAGCGACGCCACGGGCCAGGTGGCCATCACCCTGACCTTCGACTCGAACACGGACGCGGACATCGCCCAGGTGCAGGTGCAGAACAAGCTCGCCCTGGCCACGCCCCTTCTTCCGGAGGCCGTGCAGCGCCAGGGCATCACCGTGAACAAGAGCGCCACCAGCTTCCTCATGATCGTGGCGCTGGTTTCCGACGACCCGAAGATGAACGGCAGGGACTTGAGCGACTATGCCTCGGCCTACCTGCTCGACCCCATCAGCCGAGTCAACGGCGTGGGCGAGGCCAGCGTCTTCGGCGCACAGTACGCCATGCGCGTCTGGCTCGACCCGAACAAGCTGAACAACTACAAGCTCATGCCCTCTGACGTGTCCGCGTCCATCGTGGCGCAGAACGCGCAGATCTCCGCAGGCCAGATTGGCGGCACCCCCGCCCAGCCCGGCCAGCAGATGAGCTTCACCATCCTCTCGCAGACCCGCCTCGAATCCGTGGACCAGTTCGAGAAGATCATCCTGCGCACCAACCAGGACGGCTCCACCGTGCGCCTGAAAGACGTGGCCCGCGTGGAGCTCGGCAGCGAGTCCTACGATACGGTCTCGCACTTCAACGGCAAGCCCTCCACAGGCATCGCCATCAAGCTGGCCACGGGCGCCAACGCGCTGGAAACAGTCAAGGGCGTGCGCACCTCCGTCGACGAACTCTCCAAGACCTTCCCGACAGGCATGCGCATCGTCTTCCCGTACGACACCACGCCCTTCGTGCGCGTCAGCATCGAGGAAGTAATCAAGACCCTGGCCGAGGCCATCATCCTGGTCTTCCTGGTCATGTACCTGTTCCTGCAGAATATGCGGGCCACCATCATCCCCACCATCGCGGTGCCGGTGGTGCTCCTGGGCACCTTCGGAGCCCTGGCGGCCTTCGGCTTCTCCATCAACACGCTGACCATGTTCGGCATCGTGCTGGCCATCGGTCTACTCGTCGACGACGCAATCGTCGTCGTGGAAAACGTCGAACGCATCATGACCGAGGAAGGGCTTTCGCCAAAAGAGGCCACGAAGAAATCCATGGGCCAGATCACCGGCGCGCTGGTGGGCATCGCCCTGGTCCTTTCCGCGGTGTTCATCCCCATGGCCTTCATCAGCGGCTCCTCGGGCGTTATCTACCGTCAGTTTTCGCTGACCATCGTCTCGGCCATGGCCCTGTCGGTCCTCGTGGCCATCGTGCTCACCCCGGCCCTGTGCGCCACCTTCCTCAAGCCCATCCACAAGGGTGAGCACCACACGCACACCCAGCACGGCTTCTTCGGCACCTTCAACCGCCTGTTCGACAAGGGCAGCACCCGCTACCGCAACGGCGTTTCCGGCCTGCTGACGCGGCCCAAGCGCGTCATGCTGGTGTACCTCGGCATCCTCGTGGCTCTGGGAGTGCTGTTCATGCGCTTGCCGACCTCGTTCCTGCCCGAGGAAGACCAGGGCGTCATCTTCAGCTTGGTCCAGCTCCCCGCGGGCGCTCCGCAGGAGCGCACCCTCGAGGTGCTGCAGCAGATGGAGCACCACTTCCTGGAAAACGAGAAGCAGACCGTCAGTTCGCTGTTCACGGTTGCGGGCTTCAGCTTCGCCGGGCGCGGACAGAACGCCGGTCTGGCCTTCATCCAGCTCAAGCCATGGGACGAGCGCAAGGGCGAGGCGGCCAGCGCCAAGGCCGTGGCGGGCCGGGCCATGATGGCCTTCTCGCAGATCAAGAGCGCCAACGTATACGCCTTCCTGCCCCCGGCGGTCATGGAACTCGGCAACGCCTCCGGTTTCGACCTGTTCCTTCAGGACCGCGCAGGCCTTGGCCATGCGGCCCTGATGCAGGCGCGCAACCAGCTTCTGGGCATGGCGGCAAAGAATCCCTCCCTTATGGCCGTGCGCCCCAACGGCATGGAGGACACGCCCCAGTACCAGATCGACATCGACCAAGCCCGTGCGGGTGCCTTCGGCCTGTCCCAGGCGGCGATCAACGACACCCTGTCCACCGTGCTCGGCGGCAGCTACGTCAACGACTTCATCGACCGTGGCCGCGTGAAAAAGGTCTACATGCAGGGCGACGCGCCCTTCCGCATGATGCCCGAGGACATCAACCTCTGGTACGTGCGCAACACCAAGGGCGACATGGTGCCCTTCGGCGCCTTCTCCTCCGGCCGCTGGACCTATGGCTCACCGCGCCTTGAGCGCTACAACGGCATGTCCGCCGTCGAAGTGCTGGGCATGCCCGCCCCGGGCTTAAGCTCCGGCCACGCCATGGCGGCCATTGAGGAGATCGCGGCGCAGCTGCCTGCGGGCATCGGCCTTGAATGGACCGGCCTGTCCTACCAGGAGCGCATGAGCGGCTCCCAGGCTCCGGCGCTATATGCCATCTCCATCCTTGTGGTCTTCCTGTGCCTTGCCGCGCTGTACGAGTCCTGGTCCGTGCCCACGGCGGTCATGCTCGTGGTGCCGCTCGGCGTTGTGGGCGCGGTGCTCGCCACCATCGCCCGCGGACTGACCAACGACGTCTACTTCCAGGTGGGCTTGCTCACCACCATCGGCCTGGCCGCCAAAAACGCCATTCTCATCGTGGAGTTCGCCAAAGACCTTGTGGAAAAGGGCTACGGACTGCTGGAGGCGACCATGGAAGCCTCGCGCTTGCGCCTGCGGCCCATCCTCATGACCTCCCTGGCCTTCATCCTGGGCGTGCTGCCCCTGGCCATCAGCACCGGCGCAGGCTCCGGCAGCCAGCGCGCCATCGGTACCGGCGTCATCGGCGGCATGCTCGCGGCGACCTTCCTCGGCATCTACTTCGTTCCGGTGTTCTTCGTCATCGTGTACCGTTTCGCCATGCGCAAGAACAAGCAGGTGCCCGCGACCGTCGCGGACGCCCCCCTGGAAGCAACCATAGTAGACGAGAACACGGACCAGACCGCCAACGACGCCGCCCCCGGCGACGACAACTCCCGCGAGGTGAAGTAATGCGCTCCAAGCGACATGCTCTGGCTGCGGCCTGCCTGGCCGCCCTGCTCCCGGTGTTCGCCGGCGGCTGCACCATGGCCCCGAAATACACTCAGCCAAGCCCGGTCCTGCCGGGCGACTGGACCAGCGGCGCGGGAGCGAAAGCGACTCCCGGCGTCAAGGCGCAGGACTGGCGGCAGATCATCGCCGACGAGCCCACCAAACGCCTTGTGGAGCTGGCCCTCATCAACAATCGCGACCTGCGCGTAGCCGCCCTGAAGATCGAAAAGGCCCAGGCGCAGTACCAGATCCAGCGCGCAGACCTCTTGCCCAAGATCGACGCCACGGGCGGGGCGAACATGCAGCGCACCCCGGCCAAGCTCTCTGGCACGGGCGTGGCCGTCACCAGCCGCACCTACAGCGTGGGCCTGGGTTTCAGCTCCTTTGAGCTGGACCTCTTTGGCCGCATCCAAAGCTTGAAGGACGAGGCCCTGGAGAACTTCTTGGCCACGGAAGCCTCGCGCCGCAGCGTGGAACTCTCCCTGGTGGCCGAGGTGGCCACGGCCTACCTGACCCTGGCGGCGGACCGCGAACAGCTGACGCTGGCCCAGGAGATCCTGGACACCGAACTGGCGTCGTATGATATCGTGCAGCAGCGCTTCAACTTCGGCGTGGCCAACGAGCTCGACCTCTCCCAGGCGCAGACCACCGTGGATACCGCCAAGGTCAACGTGGCCACCTACACCGCCAAGGTGACTTCCGACGAAAACACCCTGTCCGTGCTGGTGGGCATGCCCCTTTCGGCGGAACTCCTGCCCGCCAAATCCCTGGCGGACGTGGCCCCCTTGAACCCCGTGCCCGCAGGCCTGCCCTCCGAGGTGCTGACCCGCAGGCCCGACGTGCTGGCCGCCGAGCATCAGCTCAAGGCCGCCAACGCCGACATCGGAGCCGCGCGCGCCAAGTACTTCCCCTCCATCGGCATCACTTCAAGCGTGGGCTTCGCCAGCAATGAGGTGAGAGACCTGTTCAACTCCCCGGCCGGCGCCTGGTCCTTTGTTCCGCAGCTCACTGTGCCCATCTTCCATGCCGGTGCCATCCGCGCCGGGGTCAAGGCTTCTGAAGCCGAACGGGACATCATGGTGGCGCAGTATGAAAAGACCGTGCAGACGGCCTTCAAGGAGGTCTCCGACGCCCTGGCCCAAAGCGCCTCGCTGGAGACCCAGGTCTCGGCGCAGTCCTCTCTGGTCAAGGCCACGGGCAAAAGCTACGAGCTCTCCACCCTGCGCTACGAGAACGGCGTGGACTCCTACCTGTCAAAGCTCGACTCGCAGCGCTCCTTCGCCTCCTCGCGGCAGAACCTCATCAGCGCGCGGCTCTCGCGCCTGGCCAACACCCTCACCCTGTACAAGGCTCTTGGCGGCGGCTGGGACAGCGAACAGGCCCAGGCTGCGGAAAAGGCAGCAGAAGAAAAGAAACTGGCTCAGGCCAAGTAGCCCAGGCCGCCCAGCTCCCGCACAACACAAAAAGCCCCGGCGATGCGCATCGCCGGGGCTTTTCTTTTGTCTGTGGGAAAGCAAGGCGTGCGAACTAGTCGCGCCCCTTGCCGAGGACCACGCGAGGCTTGCTGCCGTCCGGCGCGCCGAGCAGGCCGTCGGCCTCCATCTGTTCAATGTAGCGCGCTGCACGGTTGAAGCCGATGCGGAAGCGGCGCTGGATGAGGGAGATGGACGCCTTGCCCTGGCCGGTGACGAACTCCACGGCCTCGGAGTACATGGGGTCGTCGGCCACGCCGCTGCCGCCCTCGCTGCCGGGGCCGCCGCCAGGGGCCGCCTCGCCCTCCTTGCGCCATTCGGTGAAGTCCAGATCGAACTGCTGGGGCTGCTTGGCCTTCCAGTAGGCCACCACGGCCTCGATCTCCACCTCGTCCACATAGGCCCCGTGCATGCGCTTGAGCTTGGACCCGCCGGACTTGTAGAGCATGTCGCCCTTGCCCAGCAGGCGCTCCGCGCCCACGGTGTCCAGAATGGTGCGCGAATCGTGGCGGCTGGTGACCTGAAAGGAGATGCGCGTGGGAAAGTTCGCCTTGATGAGCCCGGTGACCACGTCCACGCTGGGGCGCTGGGTGGCCAGGATCATGTGGATGCCCGAGGCGCGCGCCAGCTGCGCCAAGCGCACGATGCAGTTT
>NZ_DATMYK010000267.1:0-14717 GCF_035560995.1 Humidesulfovibrio sp. | reverse complement strand
CGCGCCCTCACCGGCCTGGGCCTGAAGGAAGCCAAAGACAAGGTCGACGGCGCTCCCCAGACCATCAAGGAAGGCGTGAGCAAGGCTGACGCCGAAGCTGCCAAGAAGGACCTCACCGAAGCCGGCGCCGTCGTCGAGGTGAAGTAGTTTTTGACCAGACTTTGAGATATACCGGGCGGAGGACGCACCCCCTCGGGGATGCGTCCTCCGCTCCGTCTCTCTTTTATGACGCCCGTTGCCGCCATTGGCGGTGCGGGTTGAGTTGCGCCGGAAGGTCCGCGTGCAACTGGAGCCGCAGCTGTAACAGCGCGATCCAAAACAGGAATTTTTCCCACCCCCCTGCGGAGATCTGATTCCATTTGGGGACATTTAGACGTGACGCAACGTGACCCGCATTTTTGGACCGGGACCTGAAATTTGCCCAAGGACGCTTTGCGCCCGGGGCTTAGCTATTTCCCGTGAACACCAACCGTCTCGCTCGATGAGGTGACAATGGCCCAACTCACCAAACATTTCGGTAAGATCGCCAACAGCCTGCCCATTCCGCATCTGTTGGAGCTTCAGGTGGACTCCTACCTGAAATTCCTGCAGCGCGACGAACCACCGGCTAGCCGCGCCGATCTCGGCCTTGAGGCCGTGTTCCGTTCCGTGTTCCCCATAGAAGACTTCAACCGCACCGCCAGCCTGGAGTACGTGAGCTACGTCATCCAGGACCCCAAGTATGACGAGGACGAGTGCCTGGCCAAGGGACTCACCTTTGAGGCTCCGTTGCGCCTCATCGTGCGCCTGGTGGTCTTCGACGTGGACGAGGAGTCCGGCAGCCGCACCATTCGCGACATCAAAGAGCAGGACATCTATTTCGGCACCCTGCCGCTGATGACCGACAAGGGCACCTTCATCATCAACGGCACCGAGCGCGTCATCGTCAACCAGCTGCAGCGCTCGCCCGGCATCATCTTCGAGCACGACTCGGGCAAGACGCACTCCAGCCGCAAGGTTCTGTACTCCTGCCGCATCATCCCCATGCGCGGCTCCTGGCTGGACTTCGACTTCGACCACAAGGACATCCTGTATGTCCGCATCGACCGCCGCCGGAAGATGCCCGCGACCATCCTGTTCAAGGCCATGGGCATGACCAAGGCCGACATCCTGGACTACTTCTACGACCACGAAGAGTATCTCTTCGACGGCGAGCGCGTGCTGCGCAAGGTCCGCGAGGATCAGTACCGCAAGGAAGACGCCTACGTCGACATTGAGCTCTCCGATGGCAAGGTGCTCGTCAAGAAGGGCCGGCCCATCACCAAGGGCTCGTGGCGCAAGATGATCAAAGACGGCGTCACCGCCATCGAAGTCGCCGCCGATGCGCTGCTTGGCCAGTACCTGGCCCACGACATCGTCGACGCGAACACCGGCGAGGTCATCGCCGAGGCTTCCCAGGAAGTCTCCGCCGATCTCATCGAGCGCATCCGCGCCCAGGGCGTGCACGAGATCAGCGTGCTGTTCACCAAGGGCATGGACGTGTCTTCGTCCATGCGCGACACCCTGGCCGCCGACAAGACCACGGACCTGGCCAGCGCGCAGATCGAGATTTACCGCCGCCTGCGCCCCAGCTCCCCGCCGACCGCTGAAATCGCGGCCAGCTTCTTCGAGAACCTGTTCCGCAATGCGGACTACTACGATCTGTCCACGGTTGGCCGCTACAAGCTGAACACCCGCATGGACATCAAGGAATCCCTTGAGCTGCGCACCCTGACCAACGAGGACATCCTCAAGGCCGTGAAGGTGCTGGTGAAGCTGAAGGACTCCCACGGCCCGGCCGACGACATCGACCACCTGGGCAACCGCCGCGTGCGCCCCGTGGGCGAGCTGGTGGAAAACCAGTACCGCATCGGCCTTGTCCGCATGGAGCGCGCCATCAAGGAGCGCATGAGCCTGCAGGAAGTGTCCACGCTCATGCCCCACGACCTCATCAATCCCAAGCCCGTGGCCGCGGTGCTGAAGGAGTTCTTCGGAACCTCCCAGCTCTCGCAGTTCATGGACCAGACCAACGCCCTGTCGGAAGTGACGCACAAGCGCCGCCTCTCGGCCCTGGGACCCGGCGGCCTGACCCGCGAGCGCGCGGGCTTCGAGGTGCGCGACGTGCACACTTCGCACTACGGCCGCATCTGCCCCATTGAAACTCCCGAAGGACCGAACATCGGTCTTATCGTGTCCTTGACCACCTACGCCCGCGTCAACGACTACGGCTTCATCGAGACCCCGTTCCGCGTTGTCCAGGATGGCCGCGCTGGCGACGAGATCGTGTGGATGGACGCCAGCCGCGAGGCCGGCGAAGCGGTGGCCCAGGCCAGCCTGGAGCTGGACGAGGACAACCGCATCATCCCGGCCCTGGTGCAGGCGCGCCAGGCGGGCGATCCCAACTTCGTGCCCAAGGAACAGGTCACGCTCATGGACATCAGTCCGAGCCAGATCGTGTCCATCTCCGCGGCGCTCATTCCCTTCCTGGAGCATGACGACGCCAACCGCGCGCTCATGGGCTCCAACATGCAGCGTCAGGCCGTGCCTCTGCTCAAGTGCGACGTGCCCCTGGTGGGCACCGGCATGGAAGGCGTGGTGGCCAGAGACTCCGGCGCGTGCATCCTGGCCAAGGGCGACGGCGTGGTCCACTTCGCCGACGCCGAACGCCTCATCGTGAACTACGACGAGGCCGTGGCCCCCAACACCGGCGGTACCCTGCACTACGAACTGCAGAAGTGGCACAAGTCGAACCAGAACTCCTGCTTCGGCCAGCGTCCCTGCGTGCAGACCGGCCAGCGCGTGAAGAAGGGCGAGGTCATGGCCGACGGCCCCGGCA
The DNA here is from genome assembly GCF_035560995.1 of Humidesulfovibrio sp. Classification (GTDB taxonomy): domain Bacteria; phylum Desulfobacterota; class Desulfovibrionia; order Desulfovibrionales; family Desulfovibrionaceae; genus Humidesulfovibrio. The sequence continues at coordinate 11,863 of NZ_DATMYK010000267.1, read as the reverse complement.
TCCGCGATGGCGAGCTGGCCCTGGGCAAGAACCTCCTGGTGGCCTTCACCCCTTGGTGCGGCTATAACTACGAAGACTCCATCCTCATCAGCGAACGCGTGGTGAAGGAGGACGTCTACACCTCGGTGCACATCGAAGAGTTCGAGGTTGTCGCCCGCGACACCAAGCTCGGACCCGAGGAAATCACCCGCGACATCCCGAACGTCTCCGAGGAGATGCTGCGCAACCTTGACGACTGCGGCATCATCCGCCTGGGCGCCAAGGTCATGCCCGACGACATCCTGGTGGGCAAGATCACCCCTAAGGGCGAAACCCAGCTGACCCCGGAAGAGAAGCTCCTGCGCGCCATCTTCGGCGACAAGGCGCGCGACGTGAAGAACACGTCCCTGAAAGTACCGCCTGGAATCGAGGGCACTGTTGTCGACGTCAAGGTCTTCAACCGCCGCTCCGGCGAGAAGGACGACCGCACCATCGCCATCGAGCAGGGCGCGCTGTCCGACTTCGACATGAAGGAAATGAAGCACGTGGCCGCGCTCACCGACAACGTGCGCGAACGCATCTGGGCCGTGTGCGAGAACAAGCAGGTGGCGCAGCCCCTTATGGGCAAGAAGAAGGGCGAAGTGCTCATCGATGCCGGCCGCCCGCTGACCCGCGAGGCCCTTGAAGAACTGCCCATCAAGAAGCTGGCCGGCATGTTCTCGTCCAAGGACGTGAACGACGCCATCAAGGGCATCCTGAACGACTACGACCGCCAGATCAAGTTCATCAAGGCCGTCTACGACAACAAGCGCGAGAAGGTCACCGAGGGCGACGATCTGCCGCCGGGCGTGATCAAGATGGTCAAGGTCTACGTCGCCGTGAAGCGCAAGCTTTCCGTGGGCGACAAGATGGCCGGCCGTCACGGCAACAAGGGCGTCGTGTCCTGCATCCTGCCCGAGGAGGACATGCCCTTCTTCGCCGACGGCACCCCCATGGACATTGTGCTGAACCCGCTGGGCGTGCCTTCGCGCATGAACATCGGCCAGATCATGGAGACCCACCTTGGCTGGGCCGCCCGCGAACTGGGCGCGCAGATCGCCAACATGGTGGAAAGCGGCGAGGCCATGGCCCAGGTCCGCAAGGACATCAACGCCGTGTTCGGCTCCAAGGAGATCGAGGACCTCATCGCCAGCCTGGACGACGAGGAACTGAAGAAGCTCGCCAAGACCGTGCGCCACGGCATCATCACCAAGACCCCGGTGTTCGACGGCGCGGACGAGTCCGAGATCTGGGGCTGGCTGCAGCACGCCGGTCTGCCCGACGACGGCAAGATCACCCTGTATGACGGCCGCACCGGCGAACCCTTCCACAACCGGGTCACCGTGGGCGTCATGTACATGCTGAAGCTGCACCACCTGGTTGACGAAAAGATCCACGCGCGTTCCACCGGCCCATACAGCCTGGTGACGCAGCAGCCTCTGGGCGGCAAGGCCCAGTTCGGCGGCCAGCGTCTGGGCGAAATGGAAGTGTGGGCGCTTGAAGCCTACGGCGCCGCGTACCTGCTGCAGGAGTTCCTCACGGTCAAGAGCGACGACGTCTCCGGCCGTGTGAAAATGTACGAGAAAATAGTCAAGGGCGACAACTTCCTGGAGGCCGGCCTGCCCGAGTCCTTCAACGTGCTCATCAAGGAGCTCATGTCGCTGGGCCTGGATGTGAACCTGATCCAGGACGAGAAGAAAAAGCCGGTCAGACGGCCGCAGTAGGGCAGGGGGGACTCCTCCCGTCCCCCTGCACCCTGACCGTTGACTGGCGGCCCGCCCTGGCGGGCCAAAAAGGGAACTCTCAAACTTACGAGGGAACTTCATGACCTTGGACGAACTGTTCACCCAGCGTGGAGCGCCGAGCCTGGGCATTGCCGGCCGCAATCTCAAGGCTATCCAGATATCCATCGCCTCTCCCGAGAAAATCCGGGAGTGGAGCTTCGGCGAAGTCAAAAAGCCGGAGACCATAAACTACCGCACCTTCAAGCCGGAGCGCGACGGCCTGTTCTGCGCCAAGATCTTCGGTCCCGTGAAGGACTATGAGTGCAATTGCGGCAAGTACAAGCGCATGAAGCACCGCGGCATCGTGTGCGAAAAGTGCGGCGTCGAGGTCATCGCCTCCAAGGTCCGCCGCGAGCGCATGGGGCACATCGAACTGGCTGCGCCCGTTGCACACATCTGGTTCCTCAAGACCCTGCCCTCCAAGATCGGCACCCTGCTCGACATCACCATGGCCGACCTGGAGAAGGTGCTGTACTTCGACTCGTACATCGTCCTCGATCCGGGCGACACGAGCCTGAAGCGCCTGCAGGTGCTGGGCGAAGACCAGTACCTCCAGGTCATCGACCACTATGGCGAAGACGTGGTGAAGGTGGGCATGGGCGCGGAAACCGTGCGCAAGCTGCTTGAGGCCATCAACCTTGAGGAACTGCGCGCCACCCTGCGCGAAGAGTCCGCCACCACGCGCTCCCAGACCAAGAAGAAGAAGCTTACCAAGCGCCTCAAGATCGTGGAGGCCTTCATCGATTCCGGCAACAAGCCGGAGTGGATGGTCATGGAAGTGGTGCCGGTCATCCCGCCCGAGCTGCGCCCCCTGGTGCCGCTGGACGGCGGCCGCTTCGCCACCTCCGACCTGAACGACCTGTACCGCCGCGTCATCAACCGCAACAACCGTCTGAAGCGGTTGCTTGAGCTTGGCGCGCCGGACATCATCATCCGCAATGAAAAGCGCATGTTGCAGGAGGCTGTCGACGCCCTGTTCGACAACGGCCGCCGCGGCCGCGCCATCACCGGCACCAACGGCCGCCCGCTGAAGTCCCTGTCCGACATGATCAAGGGCAAGCAGGGCCGCTTCCGTCAGAACCTGCTCGGCAAGCGCGTCGACTACTCCGGCCGTTCGGTCATCGTCGTGGGCCCGAACCTGAAGCTGCACCAGTGCGGCCTGCCCAAGAAGATGGCCCTCGAGCTGTTCAAGCCCTTCATCTACTCCGAGCTTGAGAAGCGCGAGATCGCCACCACCATCAAGAGCGCCAAGAAGATGGTCGAGCGCGAGGATCTGGTGGTGTGGGACATCCTGGAAGATGTGGTGCGCGAGTACCCCATCCTCCTGAACCGCGCCCCGACCCTGCACAGGCTCGGCATCCAGGCCTTTGAGCCCCTGCTCGTCGAAGGCAAGGCCATCCAGCTGCATCCGCTCGTCTGCGCCGCGTACAACGCGGACTTCGACGGTGACCAGATGGCCGTGCACGTGCCCCTGTCCGTTGAGGCGCAGATCGAATGCCGCGTGCTCATGATGAGCTCGAACAACATTCTCTCGCCCGCCAACGGCTCGCCCGTCATCAATCCCAGCCAGGACATCGTTCTTGGCCTGTATTACCTGACCACGGCCCGCAGCTTTGAAAAGGGCGAGGGCATGATCTTCACCGAGGCGTGGGAAGTCATCGCCGCGCACCACTCCGGCCACCTGGGGCTGCATGCCCGCATCAAGTGCCGCGTTCGCGGCGTGCTGACCGAGACCACCTGCGGCCGCATCATCGCCGGCGAGCTTCTGCCCGACAACCTGGGCTTCGAGAACGTCAACCTGGTGCTGAACAAGAAGAACATCGGCCGCCTGGTCACCATGGCCTACCGCACCGCGGGCACCAAGGCCACGGTCATCCTGTGCGACAAGCTCAAAAGCCTGGGCTACGAGTACGCCACCCGCGCCGGCATCACCATCGGCGTGAAGGACTTGAAGATCCCGGACAAGAAGCCCGCGCTCATCGCCGCGGCGCAGCAGGAAGTCGAGGACATTGAAGGACAGTACCGCGAGGGTATCATCACCCGCACGGAAAAGTACAACAAGGTCGTCGACGTGTGGACCAAGACCACCAACGAGGTTTCCCTTCAGATGATGGAGGAGATCTCGCGCGATACGGTCATCGACGCCAAGACCGGCGAGGCCGAGGTCAACGCGAGCTTCAACCCCATCTACATGATGGCCACCTCCGGCGCCCGAGGCAACCAGGACCAGATGCGCCAGCTGGCCGGCATGCGCGGCCTGATGGCCAAGCCCTCCGGCGAAATCATCGAAACGCCCATCACCGCGAGCTTCCGCGAGGGCCTTTCGGTTCTGCAGTACTTCAACTCCACCCACGGCGCTCGTAAGGGTCTCGCGGATACGGCGCTCAAAACCGCCAACTCCGGTTACCTCACCCGCCGCCTGGTTGACGTCGTCCAGGACGTGACCGTCAGCGAAATTGACTGCGGCACCGTGGACGGCCTGGAGCTGACCCACTACATCAAGGACGGCGAGATCAAGCAGCGCCTGGCCGAGCGCGTCCTTGGCCGCACCACCATGTTCCCCGTGTTCGACGAGGACACCGGCGAACTCATCGTGGAAGGCAACACGCTCATCGACGAAGTCATCGCCGAGCGCATCGACCAGTCCGGCATCGGCTCCATCACCATCCGTTCGGGCCTCACCTGCAAGAGCCCCATCGGCGTGTGCGCGGCCTGCTACGGCCGCGACCTGGCGCGCGGGCACATCGTCAACGTGGGCGAGACCGTCGGCATCATCGCGGCGCAGTCCATCGGCGAGCCCGGCACCCAGCTGACCATGCGCACCTTCCACATCGGCGGCACGGCCTCGCGCGAAATCGAGCAGTCCAGCGTCGAAGCCCAGCACAACGGCCGCATCGTGTTCTCGCGCATGAGAAACGTCACCAACTCCGAAGGCCAGACCATGGTCCTCGGCAAGAGCTGTCAGGTCGGCGTGGTCGACGAACAGGGCCGCGAGCGCGAGAAGTACACCCTGCCTTCCGGCGCGCGCCTGCTCGTCACCGAGGGCCAGGAGATCCGCAAGGGCCAGCAGATCGCTGAATGGGACCCGTTCAACGAGCCGTTCATCGCGGACGTCAACGGTATCGTCCACTTCCGCGACATCATCGAAGGCAAGACGTACCAGGAACGCGTTGACGACATGACGCAGCGCGCCACGTACACCATCATCGAGTACCGCACCACCAACTTCAAGCCCATGCTCTCCATCACGGACGAGAAGGGCAACGTGGTGCCCCGCCCGGGCAGCGCGCTGAAGGCGGAGTTCCCCATGCCCGTCGGCGCCATCCTGATGATCAAGGACGGCGATGAGATCAAGGCCGGTGACATCGTCGCCCGCCGCCCGCGCGAATCCTCGAAGACCAAGGACATCGTCGGCGGTCTGCCGCGCGTCGCCGAGCTCTTCGAAGTGCGCAAGCCCAAGGACCAGGCCGTGGTGTCGGAAATCGACGGCATCGTGACCTTCGGCTCTGAGAGCAAGGGCAAGCGCAAGATCGTGGTCGTGCCGGAAACGGGCGAAAGCAAGGAGTACTTGATCCCCAAGGGCAAGCACATCACCGTCCAGGAAGGCGACTTCGTGGAGGCGGGCGACCTGCTCACGGAAGGCTACCCCGAACTGCACGACATCCTGAAGATCAAGGGCGAGAAGCACCTTGCCCGCTACCTGGTGGAAGAGATCCAGAACGTCTACCGGGTGCAGAGCGTTAACATCAATGACAAGCACATCGAGATCATCGTTCGTCAGATGCTGAAGAAAGTCAGCATCATCGATCCGGGCGACACCACCTTCCTCATCGGCGAGCAGGTGGACAAGGTCCGGTTCATGGAGGAGAACAGGGAAGTCGTCGGCAAGGGCGGCGCTCCGGCCACGGCCGAAACGCTGGTCCTGGGCATCACCCAGGCCTCGCTGTCGACGGACTCCTTCATCTCCGCGGCGTCTTTCCAGGAGACCACCAAGGTGCTCACCGAGGCTTCGCTCTCGGGCAAGAGCGACTCCCTGCGCGGCCTCAAGGAAAACGTCATCGTTGGACGTCTCATCCCGGCGGGTACGGGCTATCGCCAGTACGCCGACGCCGAGATTTCCGTGCCCGATCAGCCGGAGCGCCCGGACAAGTTCCTGGAGGACTTGGAGGACGATCCGCTGCTTATTGAACCGATTTAAATTGCCGCCTTGGCGGCGCAAAACACACTCAGGGCGGGGCCTGCACAGGTTCCCGCCCATTTTCCCCGCTATCGGGGAAGTGGCGAGGGGCTTGACAACAGGCCGCTTCCGGCATAAGAGCGGTCCTCTTGCATTGTATTTTTGTAATTTCTCGGAGGGTTCATGCCTACTATCAGCCAGTTGATCCGCAAGTCGCGCAAACAGATCGGCAAGCGCAAAAAGACCCCGGCTCTGCTCGAATGCCCGCAGCGCCGTGGCGTGTGCACCCGCGTGTACACCACCACGCCCAAGAAGCCGAACTCGGCCTTGCGTAAGGTCGCCCGTGTGCGCCTGACCAACGGCATCGAGGTCACCGCGTACATCCCCGGCGAGGGTCACAACCTTCAGGAGCACTCGGTCGTGCTCATCCGCGGCGGCCGCGTGAAGGACCTTCCCGGTGTCCGTTACCACATCATCCGCGGCACGCTCGACACCGCCGGCGTCTCTGATCGCCGCCAGGGTCGTTCCAAGTACGGCGCCAAGCGCCCGAAGTAACGCGAAGGGAAGGAGAGAACTCATGCCCCGCAAAGGTCCCGTCACCAAGCGTCAGGTTCTGCCTGATCCGGTTTACGGCAGCCGCATGGCCGCCAAGTTCATCAACCGCCTCATGTTCGACGGCAAGAAGAGCACCGCTGAGCGCATCTTCTACGAAGCCCTCGAGGTGCTGGGCGAAAAGAGCAAGGAAGACGCCATCCGCGCCTTCGAAAAGGCTCTGGACAATGTCCGCCCCCACACCGAGGTGAAGAGCCGCCGCGTTGGCGGCGCCACCTATCAGGTTCCCATGGAAGTGCGCCCCGACCGTCAGAGCGCGCTCGCCATCCGCTGGGTCATCAGCTACTCCCGCGGACGCGGTGAGAAGGGCATGGTCGACCGTCTGTCTGGCGAGCTGCTGGACGCCTTCAACAATCGCGGCGGCGCCGTGAAGAAGAAGGAAGAAACCCACAAGATGGCCGAGGCGAACAAGGCCTTTGCCCACTACCGCTGGTAGTCACGGAGAGAGCACACGTGTCCAAAGTCGTCCCCAGCGAGAGGCAGCGCAACATCGGCATCATGGCCCACATTGATGCCGGTAAGACCACTACCACAGAGCGCATCCTCTATTATACCGGCGTGTCCCACAAGATCGGCGAAGTCCATGACGGCAACGCCACCATGGACTGGATGGTGCAGGAGCAAGAGCGCGGCATCACCATCACCAGTGCTGCCACCACGTGCTTCTGGCGCGATCACCGCATCAACATCATCGATACCCCGGGTCACGTCGACTTCACCATGGAAGTGGAGCGCTCCCTTCGCGTGCTCGACGGCGCCGTGGCCGTGTTCGACGCGGTGGCCGGCGTTGAGCCCCAGTCGGAAACCGTCTGGCGCCAGGCTGACCGCTACAACGTCCCGCGTATCGCCTTCGTGAACAAGATGGACCGTGTCGGCGCGGATTATTTCCGCTGCGTCGACATGATCAAGACCCGCCTGGGCGCCAAGCCGGTGCCCCTGCACATCCCCATCGGTTCCGAGGACTCCTATAACGGCATGGTGGACCTGGTGCGCGGCAACGCCATCGTGTACACCGGCGCCCCGGCCGACAAGGGCACCGCCTTCGACGTTGTCGAAGTGCCCGCCGATCTGAAGGCCAAGTACGAAGAGCTCCGCAAGGTCATGCTCGAGGCCGTGGTCGAAGAAGACGAAGCCCTGATGGAGAAGTATCTCGGCGGTGAGGAACTCACCGTGGACGAGATCATCCTGGGCATCCGCAAGGCCACCATCGCCATGAAGATCTGCCCGGTCCTGTGCGGCACCGCGTTCCGCAACAAGGGCGTGCAGTCCCTGCTCGACGCCGTCATCGACTTCATGCCTTCCCCGCTGGACATTCCGGCCATGGTCGGCAGCAGCCCCGATAACGAGGAAGAGAAGATCGAGTGCCCCTGCGACGACACCAAGCCGCTGGCCGCCCTCGCCTTCAAGCTCATGACCGACCCCTTCGTCGGTCACCTGACCTTCCTGCGCATCTACTCCGGCCGCATTGAATCCGGCGCCACCGTGGTCAACGCGGGTAATGGCAAGAAGGAGCGCATCGGCCGTCTCTTGAAGATGCACGCCAACAAGCGTGAGGAGATCAAAGAGGCCCTGGCCGGTGACATCGTCGCCGCCGTCGGCCTCAAGAGCGTCTCCACCGGCGACACCCTGGCCGACCTGCGCGCCCCGGTGATCCTGGAGTCCCTGGACATCCCGGAACCGGTCATCGAGGTCGCCATCGAGCCCAAGACCAAGGCCGACCGCGATCTGCTCTCCCAGAGCCTGGCCAAGCTGACCAAGGAAGACCCCTCGTTCCGCGTCAAGGGCAACGAGGAGACCGGTCAGACCCTCATCGCCGGCATGGGCGAGCTGCACCTGGAAATCATCGTTGACCGCCTCCTGCGCGAGTTCAACGTCAACGCCAACGTGGGCGCGCCCCGCGTGGCATACCGCGAGACCATCACCAAGCCTGCCAAGTGCGACATGAAGTACGCGAAGCAGACCGGTGGCCGCGGCCAGTACGCCCACGTCGTCATCGAAGTCGAGCCCAACCCGGCGGGCGGCTACGTGTTCGAGGACGAGATCAAGGGTGGCCTGATTCCGAAGGAATACATCGCCCCGGTCAGCCGCGGCATCGAAGATGCCTTGAAGAACGGCGTTCAGGCCGGCTTCCCGGCTGTCGATGTCAAGGTCAAGCTGGTGCACGGCTCCTTCCACGAAGTCGACTCCAGCGAGCAGGCCTTCTACGTGGCTGGCTCCATGGCCATCAAGGAAGCCGCCAAGAAGGCCGGTCCGGTCCTGCTCGAGCCCATCATGAGCGTCGAAGTCGTCACCCCGGAGGAATACCTGGGCGACGTCATGGGCGACCTGAACGGCCGCCGTGGTCGCGTCAGCAACCTCGAAGCCCGTGTGAGCTCCCAGGTCATCCGCGCCCAGGTGCCCCTGTCCAGCATGTTTGGCTACGCCACGGACCTGCGTTCGCGCACCCAGGGTCGCGCCACCTTCACCATGCAGTTCGATCACTACGAGCAGGTGCCGAACAGCATCGCCGAAGAGATCGTGAAGAAGAAATAAGCTGTTTGATGCCGCGCTCCGCTTTTCCCCTTGACAGGGGAGGAGCGGAGCGCGTAAGGCATCCTTCCGCTGTTTAAAAATATCCGGGGGACGTCCCCGGGCAATTCTGTCTAGAACCAACTAACCCCCAGCATTTCCGCAGAGCCGAAGGCGCATGGGTGCCAACGGCGAGGGGCCCACAAGCCCCCGGAAACGAAGGAGAGTTTATGGCTGCGATGACGAGCGACCGTATTCGGATCAAGCTCAAGGCCTACGATTACCGCATTTTGGACAAAGCGGTGACGGAAATCGTCGATACCGCCCGGAACACCGGTGCGGCTATCGCCGGGCCTGTGCCCCTCCCCACCAACATCCACAAGACCACTGTCCAGCGCTCCGTTCACGTCGACAAGAAGTCCCGTGAGCAGTTCGAGATCCGCATTCACAAGCGCCTCTTGGATATCCTGGAGCCCACCCAGCAGACCGTCGACGCCCTCGGCAAGCTTTCGCTTCCCGCTGGCGTTGACGTTGAGATCAAGCTGTAGGGAGGTGCGGGATATGGCAAAAACTCTCGGACTTCTCGGACGCAAACTCGGCATGACGCGGGTCTTCGCTGATGACGGCACCATCGTGCCCGTCACGCTTATTTCCGCTGGCCCCTGCCCGGTTCTCCAGGTCAAGACCTCGGAGAAAGAGGGCTACAACGCCCTGCAGGTCGGCTTCGACGCCGTTCCCGAGCGCAAGCTCAACAAGCCGGAACTCGGACATCAGTCCAAGGCCGGTAAAGGCTGCTTCCGCCACCTGAAGGAATTCCCCCTTGACGCCGTGGACGGCTACGAAGTCGGCCAGGACATCACTGTGGACATCTTCCAGCCCGGCGAGAAGGTGAAGGTCACCGGCACCTCCAAGGGCAAGGGCTTTCAGGGCGTCATGAAGCGCTACAACTTCAAGGGCCTCAAGGCCTCCCACGGCGCGGAGAAGGTTCACCGCTCCGCCGGTTCCGTGGGCACGAACACCGAGCCTTCGCGCGTTTTCAAGGGCAAGAAGATGGCCGGACACATGGGCGACGAGCGCGTCACCCTGCCGAGCGTCGAGATCGTTGATGTCCGCCCTGAGGAGAACATCATCGTGGTCAAGGGCCAGGTGCCCGGCTGCAAAAACGGCTTGGTCATGATCCGCAAGGCCGGGTAGGGGAAATACACATGGCAACCATTACCGTGTTCGACCAGATGAAGAAGGAAGTGGGCAGTCTCGATCTGTCCCCGGAGATCTTCGAGGTGGAAGTCCGCCCCGAGATCCTGCACTTCGTTGTGCGTGCGCAGCTGGCCGCCAAGCGCGTCGGCACCCACGCCGTCAAAACCCGCGCCTACGTTTCCGGCGGCGGCAAGAAGCCCTGGAAGCAGAAGGGCACGGGTCACGCCCGCGCCGGTTCCAACCGCTCGCCCGTGTGGCGCGGCGGCGCGATCATCTTCGGCCCCCAGCCCCGCAGCTACGAGTTCAAGGTGAACCGCAAGGTGCGCCGCCTGGCTCTGAAGATGGCCCTGACCTCTCGGCTTCTTGAGGACAACCTCCTGGTGCTCAAGGGCATCGACCTGCCGGAGATCAAGACTAAGCGTTTCGCCGAAGTGGCCAAGGCCCTCGGATTGGAAAAGGCCTTGATTGTTTTTAAGGAAGCGGATAATAACCTGCTTCTTTCAGCGCGCAACCTGCCCGGCATCAAGCTGCTTCCGGCTGACAAACTCAACGCATACGATGTGTTGCTGTACCCGAAGCTGGTCATGCTCGAGAGCGCGGCTGTTTCCGTTCAGGAGAGGTTGAAGTAGTATGGACTACACGAAAATCATCATCCGGCCCGTCATCACTGAGAAGGCCAACCTCGCGAAGGAATACCTCAATCAGGTTTCCTTTGTTGTCGCGCCCAGCGCCAACAAGATCGAGGTCAAGCGCGCCGTTGAGGCCGCTTTCGGCGTCCATGTCGAGGCTGTGAATATCGTCCGCAGGCGCCCCTCCCGCCGACTCCGCCATGGGCGGACCATCGGCAAGGTGGCGGGCTACAAGAAGGCCTTCGTCACCCTGGCAGAGGGCGACAAAATCGAGTTCTTCGAGGGAGTCTAGCCATGTCCATCCGTAAGGTAAAACCCACTTCGGCTGGACGCCGCTTCCAGACCATCTCCACGTTTGAGGAAATCACCCGGAGCACCTCCGAGCCTTCCCTTACCGTTGGTCTTTCGAAGAAGTCCGGTCGCAACCACTTTGGCCGCATCACCTCCCGCCGTCGCGGCGGTGGGCACAAGCGCTCGTACCGCATCATCGACTTCCGTCGCGACAAGACCGGCATCCCGGCCAAGGTCGCCTTCGTGGAGTACGATCCGAACCGCAGCGCGCGCATCGCCCTTCTGCACTACGCAGACGGCGAGAAGCGCTACATCCTGTCTCCCCTTGGCCTCAAGGTGGGTGACAACATCCTGGCCGGCGACACCGCCGACATCAAGCCCGGCAACGCGCTCACCCTGTCCCGCATTCCCGTGGGCACCGTGATCCACAATGTCGAGCTGCACCCCGGCCGTGGCGGCCAGTTCTGCCGCGCTGCCGGCGCCTACGCCCAGCTGGTGGCCAAGGAGGGCGCTTACGCCCTGCTGCGCCTGCCTTCGGGCGAGGTCCGCAAGGTGCTGTCCCACTGCATGGCCACCGTCGGCCAGGTGGGCAACATCCACCACGAGAAAGTCGCCCTGGGCAAGGCCGGCCGCAACCGCTGGATGGG
>NZ_DATMYK010000266.1:0-4861 GCF_035560995.1 Humidesulfovibrio sp. | reverse complement strand
CGCGTGGTGGTGGCCGGGCCGGAGAGTGCCGGGGCTGCCGGTTTGCTTGGCCGGGAAGATGAGCTCGCCGTCGCTTTGCCAGAAGAGTCGGAAGGACCGGAAATGGCGGAGGAGGGCGGACTGTCTCCCGCCGCAGCCCTGCCCCTGCTCGCGGGCGGGGGCATGCGTTGAGTTCGCTAGGCTAGCGCCAGCCCGCGCGGCGTTCGAAAATCTTCCACTGCCCCATCTCGGGCAAGAGCACGAACAGCGCGTCCTCCTCCATGGTTTCCACCAGGGGGGGGATGCTTATGGTATAGCTTCCGGTTACCTGGATGCGCGCAAGGTCCGGGTCGGCGGTGACGCGCCGGAAGGTGAGGCCGCTCAAGTCCACCTTGGCCCCGCGGAAGCGCTCCAGCTGGCCCCGGCGGTTCACTGTTTCCCGCGCGGCCAGGAAAGCCATGGTTTCCTCCTGGCGCACCCGGCGCGAGAACACATCCGGCAAACGATCGTCCAGCGCCGCCTGGCGTTCGAAGTACTCCCGTAAGGTCTGATACTGGGCCAAGGCCTCGGCGTCGTCCGGCTTCACGTGGCCGGGCTTGCCCTGCGCCTGTTTGGCTTCCTCCCGCGTGGCCAGGGGCTGCTCCGCCTGTACGGGCGCATCAGTGGCGTTTTTCGCCGGGGTATCCAGGGGCTTTGCGCCCATGGCCGCGGCTCCCGCAGGACCGAGCAGCAAGAACCCCAGCGTTGCCAGGGCGGCGAAGGTGCGCAGGCGCGGGCTCATTGCAGGTCGTTGATGAGATCTTTGAGGATCTCGTAATCCAGCGGTTTGCACATGAAGGCCGTGGGATTGGTGCGCGCGGCCAGCACGCGGGTGCCGGGGTCGGTGTAGGCAGTGCAGTAGATGATAGGCAAGTCGGGTTTTTTCTCGCGGATGCGCGAGGCGGCCTCAATGCCGTCCATGGTGCCCTCAAGCATGATGTCCATGAGGACGACGTCCGGACGCTTGTGCACGGCGTAGTCCACGGCCTGCTGGCCGGTGGCGGCGGTGCCCACCACCTCGCAGCCCATGCGTTTCAGGTTGGACTTGGTGGCCAGGGCGATGATGCTTTCGTCCTCGACGATGAGCACGCGCGGTGGCCACGCTAAGGCGGAGCAGGATAGCATCGTGTTACTCCCGGGGTTGAAGCTTTTCTGTCTTCCCCACTGCTCCCAAAGATAGCCGGTCCAGGGGGCGATGTCCAGCAAGGGAGCGGCTTTCCACTACGCATAATCGACTACCTTTGTGTGCATGTTGATTGACAGGGCGAAGAAAATATGCCTAGACATTTCTTAAAGAATCACTATAACAATTTGCAGCGGTCCGGCGAAGAAGGACCAGGGCCGTTTGCGCGCGCGGAGGGCGGGGCTCAATCCCATCTTCCGGTTGCAGGGCCTGGGCTTGCCAGGCCGCCCGCTCCTGGGCTATTGTTTTATGCCCAAGTGATGCCTGAAGCGGGCGCTGTGAACCTTCAAACCCCGTGGAAAGCCATGCGCGAAAAAAGCAGAGTCCTCTTTCTCACCATGCTGCTCGTCATGCTGGCGGCCAGACCCGTGCAGGCGGCGCACCAGCAGGTGCCCGGCGCACTGGGAGCCAAGTCCGCCATTGCCATGGACCTGGCCACCGGCCGCATCCTCTACGAACAAAATCCCGACCAGCAGATTCCCCCGGCCTCGCTCACCAAGGTTCTCACCCTGTATCTGGCCTTCGAGGCCATCCAGGAGCACCGCCTGTCCCTCACCGACACGGTGCTGGTGACTTCCGACGCGCCGCAGGCCGGCGGGTCGCGCATGAACCTTCGCCCCGGCGAGCGGGTCATCGTGCGCGAGCTGATGAAGGGCATCGCCGTGGCCAGCGGCAACGACGCCTGCGTGGCCCTGGCGCAGCACCTTTCCGGAGGGGAGGATTTTCACCCCTTCGTGGCCGCCATGAACGCCAAGGCTCATGAGCTGGGCATGAACGACACGGTGTTCAAGAATCCCAACGGCATGCCCGCCGACGGCCAGGTGACCACCGCGCGCGACATGCTGAAGCTCTCCGCCAGCTATCTGCGCCGCTTTCCCCAGGCGCTGACCTTCCACTCCATGACCACCTACGTGCACAACAATCACAATCACCACAACGCCAACCGCCTGCTGAACACCTATGAAGGCGTGGACGGGCTCAAAACCGGATACGTGCGGGCTTCCGGCTACAACAACGTGGTCACGGCCAAGCGCGGTGAAACGCGCATCGTGGCCGTGGTGCTGGGCGCGCGCAGCGCCGGCGCCCGGGCGGCCGCCACGAGCAAGCTGCTCGACATCGCCTTCCAGCGTTTGAACCAGGGCCAGGCTGTGGCCACTCTGGAGGAGCAGAAGACCCGCGGCGTGCTGCCCAGCTCCCTGGCGCGCACCGCCCCCAAGACCGATCCGGACCTGAGGGCCGCCCAGCAGGTGGCCGATCTGCGCGCCAGTCAGGTGCGCAACCAGAGTGTTCCGGCCGCTTCGGCCGCTGTCCAGCCCGCGAACGACGCGGCGGATGACAAGCCCGCCAGCCGCGAGCTGGTGCAGCGCAAGACCGGCAAGAGCACCTACGCCATCCAGGAAAGTTCCTTCCAGTCGCGCCAGAAGGCCGAGCGCCGCGCGCAGCACCTGGAGAAGAAGGGCCTGCCCGTGAAGGTGGTGGCCACCAACCTGGGCGGCAGCAAGTGGTACCGCGTGCTGGTCGGCCCCTACGCCAGCGTCGACGCGGCCAAGAAGACCCGCGAGAAGATGCTCACCCGGGGCTCCGTGACCGAGGAATAGCCCAGTCTCGTCATACGGCTGGCCTTTTGGCTTAAGCCCCCGCCACCCGGCCCGGACGCGCACCCCGCATCCGGGCCGTGGTGTTTCTGGGCCCTGGCCGCAGCACCCTGATTTCTCGCGCCGTTCCGTTTCACATCCGGTCCGCTCACCACCCCCAGACCACTCAAGCGGTTACCCCCTCGCCCTCGATTTTCTCTTCATCGCACGCCCTTCCCCCTGCCCTATTGGCTATGTGGCTCCGCGCCGGTCCCGCCGCGCAGCCGGACACGGATTCCTGCCGTGTGCGGTCTGCGCCCTGGGGGAGCGCGAGGGGCCCCGTGCCCCTCGCAAAAAGAATTCTCCCTTTTCCTCTTTCCCTTCTCCCTCCCTGGCCCTGTCAAGCCGCTAAATTTGTCCTTTCTCCGGCCAAAAGCCTGCCCATTTTGTCCGGCCCGGAAACACGGCCCTATAATGCGCTCCATGCCGGGCAAGGCCCGCACAGCCTCATTTTGTGACCCCGCGTGCGGCGGGGCGAAGGAGTCCCCATGTCCGAGTCCCTGCGTCTTGTTCCGTTCCAGGTGCGCCATGTGGCGGGCCTGCGCCTGCGTCCCCAGGCGGATGCGACCCTTTCGCGGCTGGGTCCTGTGGACGAGCTGGCGCGGGGGTACGAGGCCGCCGGGCCTGCCTGGACGCTGTTTGCCGGGGACTGGCCCCTGGTCTGCGGCGGGGTGGTGCGCTTCTGGCCGGGCGCTGGCGAGCTGTGGTGCTGGACCGGAGATGAGGCCGGGCGCTGGTCCGTGGCCTTTGCACGGCAGGCCCGGCAGTGCGTGTCGCGGCTGGGGGCGGAGCACGGCTTCCACCGGGTGCAGGCCCATGTGCGGGAGGCGGACGAGCAGGCCAGAGGCTTCGCCATGTTTCTTGGTCTCACCCTGGAGGGCCGCTGCCCCGGCTACGGTCCTGACCAGGCAACATACCTACTTTACGGGAGGTTTTTCGGATGGAAGGCGTGAACAAAGTTATGCCCATGGCCGTGAGGACCGGGACGCAGATGTTGGGTTCGGTGCTCTCCGACAGTGGCAAGGGCGGCGCAAGCGGCAGCGACCTGGCCGAGACCCGCGCCCAGGCCGTGGAGGCGCAGTCGCGCAGGCAGGCCGAGGCCGAGATGCGCACCGCGCGCGAGAAGGTGGAAGATCTGCGCGAAGAGAACCAGCACCGCAACGCCAGGGCCCGTGTGGCGGCGGCCAATTCGGGCCTGACCCTGTCGGGCAGCTCGCTTTTGAACCTGACGTCCCTGGAGGACCAGGGCGAGGAGCGGGTGAACAGGGTCATGGGCGATTCCGCCCTGCGGGTGCAGAGCCTGCTCGATTCCGGCGCGGAGCAGGCCCAGAGCATCCGTCTTTCGGGCCGTTCCTCGGGCAGCCGCTCCGGCGGGCTCAACTCGCTGCTGCGCCTGGGCGGGCAGCTGGGCGAGGCCCGCACCCCGTCGTACTTGGACCGCTAGGAGGCCCGCATGTCGCTCGTACCCGTGCTTTTGACCAACTTCACGTCCGGCGAACTTTCGCCGCGCCTAGCGGGCCGCGTGGACGTGTCCAAGTACTTCAACGGCTGCCAGTGTCTGGAAAACTTCCTGGCCCAGCCCCATGGCGGCGTGACGCGCAGAAGCGGCATGCGCTACGTGGCCGATGCCGCGCGGCACGCGGGCAAATCCCTGCTCGTGCCGTATGAGGACTCCGACGGCGCGGCCTGGGTTCTGGAATTCGCGGAAGACGCCGCCGGTTCCGGGGTGCTGCGCTTCTTCACGGCCGGAGGACTGGCGCTCGATGCCTCCGGCGCTGCGCTGCGCCTGGAGACGCCGTACAAGGAGACGCATCTGGACGGCCTGCGTTTTGTGCAGGACCGCTACAGCCTGATCCTGTGCCATCCCCAGGTCGCGCCGCGCAAGCTCTCGCGCAAGGCCGAAGGCGGCTTCGAACTGGCCGAGCTGAGCTTCACCTCCCGGCCGGAGGCCTGGAGTGAGGGCAATTGGCCCGCCCTGTGCTGCCTGCACGAGGACCGCCTGGTCTTCGCCGCCACGCCGAAGGAG
>NZ_DATMYK010000265.1:0-5840 GCF_035560995.1 Humidesulfovibrio sp. | reverse complement strand
TTACCATTCCGGGCTTCATGTCCCTGGTGCGGCAAGCGCAGGATAACGGCAGCGGCAACAACATTGCCGGGTCCTTCTCCTTCGCGGACGGATCGGCGTATGACTTCTGGCAATTCTTGCAAATGGTCGCCATGCAGCAGGGCACGGACGGAGCCGACGTTCTGACCGGGCACCCCCTCATGCCCGGTGAGCTCTACGGGCTTGGCGGCGACGACACCCTTACCGGCTATGAGGGCGACTATCTTGATGGCGGCGCGGGAAACGACGTGCTCTACGGCGCGAAGTACGGCAGCATGCAAGGCGGCACGGGGAACGACACCATGCACGGCAGCGCCGAGGACGACTACTACCGCTTCGAGGCGGGCGACGGCGCGGACACGGTCATCGATTCCACCGGCTACGACTCTTTCTCCTTCGGCCCCGGAATAACGCCAGACGATGTGACGCTGAGCCTTGAGGGCGGCGCGCTGCTGTTGACCTACCCCGGAGGCAGCATCACCCTCGCCAACTCCCTCGGCATCCGCTCGGCCGGGGCCGGGTGGACGGAATTCGATTTCAGCATCGACGGCGTTCAGTTCGATGACGGAAGCTACTGGGAACAGGCGGACATCCTGTCACGGCTGTACCAGCGGGTGGACGGCACGGACGGCGCCGATGCCATCAGTGCGGACAGTCTGATGGCCCAGCAGATTTATGGCGGCGCGGGAGACGATGCGATCACGGGATCCGGGGCGGCCTCGTTTCTTTGCGGCGAGGCCGGAAACGACAGCATTTCGGGCGGCGCCGGCAATGAGCTGCTCCTCGGCGGTGAGGGCGACGACACCCTGGCAGGCGGAGCCGGAAACGACTCGCTGGTTGGCGGTGACGGCAATGACGTGTTCCTCTTCCAGCGTGGCGATGGAGTGGACCGCATCTTTGTGGCCGATAGCGGCGTTGTGGAGCTTCCGTCTGAGGGCGGGGATTCCGGGGGCGAGAGCGTCCCGAAAACCGATGCCATCGAATTCGGCGCTGACATCGATCCGTCCGATGTCGTCATGAGCCGCAGTGGGACGGACCTTGTGCTGCGCATCAAGGGAACCCAGGACGCCTTGACCGTGGATGGCTACTTCTCCGGGGGCGAGGAGAATCCGCAAACCATGGTGGAGGAAATACGCTTTGCGGACGGCACGGTGTGGAACGCCTTGACGATACGAAACGCCACAACGGCCGGCACGGACACCGCAGACACCCTGTATGGCAACAATTGGTCGGGAGGGGTGCTGTCTGGCCTGGGCGGCGACGACACCCTCAACGGCGGCGACGCTGACGAAACCCTCCTGGGCGGCGAGGGGAATGACATGCTTTCCGGAGGCCGCGGCTCGGACCTGCTTGATGGCGGCGCGGGAAACGACACCATCAATCCCGGCAGCGGCTACAAGACGATCGCCTTTGGCAGAGGGTCCGGCCACGACTTCGTCCTGAAACACCGCGACTCCAGCTGGGGGTGGAGCTACAGGGACATCCTGATCGGCGCGGGACTGGGCCCGGATGACCTTACCTTCCAAACCCAGGGCCAGAATCTGCTGATCACAATCAACGATACCGGAGACGAGCTGGTCCTCGAGGGGGCTCTTGAGGGCGATGTCATCCAGTGCAGCCTTGAGTTCGAGGGCGGCGTCTATTGGGGAGGCTACGATATCGCGAACAGAATCGTCTCCGCGCAGGAACTGACCCTTACGGGCACCTCCGGCTACGACACCCTCACAGGCGGCTGGGGCGACGACAGCCTGCTGGGTCTTGGCGGCGACGACAATCTTGCCGGCGGGACCGGAAACGACACGCTGGACGGCGGCGCCGGGTCGGACAATCTCGACGGCGGGTTCGGCCGGGACGTTTATCTGTACAATCGCGGCTATGGCAACGATTACGCCACATATTGCACGGCAGGAACGCCTGACCTTGTGCAGCTCGGCGCGGGCCTGCGGCCCGAAGACATCGAGCTGGGCCTGTACCACTACAACATGGGCGGTCTGATTCTCGACCTCGCCTCCTTCCAGCTTTCCGACTGCGGCTGGAGCATGTTCACCATGCGCGGCGCAGGGCCACAGACTTCAAGCTATCCGCAGTCGCTCACCGCCTCGGCCATCCTTGAGTGGACCTCGTCGCCCATGGACGACCTCTACATCAAGGTGCGCGACACCAGTGAATATCTGACCCTCTCGAACTACGACTTCACCAACGGCGCAGTGCCCTACGAGGGCGGGCCAAAGCTTGAGGGCATCCGCTTCTCCGACGGGCAGTTCTGGGACTGGCAGACCATCAAGTCCAAGGTGCAGATCAGCACCGAGGGCGCGGACACCATCCTCGGCTTCGGCGACGCGGACCTGATCCATGGCAAGGGCGGCAACGACCTGATCCACGGCGGCGACGGCAACGACACCCTGTACGGCGATGACGGCGACGACGTCATCAACGGCGGCTACGGCCTGGACAAGGTATACGGAGGAGCCGGAAACGACACCCTGGCCGGAAGCTGGCTGGACGGCGGCGAAGGAAATGACACCTACCAGGGCGGCTACCAAAGCACCTATTCCTTTGGGCGGGGTTCCGGGCATGACAAGGCCGTCAACGGCTATGCCTGCACGGTCGAGCTCAAAGAGGGGCTGGACAGTGAGAGCATTGCCGTAACCCGCGGCGGCGCGGGCAATGCTGACCTCATCCTGACCATTAAAGACACGGGCGATACCCTGACCATGCAGGGCTGGTTCTCCCGACTCTCGAGCCCTGCGTTGCGGGCCGTGCAGTTCCAGGACGGCACGCAGTGGAGCCCCGCCATGTTGACCGGGCAGGCGAACGGGCACGCCCCTGTGGTGCAGGAGGCCTTGGCGGATGCCGTCGCGCCTGAAGACGCCGCCTTCAGCCTGACCTTGCCCGCCTCCGCCTTTGTGGACGTGGACGCGGGCAGCGTGCTTTCCTACACGGCGCACCTTGCGGACGGACAGCCGTTGCCTGCCTGGCTCAGCTTCAATGCCGCCACGCGTACCTTCAGCGGCACGCCGGGCGCAGGGGAGATCGGGAGCCTGGCCATCAAGGTTCTCGCCACGGACCAGTTCGGCGCATGCGCCTCTCAGGCCTTTGCCCTGGAGGTTTCTCCGGTGAACGACGCCCCGGTGCCCGGCCCCCAGGTTTCCCTGGGCGCGCTGGCCGAGAATGGCGGCAGCGTGACCTTCAGCGAAGGGCAGCTTCTGGCAAACGCCACGGACGAGGAAGGGAGCGCGTTGACCGCACAGGGCCTGGCGGTTTCCGCTGACCAAGGCAGCTTGGTGAACAACGGCGACGGCACCTGGACCTTCACCCCCGCGGCGGGCTTCAGCGGCCTCGCCACAGTGAGCTACCTTGTAAGCGACGGCGGGGCTTCTTCGCCCGCCAGCGCGGCCATCACCGTCACCCCGGTCAACGACCTGCTTTCCGGCGGCGCGGGAAACGACACCCTGGCTGGAGGAGGGGGCAACAATCTGCTGCACGCCGGTACTGGCGACGACAGCCTTGGCGCTGGCTCCGGCAACAACATCTATGTCGGCGGCGCCGGAGCGGATGCCCTCGCCACGGGCGCGGGCCGGAACGTCATCCTCTTCAACAAGGGGGATGGGACGGACGCCGTCATCAGCTCCGATACCAAGCAGGACGATACGTTGAGCCTGGGCGGCGGCATCTGCCAGACGGATGTCAGCCTTTCAAAGTCCGGCGACGACTTGGTCCTCTCGGACGGAGCGGGCGGCAGCCTCGCCTTCAAGGACTGGTATGCTTCCGGCGCAAGCGCCAGGAAGAGCGTGCTCAATCTGCAGATCATCGAGGAGGCGGCCACGGAGTTCGACGCGGGTTCCGCCAACGCGCTCGTCGACAACAAGGTGGAGACGTTCAACTTCGCAGGCATCGTTTCGGCCTTCGATGCGGCCTTGGCCGAGAACTCCGCGCTGAGTTCGTGGGCCATATCGAATGCTCTTGCGGCGAACTCCCTCGGCGGTTCGGACACGGCGGCCCTGGGCGGGGATTTCGCCCAACAGTATGGCACCTGCGGCAACTTCTCCGCCATGGGGCAGAGCGCCGCCCAACGGGTGCTGTCCGATGCCGCCTGCGGAGCTTCGGCCCAGACCTTCCAGAGCCCTACGGCCTTGCAGGAAGGCGCCTTCAAACTGAGCTAACCAGGGGGCCCCGCCTCCGGCGTCGCAAGGGCGCCGGAGGCGGGGCTTGTGTTGGGCAACATGAACACTATGCTTCGTTTTTTCTCTGGGCCGTTGCGGCTTCGGCTTTCTGGATTCTCGGCCGTTTTGCGCCAAAGGGGCGCTGCGCTTGGGGCCCGTCTGCCCGGCTGGCGGCGGCAGGCCCTCGTCCGTCTTCTGCTTTGGCGAGACCGGTTCATGGCGTCGAAGACATGGGCCGTGACGCGGAAGACATACGCCGAATCCACCGAGCGTCTGGACAAGGCCTTTGCCGCGAAGGAGGCCACTCCGCGCGATTTCTTGCCGGGATTGCTGCGGGTGGAGGAAGCCCCGCCTTCCCCTTTGGGGCGAACGGTGTTGCGTGTGCTCCTGGGGTTGCTGGCGCTTCTGCTCATCTGGTCCATCGCGGGGAGCCTGGATATCGTGGCCGTTGCTGAGGGCAAGCTGGTGCCCCAGAGTTTCCTCAAGATCGTCCAGCCCGCGGAGTCGGGCATAGTGAAAGAAATCCTGGTGCGGGAAGGGCAGCATGTGGTGGCCGGGCAGGTGCTCATGCGCATGGATTCCGTGGGGAGTGACGCTGACGTGAAATCATTGGCGGCGGAACTGGCCCGCAAGCGCATAACGTTGCGGCGCATTGATTCAGAACTCGAAGGCACTCCCTTTGAGCAACAGGCCGACGACCCTGCGGGACTGTTTCAAGAGATTCGTGCGCGGCTGGATTCAAACAAGGCTGCCTTGGCGGCTGCGCTGGCCGAGGAGCGCAGCGTCATGGAAAAGGCCAAGCGCGAGCTTATGGCCGCACGCGAGGTGCGCATCAAGCTCTCGGAGACCTTGCCGCAGTATCGCGCCCAGGAGGAAGCCCACGCCAAGCTGGCCAAGGAGGGCTACGCGCCCCTTTTGCAGGCTGGGGACAAGCGCCGGGAGCGCGTGGAAAAGGAGCAGGAACTGCGCACGCAGACTCAGCTCATCGAGTCGGCAAAGGCGAGCGTCACCCAATCCGAGCGCAAGCAGGAGCAGCTTCAGGCGGAATACCGCAAGAACCTGCACGCGGAGCGCAATGAAGCCCAGGGCCAGCTTGAGAAACTGGAGCAGGAGCTGGCAAAGCAGACGCACCGCCAGGATCTTCTGGAACTCAAAGCCTCCCAGTCCGGCACGGTGAAGGATCTCTCCACGCACACCATAGGCACGGTGACGCAGCCGGGCACGGTGCTGCTGACCCTGGTGCCGGACGAGGAGAAGCTGAAGGCCGAAGTCTGGGTGTCGAACCAGGACAGGGGCTTCGTGCACGCGGGGCAGCGGGTGCGGCTCAAGTTCGCCGCGTTTCCGTTCCAGAAATATGGCATGGTGGATGGGCGGGTGGAGCATGTGAGCGCCGACGCCTCGGACCCTGACGCAAGCTCCGGGCAACAGTCTCAAAGCAAAACAGCCAAGAGCGCGCCGCTTTCCTTCCGCGCCCTGGTGACGCTCGACGCCATGCAGCTGGATTTTGACGGCGAGCGCCTGCCCTTGTCCTCCGGACTCCAAACCAACGCCGAAATCCTGGTCGGCAAGCGGTCAGTGCTCGAGTACCTGCTTTCGCCAGTACGCAAAGCCGTGCATGAGGCAGGCAGGGAGCGGTAAAGGCGGTTGCGGGAGGCTGGC
>NZ_DATMYK010000264.1:0-4775 GCF_035560995.1 Humidesulfovibrio sp. | reverse complement strand
GCATGGTGGCCGTGAACGCCAGCACGCGGCTGAACGACGGCGGCGAGCTGGGCCTGGGCGCGGAGATCGGCATCTCCACCACGAAACTGCACGCGTACGGCCCCATGGGCATCCTGGAGCTTACCAGCTCCAAGTTCGTGGTGCTGGGCCAGGGGCAGATCAGACAATAGGTTCGTTCGCGGCCTCCGGGTTTACGCCCGGCCGGAGGCTCCCTCACACCGCGCATACAGCCGGGCGGCAAGGCGAGAGGTTCATCAGGTGACCAGGATAGGAATTCTCGGAGGCAGCTTCAACCCCATCCACGCGGGCCACATGCGCATGGCCGTGGAAGCGCGGGAGGCCGTTGGCCTGGACCGCGTGCTGCTTATGCCCGCGGGCGAGCCCCCGCACAAATCGGCCGAGGGCATGCTGCCCTTTGCCCACCGTCTGCGTCTGGTGGAGCTGGCCGTGCGCGGCGTGGCCGGGCTTTCGGCCAGCGGCGTGGAAGGCACGCGTCCCGGCCCCTCGTACACGGTGGAGACCTTGGCCGCCCTGCGTGAGAAAATGCCCGGCGACGAACTGACCTTCATCATGGGCAGCGAGTCTTTCTTCGCGTTGCCCACCTGGCAGCGCGGCCTGGAGCTGCCGCATCTGGCCTCCGTGGCCGTGGTGCTGCGCCAGGGGGCCGATGCCGAGGGCCTCTCCTCCTTTGCCGAGGCCAACTGGCCGGGCATGGAGCGCGTGACCCCGGCCCAACTGCGTTTCGCCACAGGCAACAGCCTGCATCTGGTGCCCATGCCTGTGCTTGAGGTCAGCTCCACGGACATCCGCCGCCGCTGGTGCGAGCGCCGCAGTCTGGCCATGCTGGTGCCCCAGGCGGCGGAGGAGATCATCGAGCGCGGCGGCAACGCCTACGACCAGGCCTGGGGCAAGCGCGCGGAGTTGTAAGCGCACGTCGGTTGGCAGCCTGGGCTTTCCTGCCGGGCTGGTGCGGCTGGCCCGCAAACAGTTCTGCGATTTCAAAGCGAGTGACGTGAAGCCGGCGGGGCGACCCGTCGGCTTTTTTTGCGCGCGGCATGGCCGCGTGCGGGGCGGAGCGGCTTGACTGCCGTTTTGCGGACGAATAGATTGAGCAATCAGTAAGGGCTGGAACGCCCGCGACCGGCCCTTGCCCGGTCCTTGCCTGGCCCCGGAACCTGTCCAGGAGACGCCCATGAGCAAGCCCATAAACAAGCCCGCGCCAAAGCCCGCCACAAGGTCCGCGCTCCCCCCGCGCCGCCGCGCGCGAGACTCCGAGCGCACCAAGGCGGTGATTCTGCTGGCCGCCCAGGAGGTGTTCCTGAAGGGCGACTACCACCAGGCCTCCCTAAGCGACATCGCCCGGCGCGCCGGTGTGACGCAGAGCCTCATCCACCACCATTTCGGCTCGAAAAAGGGTCTCTATGTGGCGGCGGTACACGGCTATCTGGCCGAGCTGGACGAGGGCCTCAAGGGCATCATGCAGCCGGGGCTCGACATGCCCGGCGGCGATTCGCCGCAGGACGGCGCGGCCTTCATCACCTCGGCCCTCAGGGCCTACTTCCGCTTCCTGTCCACCCACGAGCAGTGCGTGCGCCTGTACCGCATCCTTGACCTTTCCATGCACAACGACCCGGACCTGGTGGCGGGCCTGGACGAGCTGGACGACCAGGGCCGCGAGATGAGCACCCTGCACCTGATGCGCGCGGCCCACGACCGCCTGTGCGCCATGAAGGAGCACGGCCAGCTGCGTCCGGGCGTGGAGCCCCTGCCGCTCTTGTCGGCCATGCTCTGCGCGGTGGAGCACTGGTTCACGTCTTCGCGCCGGTTGAACCACAGGCTTTCGCAGGCCGTGGGCAGCGCCGGGGCCACAGATGCCAAAGCCGGAGATCGCGGAAGCGGGCACGCCGGATTCGGCGGCGCACAGGGCGGCGTGGCCCCGGAAGAATTCCTGAACACGGTCATCGACGTGTTTCTGCGCGGGGCCCTGGCCGAACCGCCCGCGAAATAGCGCTTCCGCCAGCGTCCGGCCTCAGGACATTTCCCCCAGCACCAGCAGGGCCGAGAGGGCCAGCAGGCGTTGCCGCTGCGAAGCGGCCTGCCGTGTTTCGTGCGCCAGCCAGGCCGTAAAGGCCGTGCGCGCTGGTCCCGCGGGCGCAAAGGGCCGGGCATGGCGGTCCATGCCGCGGCGCATGCGGCGCAGAAAATTCGCGTCCACGGGAAGGGAGAAGCCGGGAGGGTGCGCCGGAGCGGCGGAGGGCCACGACGCGAAAGTTCCTGCTTCCTGCGCGGCGGCAAGGCCCGCGCGCGCGCCGAACACCAAAGCCGCGAGCACCATGCCCCCGCCCAGGCGCTGGGCCCCGTGCATGCCCCCGGCGCACTCGCCGCAGGCGTACAGGCCGGGCACGGTGGTGCGGCCGTGCGCGTCGATGCGCGCGCCGCCGTTGCCCGCGTGGGCGTAAAGCGCCAGGGGCTGCTGCCCGGGCAGGAGCACAAGGCCGTCCGCGCCGCGCCGGGCCAGCAGCTCGCGGTCCAGGGCCGCGTCGGCCAGCCCATGGGCCATGGGGCAGTGCATGCGCCGGGAAGCGGCAAGGGGGGCCAGCTCCGGGGCCGGCTCCAGCCAGGGGAATTCGGACCAGGGCAGGTCGCCGGGATTCACGAAGGCGCGGTCGCGGGCGCGGCCCCAGAAAAATTGCAGGTATTGCGCGTTCACCAGCCGCGCCCCGGCGCTGTGCAGCAGGCCGTAGCCGAGGCCGCTGCCCGGCCCGCAGATGCGCCTGCCGAAGAGCGGGGCCGGCCCGCCCAGGGCCGCGATGACCGCGCCGGCTCCCACGTCGAGGCTTCGCCCGCCGCGCAGGGCCGCCAGCAGCGCGCCCGTGGCCCGGCCGCCGCGGACCACGATCTCCAGGGCATCGAAACCGTTCAGCAGGTGCACGCCGTGCTCGCGCAGGCGCTTCAGGAAGGCTGCGTGGGCGTTCGCCAGGCCGTCGAAGACCAGGGCGCGGGGGACCGGGCTGAAGCAGCCGGTGAAGCGCAGGAGCCGCCCGGCCGCGTCGCGCCGGAAGTCGAGGCCGAGCCCGCCGGGACCGTCCAGCAGCTCCTCGGCCCGCAGGGGGGCGTCCTGGGCCAGGGCGCGCACAAGCTCCGGGTCGATGAAGCCCGGCTCGGCCAGACGCAGAACCTCGTCCACGAAGCCCTCGGCCTCGTGCGGCAGCGGGGCCTGGAGGCCCAAAGCGTTGTTGCGGTTGGCGAAGGAGGAGCCGGAGGGGGATTTGCGCGGGCTGACCAGCAGCACGTCCAGGCCGGGGGCGGCCTCTTTGGCGGCCCAGGCGGCGCGCATGCCCGCCAGACCCGCGCCGAGCACGAGCACATGGCAGGCGGTGCGGGCGTGGGTTGGGGGCACGGGGCCTCCTTTGCTGCAAAAGCGCGGGAGCGGAGGGCGCTTACGCGCCGAGCTTTTTCTGGGCGAAGGCGAGGAGCTTCTTGGCTTCCACGAAGTTCGGGTTGATGGCCACGGCCATCTTGGCGGCCTCGGCCATTTTGCCCCACTTCTGCCAATCGTAGTACAAACGGCCCAGGTTGAAGAACAGGTACTCGTCGGTGTGGGTGATGCCCAGGGCGCGGCGGTAGTAGTTCTCCGCGCTTTCGAAGTCCTGCATCTTGCGCAGCACCATGCCGATGCGGTTGTACAGGTGGATGGACTCCGGCGATTCGTTGATGGCCTGGTTCAGGTGGCCCACGGCGTCCTGGTGCAGCCCGGACTTGTAGTAGCGGTCGGCGATGTCGGCCTTGAGCTCGGCGTCGCCGGGGAACTCGCCCGTGAGCTTGTCGAAGACCTGGCGGGCGTCGTCGAACTTCTGTTCGTCCAGGTGCTTCTGGCCGCGGGCCAGCCCGTCCAGCTTCTTGGCCTCCAGGGCGTCCAGGTCCTTTTGCGCGTTCTCGTTCACGTCCTCCTGGAGGACCTTGCGCATCTCGTAAATCTCTTCAAGGAGCTTCTTTTCCTCTCCCGGGGCGTAGTGCAGCACAAGGGGGTAGAACTTGCGCAGCTCCTTGTGGTTGTTCAGGGCGTACACGGTGGATTCGATCATTTGCGCGAATTCTTCGCGCTCGTTCTTCATCAGCGGCGCGGAGAGCATGATGACGATGGCGTCGTTCAGCGCCTGGGCCGCCGCCATGTACTTGCCCATCTTCAGGCTGGCGTTGATGCCCGTGAGTTTTTGGCGGGCCTTGGTGAGTTCGCCTGACATGGAAGCCTCCTGCTGGCCCGCGCGGACGCGGGCGTTGCCCTGTTGTCGTTCCTACTTGCCGGTGGCCTTGCGCACCAGATCGCGGAAACGGCGGAAGAAATAGGCGCTGTCGTGGGGGCCGGGCGCCGCCTCCGGGTGGAACTGTATGGCGATGAGGGGCTTCGACTCGTGGGCGAAGCCTTCCAGGGTCTGGTCGTTCAGGTTCTGGTGGGTCATCTTCAGTTCCGGCAGGTGGGCGATGTCCACGCAGAAGCCGTGGTTCTGGGAGGAGATCTCGATCTTGCCGGACTCCATGTCCATCACCGGATGGTTGCAGCCGTGGTGGCCGAACTTGAGCTTGTAGGTGCGGCCGCCGAGGGCCAGGCCCATGATCTGGTGGCCCAGGCAGATGCCCGCCACGGGGTACTTGTCGGCAAAGACCTTGGTGGCCTCGATGGCGTTCGTCACCACCGCCGGGTCGCCGGGGCCGTTGGACAGGAAGATGGCGTCCGGGGAGAGCGCGGTGGCCTGTTCATGGGTGAAGCTCGAGGG
>NZ_DATMYK010000263.1:0-7682 GCF_035560995.1 Humidesulfovibrio sp. | reverse complement strand
CCCCATGACCGAGACCGCCGATTCCCACCCCATGTCCAAGCATCCCCACGGCCCCATGCGCCGCAAGGACCGCGAGATCACCGACCGCGCCGAGATCGACGCGCTCATCCACGCCTCGCGCGTCATGCATCTGGGCCTGTGCGACGACAATGTGCCCTTCGTGGTGCCCGTCTTCTACGCCTACGACGGCGCGGCCCTCTACTTCCACTCCGCGAAGAAAGGCACCAAGATCGACATCCTTGCCCGCAACAACGCCGTGTGCTTCGAAATCTCGGCCGACTACAGCATCATCGAGGACGAGATGGCCTGCGACTTCGAGGCCAGCCACCGCACGGTCATCGGCTTCGGCCGGGCCAGCTTCGTGGAGGACGAGGCGGAAAAGATCGCGGCCCTCAACCGCATCGTGGCCCGCTTCACGGACAAGGCCTTCACCTACCCCGCGGGCAACCTCAAGACCACGGCCGTGCTGCGCATCGACATCGACTCCGTCAAAGGCAAGAAGCACGGCTTCTAGGCCGCAACTCACCCCCTTCCCCCATGTGAGGGTCCCAAAGGGAATCATTCCCCTTGGCAGAGGGGGCCAGTCGGCAAAAAGAATCCGGGGGAGGCGCCGCCTCCCCCGCTCAACAAAAGAAAGGCGGGCGCAATATGCCGGACATGGCAGCCCTGGCGATGCTGGACGGCGAGCACGAGGACGAGATCTTCACGGGCATCGAGGCCGACAACGCCGTGCTCGATGATGCCAGCTTCTTCCAGTGCACCTTTCGCAACGCATCGTTCCAGTATGCGGCGTTCAACAATTGCCGGTTTGAGCACTGCGTCTTCGAAGGCTGCAACCTGTCGCTGGCGCAGTTGCGCACGGCGCGGCTGATCGGCGTGAAGTTCAGGGATTCGAAACTCGCGGGCATCAACTGGAGCAACACGAGCGGCGTCTTCTCCGCCTCCTTCACCGGCTGCGTCATGGACAACTGCGCCTTCTCCTCCATGAACCTCTCAAAGTACCGGTTCACAAACTGCTCGTTCCGCGATGCCTCCTTCATGAACACGAAGCTCCACCACGCGGTCTTCGAGGAGTGCGACCTGCGCAAGTGCATGTTCCACAACGCCGACCTCAGCCACGCGGACTTCTCCACCTCGCGCGACTATTTCATCAACGCGGACTCCAACAGGTTCCACAAGACCGTCTTCTCCCTGCCGGAGGCGGTCTCGCTGCTCTCCAATTTCGACATCACGCTGAAGTAGTCCCGGGCCGCCGTTCTCCCGCCCCATCGGGACGTTTTCCCCCTTGCCGGGAACCGGGGGCCGAGGTACTTCTTCCGGGCTGACGCCCGGATGCGGGCTCGCCACCACAAATTCCGGCCAGTCCGATCAAGGAAAGACATGCTCGCACACAAGCTCCGGGCCGACGGCCTGCTCATGCTCACGGCGCTCATCTGGGGCGCGGCCTTCGTCGCCCAGCGCCTGGGCATGGAACACGTGGGGCCCTTCACCTTCAACGGCATCCGTTTCGCTTTGGGCGCGCTGGCGCTCCAGCCGCTCATCTGGAAAATGCGGCAGACGCGCACCCGCGAGGGCGGCGGCGCAGGCATCGAAACCGGGCGCATCGTGCGCTTCGGCATCGTGGCGGGCTGCGTGCTGTTTGCGGGCGCGGCGCTGCAACAGGTGGGCATCGTTTACACCACGGCGGGCAAGGCCGGGTTCATCACGGGCCTGTATGTGGTGATGGTGCCGCTGTTCGGCCTTTTCCTGGGCAACCGCGCGGGCGCGGGCACCTGGCTGGGCGCGCTGGCCGCGGCGGTGGGATTGTATCTGCTTTCGGTGAACGAGGACTTTTCCATCGCCTATGGCGACGTGCTGGAACTCATCGGCGCGGTGTTCTGGGCCGGGCATGTGCTGCTCATCAGCAGGCTTTCGCCGGGCATGGACGGCACCGATGCGGTCAGGCTGGCGGCGGCGCAGTTCGTGGTCTGCTCGGCCTTAAGCCTGGGCTTCGGCCTGGCCCTTGAGCCCATCACCCTGGAAGGCATTTACGGAGCGGCCGTGCCCATTCTGTACGGCGGCCTCATGAGCGTGGGCGTGGCCTACACCCTGCAGGTGGTGGCCCAGCGCGACGCCGACCCGGCCCACGCCGCCATCATCCTGAGCCTGGAGGCCGTGTTCGCGGCCGTGGCGGGCTACTTCGTCCTGGGCGAGGTGCTGGCTTTGCGCGCGCTCATCGGCTGCGGGCTGATGCTCGGCGGCATGCTGCTCTCCCAGCTCAAGCCGTAAGGCGGCGCTACACGGCTTCGGCCGCCCGCTCGACGCGGATCCGGTCCGTTACGCCGCCCAGCTTCTCGCCATCGGATTCCTCGGCGGTGGCCTCGTCCAGCCGGCTGGCCATGCCGTCGTAGACCGACTGCATGGCCTCCTTGAACTCGCGCCAGCTCTCGTTCGGAGTATAGCCGGCTTGGCGCAGCCGTTCGCGCAGCTCGGCCCTGCTGGCCAACAGGTGGAAGTAGATGCGTTCCCGCTCCTGGCGGGCGCGCTGGCTCTTGGGCTGGGGCCTCGCCGCCAGCCTGTCCAAACGTTCATCGAACTGGCGGAGCCTGGCCTCCATCTCGGAAAGGAACTGCTGCCTGAGCATGACGCGCCCTCCTTGTGCAAACGGGTTGCGGAGTTGTGGCGGGATCTGCGCGCAGTCATCGACGGTTCCTATATAGACATCGCTGCGGCAGCTGTCCATGCCGCACAAACACGAAAAGGGCCCGGCGCGAAATTTCCTCAGCTCCCGATTTCGCGCGCCAAGAGACGCACACCCGCCTAGGGGGTCCCGCGCACCCGCACGGCCAGGCGCTCCGCCCGCTTGCCCACTTGGCCCGCCCATTTGGACGCCAGCATGGCCCTGGACGCCTCTGGGTACCTGCCCGCTTGCAGCAGCGCCAACGTGTCCTTGAACTCCAGCAGGCCGCCCACCCCCATATTGAAGGCCATGCTCACCAGCACTTCCTGAATGTCCTCCGGGGCCGCGAGCGCCCACGGCTGCCGCACGGCAAGCTGGCTCCAGCAGTCGCCGATGTCGTTGTCCAGAAGCAGCAGCGCCTCGGACTCGCTGATGCCCTTGTCCTCCAGGTTGCGGCCTACGCCGATGGTCAGCCGTCCCGCGGTGCAGCGGTAGGGTTTGAGGCGCAGGCCCTCATCCACCAGCAGTTGCTCGGCCACGCGTTGGCGGTTCATTTGGCCACCCCCTTGGTTTTTTCGAAGCTGCGCAAAGAGCCCAGGCCGAGCATGCCGAACATCAGCTCCCACAGATTGGAGTCGAGCCCGGGCAGGGGCGGCAGTTGTGGCCACCACACGCCCCCGGCCCAGGCGAAGAGCGGGCGCAGCAGGTACTGAAAGCCGAGGGCGCACGCGCACACCCAGCCGATGGCCGGACGCCAGCCCGCCACGAAGAGCGAGGCGGACTGGGCCTCGGCCTTGTTGATCTCGCGCTGCTCGCTCTCGGCCTTGGCCGCGATGCCCAGCAGGGTGCGCTGGTATTCCTCCGCCGCCTTGGCCCGGGCGCCCGGGTCAGGGATGAGGTCGATGAGCTTTTGCGCCGCCGCGCCGACAACGGGCAGCAGGTCGAGAAGTCCCATGGGATGCTCCTATTTCAGCGCCAGCCGCAAGGCCAGCGGGGCAAGAATCTGCAGAACCAGCCCCACGCCGAGGCCCACATATACGTGGAAGCGCAGCTTGTTCACCGCGGCCCAAAGGTCGGCGCGTTCGGCGAGGTATTCCTCGCGCTCGGCCATGTGCGCGCTGCGGTGCAGTTCCGCGCCGCGCTCCATGGCCGAAAGGCGCTGCTCCTGCCGGGCGCACAGCTCGCGCCGGGCCACCTGGGATTCGGCGATGCGCACCAGGGTTTCGCCATTGGCGCGGGACTGGACGGCCACGCCGTCGATGGCCTGGCGCATCTGGTCCTTCAGGTCGAGCACCGCGGCGCGCAGCTGCTCCATGCTCTGGTCGTGGAAGGCGCAGGGCTGGTTCATGGCTTCCTCTCCA
Organism: Humidesulfovibrio sp.; assembly: GCF_035560995.1. GTDB lineage: Bacteria > Desulfobacterota > Desulfovibrionia > Desulfovibrionales > Desulfovibrionaceae > Humidesulfovibrio. The sequence continues at coordinate 3,662 of NZ_DATMYK010000263.1, read as the reverse complement.
GAATCGCTACACGCGCCGGGCCCGCAGGGCCGCGATGAGCGCATCCGTTTCCGCCAGGCGGGCCTTGGCCTCAGCCAGCACTGCCGAGTCCGACCCGAGCAGCAATTCCCGCGTGGCGCGGTGCTGCGCCGCCTCCAGGACGGCGATCTGCGCGTCGATGGCGGCGTTGGGATTCTCGGCCGGTTCCGGCTCCGGGGCCACGCACGTGCCGCCCTGGATCACCCAGCCGCCCCGGACATTCTCTCCACACTCCAGGAACAACGCGCCCGGCGCGGGCAGGGCCTCGGTCACTTCGCAGACGCTTCCGTTGATGATGCTGGCGTACATGTTTTTTCCTCCTTACTGGAACAGCGCCAGCGCGGCGCGAACCTGCTGGGCCTTGAGGTTGTGGGTGTCGAGGCCCCACAGGCCGGTGGAGCCGGAGGCCAGGGCCGAAAGGTCCATGGTGGCCTTGAGCATCTTGTAAGTGCCGTCGAACTGGCACACCTCGGCCAGGTCGGAGGCCGAGGCCCAACCGGACCCGCGCGAGGCCTTGGGCACAAGGTCGGTGTTGAGGGTCACGCCATCCACGGCCTTGTGCAGCAGGTACAGCGTGGCCCTGGTCGGGACAAAGCCGAGGGCCACGCCAGCGGCGGAGGACAGGCTCATGTTCGTGGTGACGCCAGCCATGTACTGTATCTGGGCGTTGCAGACGTAGGTGGCCGAGGCGGCGGTGCACACCACCCACACGTACAAATACGGCGTGCCAGAAAGCATCAGCGTTCGTGGGTTGGCCGACAGCGCATTCGTGAAGGTGTCTGTGGCGAGCAGCGCCCCGTCCGTGGCGTTTGCCGGAGCGGAGTTCTTGCCATAGATCTTGAGCGTAACCTGGCTGGTCGAACTGCCGAAACTGGCGTTGAAGACATGGCCGAGGTCGGTTGAACCATAGACCTTGACGGCGTATATCGGCTGCGCGGAGGCGAAAGCCTTGCCCAGCCATCCCCCTGAAGTCTCGTAGGCCGTGCCCAGGTGGTCCTTAGCGGTGCTGCCATCAAAGCATCCATCACGCGTCCCCGCCCCGCCAGACATCCACGTGCTGCCGAACACCGCACCGGTTGGGGCATACAGCGACACGTTCTTGTTTGAGTAGGTCTTGTCCGCCGCCGCATACAAAGCGTTGCTGCTGCTCAGCTCGTCCGTGGCGCAGAGCCAGATGCCGCCCTTGGGCAGCGGGCCGGTTGCACGGCCAGCGCCCATGAAGGCCACGAAAGCGTTCATGGCGGCCAGGTCCGAGGCCGAGCCTCCCGGCAGGTTCGTCAGGTTGCGGCCATCGACTGTGGGCATGCGGCCCTGCTCGTCCAGCTGCAGCAGCTTGCCCGCTGTGGTGCCCACATCGGCCGCCAGGCCGGAGCCCGAGCGCACCAGGCCGGTTCCAGCCTTGACCCGCACAAGCCCGGCGGCGAACTCCAGGCCGGAGTCAGCCGCAAGGGCCACGGAAAGACGCAGTCCCTCGTCCCCTCCGGGGTTCTCAATGCCTTCGGACAGGCCATTGCCCGCCAGCAGCTTGGCCGAAAGGCTGCGGCCGCATGCATCCCCGGCCGAGACCTTCACCAATCCATCCAGGGTCGCCGCCACGTCATCAATGCCCGCTGCGCTGTGCGCCGCCAGCGAAGCCGAGGCAGCCGCCTGTGCGGCGCTGGCCGCGGCATTCTGCTCCGAGGCGCGGGCAGCGTCCTTGTCCGCCTGCGTTGCGGCCAGGAAGGCCGAGGAATCCAGGATGTCCTCGGCCGGGGTGCTCACGGGATACAGCACCGCCCGGCCGATCTGCTCCTGCAGGGACTGGCAGATCATGGTCAAGAGGTCCAGGGCGGCCTCATGCGTTTCGGCCGGAAAGGCCGAGTTCTCCACATAGTCCACTTCCTGCACCAGGGCCGGCGCACGCCAGACCACCAGGGTCTGGCCGGTTGCGGGCGGCACCAGCATGGTCAGGCTGCCCCCGGCCGCGCTGCCCGCGCCGGAAAGTTCGAAATGCTCGCCCAGCACCAGGGGCGTTTCAAAGCCGTCCTGCCGGAGCAGGGCCTTGATGTCCGCCGTGCGCTGGAAAGGGAACGGCAGGGGAAACACGGCGCTGACGCCGTTGCCGCTGAAGGCGGCCTTGGAGGTCTGGGTTGAAATGGTCATGGAGGCTCCTTCGCGCCGGGGCTTCCGGCGGCTATTCGTTCAGGGCCAGGGTCGGGGCCAGAAGCAGCACGGTCATGGGCAGAGGCTGGTCCTGCACCAGGGTCAGCACGCCCTCGGTGCTCCAGCCCTGGGGGAAGCGCACGCTCTTGTCGCCGGTGAACAGCGCGGGCGGACCGTCCATGCTGTCCGCGCTGCTGCGGTACAAAAGGGGCTCCAGCCGCGTCAGGTCCGGGCCCACCTTGCCGCCGAGGGTGCGGTACAGGCGCAGCCCCACCTCGGTGATGCGCTTGGTGCGCGTCTGCGCGCTGCCCCGGGTGCCCGCGAACTCCAACCGCATGGGCCTGAGGGCCGAGGCGTAGCCCAGGCCCGCGTGGACCTCCCCGGCCGCGCGCTCCAGGCGGATGCTGCCGTCCGGGGACACGATCTGCTCCGGCTGCACCGCGCCGTCGGCCAATATCTGCACCCGGCGCCCGGCCAGGTGCGCCAGACCGGAGAGTTCGGTCACCGTCGGACCCGCGTAGCTCACCCCTGCATCGACAAAGAACGCGCCGCCGGTGTTCAGGGCCGCTTCCGGGAAGCCGGGCTCCAGGGTTTCAATGAAGCGGCGCTCCATTTCCACGCCGTCCACCACGGCCGCGCGGCGCACCACCAGCCACAGTTCGTCGCGGTTGGCGCTCTGGCTGAACACGGCGCAGGCGGCCTCCACCTGGCCGTCGGTGATGACGCGGGCAAAGGCGCACACGTCCTGCTCCGGCAGGTAGGTCATGGCCAGCAGCACGCCGTCCGCGCGCACGCAGTAGAGCATGGGGTCCGGCTCCTGCGCGTAGGCCAGCTGGGTGATGCCCTGCTCGCCCAGGTGCGCGGCCAGAAGCGTCACGTCGCGCGAGGTGTACGAGTCGGAATCCAGGCGGTAGGCCATTTCGCGCACCTTCTTGCCGGAGCGCTGCACGTACAGGATGGCCGGACCGGCTTGGCAGGGCGGCACATCCGCCGCGCCGAAGGTGCCTTCGCGGTTGGCCTTGACCCCGCCAGGGGTGACGGGCGTGTTCAGCGAGCTGCCGGACACCGTCCACTCGCCGCTGGTGGCCCCGATCCAGAGCTTGTCGCGCGGGGCCAGGAAGCAGATGCGCCCGCCGCGCTGGGCGGAGAGCGTGATCTCCACCGCGTCGTCGTCCAGCGGGTCGTCGCCCGGCTCGGCCACAATGCGGTCGCCGATGGCGAACATCTCCCAGAACGCCGAGCGCAGCACGCCCGCCGCGTCGCGCACGGATTCGATCTCGCTGGCGGATGCGGGGCTCGCGGCCAGGGTCATGCGCAGGGAGGAGGACGTGCTGGCCTTGACGCTGCGGCCGCCGATGTAGCGGTAGTAGCACAGGGTGCCGTCGGCCATGACGCCGGAAAGGGCCGTGTCCTTGGCGAAGGTGTCGCCCGCCAGCAGAAGCACGGTGTCGCCGGGCCTGCCGTCGGACAGGGTGTCGCCGTTGGTGTCCGTGATCTCGAAG
>NZ_DATMYK010000262.1:0-5515 GCF_035560995.1 Humidesulfovibrio sp. | reverse complement strand
CGGATGAAGCTGGCAGCGGTCTTGATGACGGACAGGGGCTGGTTCAGCTCGTGGGCCATGCCCGTGGCCATTTCGCCCAGGGTGGCCATTTTCGAGGCCTGGATGAGCTGCTGCTCGGTCTCCAGGCGCTTGGTCATGTCGCTGGTGGTGACGAGCAGCACCTTCTGCCCGCTGTATTCCGAGGGCGACAGGCGCACGGTGACGAAAAGCCTGCGGCCGTCCTTGGCCACGTTGATGACGCGGTCGTGCAGGCTTTTTTGCCGCAGCTTCAGCTTGTAGGGTTCGCGGTCGTCCGGGGGAAAAAGCGACAGGAAGCTCGCGCCCAAGAGCTCCGCGCGTTCAAAGCCGTACACCGGCTTCACGCTCTCGTTGCAGTCCAGGATGCTCAGGCTGCCCTCGTCCAACACGAACACCGGGTTGGGGATGTTCTTGAAGATGGCCAGGTACTTGCGCTCGCTGCGCTCCAGCTTGTCCTCCAGCTGCTTGCGGCTGGTGATGTCCAGGCACATTTCCATGGCCGCCACCACCTGGCCTTCCGCGTTCTTGATGGGCGAGCTGGTGACCAGCCAGTGGCGGATGGTGCCGTCGGCGTCCAGGCCGGATTCCTCGCTGGTGAAGGAGCGGCCCGTTTCGAAGCTCTTTTCCACCGGGCAGTTGGGGCACTTTTCGCTGCGGCCTTTGTAGGCGTGGTAGCAGGTGTCGCCGGGGCGGGGGCGGAACTTCTCGCGGAACTCCTGGTTGTAGCGCAGCAGGCGGAAATTGCGGTCCTGCACGGTGATGATGCAGGGCACCAGCGAAAAGAGCGTCTGGTACTCGTCGCGCTGGCGGTTCAGCTCTATCTGCTTGTCGCTGATGCTCTTGCCCATGCGCTCGATGGTGTGCACCAGGGTGCCCATCTCGTCCGGCTGGTCGATGTCGATGCGGGTGCACTGGCCGCCCTCGGCGATGAGCTGCGCGCCGGTGATGAGCTTTCGTATGGGGCGCATGACGAAACGGCCCATGAACACCGAGATGGCCAGGCCCATGCCTGCCAGCACGATGATGGTGAAGGCCACGCTGCGCGTCTGGAACGAGGAGATCTCGCGGTCCGTGGCCTCAAGGGAGAGCACCACGTCGATGGCGCCCAGGACCTTCTTGTCCGCCGGGTGGAAGTGGCAGCCCTCGGAGCAGCCGTCCTCGTTGTGGATGGGGCTGATTATGCCCAGCATGCGCTGGCCCGAGGGCGCGGTGAAGATGCGCGTGCGGCTCTCCAGGGGCACGTCCGGCGGGGGCGGCGTGGCCTGGTGGCACACGTAGCAGGCCTGGCTCTTGATGTCCGTCACCGTGTCCACCTCGGCGCGGATGTTGGAGAACTTGATCTGGCCTTCCTTGTTGTACACGCGCACGGCCTGGATGCCCGGCTGGGTGCCGATGTTGGTGATGATCTGGTTCAGGTCGTCGCGCGAGTTGACCATCATGGCGTAGCGCGTGCCGAGTTTGATGGTGGTGCCCAGGCGGTCGGCCTCGGACACGGCGTAGCTCATGAGGATTTCTTCCTGGTGGCTGATGGCGAAATAGGACAGCGCGGCCACGCTGAGCACGAGGGAGAGCCCCGCCGTGGCGATGAGCTTCAGAACCAGGCTCTTCCGGATGATGCTCCACGGATTCTGCATGGCCGGCCCCCAGAAAAGCGATTGCCCGGACCGGAAGCCTGCCGCGTTGCGTCGGCCTGCCTCCGGTCCGGCTTCAAGTCATCAGCGCTTGTGGCACTGGCCGCAGGCGATGGGCCCCTTGCCCTTGGCCTGGTGGCAGCCGATGCACTGCTTGTGGTAGGCCTTGGTCAGGGCCGTGTTCTTGCCCTCGGCCTTCAGCTTGTGGCAGTCGGCGCAGGGCGTGCCCTCGGTGGAGGCGCTCTTGTCCTGCTTGCCGTTGGCCCCGCCGTGGTGGCAGGCCACGCAGTCCTCGATCTTGGCCTTCTCATTGTGCTCGTCGTGCTTGAACTGGGCGGCTGGCCGGGTGAGTTTGCCGTAGGCCGCCGGGGAAAGGGTCTTCATGTCCTGCTGGGAAAGGGCCGCCTGGGCGCAGGCCAGTACGAGCGCGGTCGCCAGCAGAAGCGGGAGTGTGCGGTTCATGGATGATTCCTCCTACGCTTCGGGTTTTTCCATGCACTCGTAAATGATGTCGCTCAAGAACTTCAAGTCCATTCCCAGCTTGTGGTGGTGGATGATGTCGTGCAGGCCGCCGTGGCAGTTGTGGCAGGGGGTGATGACGGTCTTGACGCCCCGTTCCGCCGTGGCCGCGAGCTGCCTGGCCTTCACCTCGTTTCCGGCCACGCGCTGGTTCTTGAACGGGGGGCCGCAGTTGATGACGCCGCCGCCCGCCGCGCAACAGTAGTTGTGTTCCTTGTTCGGATGCATCTCGATGATCTCGCCCTCCACCAGGAAGCGCGTTACCTCGCGCAGCTTGTCCTCCAGGCCGCGCCCGCGCACGATGTTGCAGGGGTCTTGGATGGTGACGGGTCCGGGGAACTTCTTGGCCAGCTTGATCTTGCCTTCCTGGATGAGCTCCCAGTAGTACTCCACCGCGTGGATGACCGGCACCGGATGCCAGCGCCAGCCCAGCCAGCGGTTGCCCACGTCGTACACGCTGCGGAAGGCGTGGCCGCACTCGCCCATGACGATGCGCTTGACCTTGAGCTTCTGCGCGCTTTCGAAGTGCCGGCGCTTGAGGCGCCCCATCATCTCGAAGTCGCCGGTGAACATGCACATGTCCGAGTTGTCCCAGCCGGGCTCGGAGGGCATGGTCCAGTCGGCCCCGGCCGCGTGCATGATGGCCGCGGCCTGGTAGATGAGCTGGGTGCGGAACTTGGGCTCCGGCGCGATGACCGAGTAGTAGATGTCCGCGCCTTCCTTATCGAGGGGAATGCGCAGGCCGGGGAATTCCTCGCGCGCCTCGTCCTCCTGCCACATGAGCGAGTCCGTCCATTCGTCGTCCTTCACCCACATCTGGTTCGAGGTGGCGCTGTGGCTGTGCGCCGTGTCCTGAATGTACTGCGGCGTGACGCCAAGCTTGTGGCAGATGCGCCGCACCGTGCTCATGATGTAGCCCGTGTCCACCCCGATGGGGCAGAAGTGCACGCAGCGGCGGCACAGGTTGCATTCGGTGTAGGCCAGCTGGGCCATGCCGTAGATGAAGTCCGGGTCCACGCGGCCGCCGGTCTTCAAGAGCACGCCCATGGTCTGGTGCACCTTGCCCGCCGGGGTGAAGCTCGGGTCGTCCGGGTGGGACTGGGAGAAGTGGCAGGCTTCCGCGCACAGGCCGCAGCGCATGCAGGTTTCCGAATAGGCCTTGAGCCGCGCGCCGGTTTCCCCGGTGATGACGGCGTTGACGATTTTTTCGATTTTCTCCGGCGTGAGCTTGGACACCCCGCGCCTGAGCCCCACGTCCTCTATGAGTCTTTCCGCAATGCCCATGTCTTTCGTCCTCCTTTCGAGTCGCCGCGGGGGCGTTACCAGTCGCGCGCATGGCGCACAGCGCCGAACTCCGAGCCCATGTAGGCGCGGGTGAACACGGCGAAAACCATGTGCGAGAGGCGGGTGAAGGGTATGGCCGCGAGCATGGCCTCGCCCGCCAGCACGTGCAGGATGACCATGAGGTCGTAGTTGAAGGCCTGGTGATAGGCCAAAAAGCCCGTCAGGAAGGGCAAAAGCACGATGGCCAGCGCCAGCCAGTCCTGCCCGGTGGTGATGTAGCGCACCTCGGGCTGCATGATCCGGCGTCCGGCGAAGTACAGGCACACGCCGATGACCACGAGGGTCATGATGTCGGCCACGTTGTCCGGCAGGGTGATGAAGCTGACGCCGAAGAACTGGTCCCAGAGCATTACGTGGGCGGCCAGGAAGATGGGCGCGATGATGAGGCAGGCGTGGAAGGCGAAGGTGCCCACGGTCATGGCCGGGCTTTTCTTCCACCCCAGGGCGTTGAAGGGAATGAGCCAATTGAAGATGGAGCGCAGCGAAAAGCCCAGGTCCATAAAGGCGATGGACGAGGCGTCTTTCGCCTTTGCCAGCTGATACATGGAGAAAAGCCGCCAGGCCGAGCCCAGGAGGAAGATCCCCCAGGCGGCCCAGGCCAGCGGCCCGGTGACGAATTCATACGCGGCGTTCATGTGTGAATCCTCCTTGGCGGTTTACGCCTGGCCCACGTCGGCCACGATGCGCACGGCGGAGCCCTTGTCGATGCCGCGGATGAGCAGCTTCTTGCCGTCCGGGCTGAAGGCGGGCTCGAAGACCTGGTCGAACTCCCGCTGGTAGGGCCGGCCGTTGACCACGACGGTCTGGCGCTTGCCCTTGGCCACCTTGGCCGCCACATGCCCGCCAGCGGGGCTGATGACCGGCTTCCAGGCCATGTCCCAGGTTCCGGCCCAGGCCCCGCCGTTCACCAGCACCTGCCAGTCGGCGTTGTCCACGTTGCCCAGGGCGGCCACGGTGGTCCCGTCGTGGCCGATGGCCAGGTCCGTCACCACCGGAAACTTCACGCCCCAGGGCTTGCCGTTCACCGCCACGGTGAAGGCGCCGAACTCCGGCGCGACGATGGCCGCGACGTTCTTGCCGTCCGGGCTGATCTGCTGGTGCCAGCACTGCGCGAAACGGGGCTCCCAGATGATCTGGCCGTCCTGGGCCATGCCCCACAGGCCCTTGAGCCGCACCGGGGCCACCACCTTGCCCGTGGCCGGGTTGAAGCGCGGCTCCCACACGCAGGCGTAGTTCTCGGGCCACAGCTTGCCGTCCACCGCGATGGAGTAGTCGTACAGGGTCAACCGCACCTGGGCGGCCACGTGCTGGCCTTGCGCGTCAAAGGCCGGGGTCCAGCAGTTCATGAAATTGGCGTCCCATTTGCGGCCGTTCACAGCCACGCCGAAGACTCCGTTCTGGAAGGCCTCCAGGTCGGCGGGCTTGAGGGACTCCAGCTGCACCACCGCGGCCGAGGCCTTGCCGTCGGCCGAGAGCGCGCACTGGCTGGCGTTTTCATACAAGGTGTCCCAGGGCGCGCCGTCGATGCACAGGCCGTATTCCCCGCCGCTTTGCATGCAGGCGGCGATGACGTCGCCCTCTTTGGAGAATTGCGTGCCCCAGAGATAATCGAAGCTCTCCTCCCAGGCCTCGCCGTCCACGGCCAGGGTCCACATGCCGTCCTGCTGGACCACGGCGGTAAGCCGTCCGTCCGGGCTGAAGCGCGGGTACCAGGCTTTCTCGAAGGTGTTTTCCCACTGTTCGCCGTTGACGAAGGCGGTGAAGCCGCCTTCATCCAGACAGGCCAGGGCCGCCACGCGCTCCCCGTCCGGCGAGGCGTGGTATTCCTCCACCCAGGCGACGTTTTTCGGCCGCTCCATGGAGGCGAGGATCACGCGTTGTCCCGATTCCCAATCCCACAAGGCTGGTGGATGCATGCCGTTCCTCCCCCGCACGAGGTGCGTGCGTCTTGAATGTGCTCACACTACATTGCTAGGCGAATATTACGTTGAACATCAGCAAGC
>NZ_DATMYK010000261.1:0-4389 GCF_035560995.1 Humidesulfovibrio sp. | reverse complement strand
TCCATTCCCATTAGAGTCAAGAATACCGTCATTTCGTCTATTGCTGATCTGAAGTCAAAGTTTTCTAACAGTTTTATAAAATTTTCTTTGCATTCTGAATTGAGCTCTAAACTTTTAGCAATTTTTCGAATGCCGTCTTTTCTTCCGCGCCCACTCCGAATTACGTCCGTTGCTAATTTGAGTATGTATATTGGAAGCCTGCATATATCTTTGAAGCCTAGGTTAAAAAAGGAAAGGAATTGCATCAGGGTCGCGGTTGCTTGAATATCTTTACTTGTTAAAAATTCTACTAGTGATTCCCACGAGCCTTCTCTCTCTGCTTTAATGTTAACGCTAAGTTCCATTTTGAGAAGGAATCTATTCGTTTTTTTTAGTGCCCGACCAAAACCTAAGACCGAGCGTGCATAAAACTCAGCATCGATGGTGTGGTCAACTACCGCTTCTCCATCATACTTCAACACAAGCTCTTTTTTGAAACTCTTTGGTGGTTGTTCGTTTATAATTGAGTATTGCATGGACTCCTCCAAGAAATTTGTTAGTTCATAATTCTTGACGTCTTTGTTTCTTTTTATCTGCTAGTCTTTTTTTGCGCAACGGATATTATGAAAAAGCCCCCCAGCGCTTCCGCACCGGGGGGCTTTGTTTTGCCGTGTCGTTACGATGTTTGGCCTAGCCGCCCATGCTCATCAGGTACGGGATGCCGATGAACACCAGCGCCGCCAGGAAGATGGCGCCGAAGATGAACCCCTGCAGCCAGAAGTCCTTACGCCCCACAAAGCCGGAGCCGTAGTAGATCGGGCTCGGCCCCGTGGCGTACGGGGTGATGATGCCCATGAGGCCCAGGCTGAGGCAGAGCAGAAGCGCCAGGGTGCGCATGTTCACGCCCGGAATGGCCGCCGCCGTGGTCAGGAACACCGGCAGCAGCGCCGTCACGTGCGCCGTCAGGCTGGCGAACAGGTAGTGCACCACGAAGAACAGCACCACCAGAAGCACCGTCACCGTGGTGGGCGAGTAACCGACCATGCCCGCCGCCGCAGAAGTGGCGAACCACTTCAGGAAGCCGACCTTGGCCAGGCCGTCGGCCAGCGTCACCAGCGTGGCGAACCAGAACAGCACGTTCCAGGCCTGCTTGTGCCCAAGCAGGTCGTCCCAGCTGATGACCCCGGTGAGGATCATGAGCGTGAGGGCGAGAAGCGCCACCAGCGTGGCGTCCAGGTAGTCGCCCGCGAAGATCCAGCCCAGCAGGGCCAGCACGGCCAGTCCGGCCATGGTCAGTTCCTTGCGGGTGATGGGCCCAAGCTTGACGAGTTCGCTGGCGGCCCAGATGGGCGCGTCCGCGGAAACCTTCTGCGTGGGCGGGTAGAGCACGTAGGTCAGCCAGGGCACGGCCAGGAACAGGCCGATGCCGACCGGCGCGAAGGCCATGAACCATTCCATCCAGGCGAACTTGATGCCCACGGTCTTTTCGACCAGGGACAGCGCCAGCAGGTTGGGCGCAAGGCCGGTGAGGAACATGGTGCTGGTGACGCAGGTGGTGGCCAGCGCCACCCACATGAGGTAGCCGCCGATCTTGCGCGGTTCGTGGTCCGGGGTGGAGCCGTACAGGGCAGGAATATTCTTGATGATCGGGAAGATGGTGCCGCCGCTGCGCGCGGTGTTCGAGGGCATGAACGGGGCCAGCGCCAGGTCGGCCAGGGCCACGGCGTAGCCCAGGCCCAAGGTGCGCTTGCCCAGCTTCTTGATGAGCAGAAGCGAGATGCGCTTGCCCAGCCCGGTCTTCTCATAGCCCAGGGCGAACATGAAGGCGATGAAGATGAGCCAGACCGTGCTGTTGGAGAAGCCGGCCAGGGCCCACTTGATCTCGTCGGCAGGCTTGGGCTTCTTCACTGCGGGCTTGGCGTCAGACTTGGCGGCATCGGGCTTGGCCGTGGCGTTGTCCGCGGGCTTGGCGGCGACGGAGGCCGCGGCTTCGGGCTTGGCGTCCGCGGGCTTGCCGACGGCCGGAGCGGCAGGCGCTACGGCCTTGGGGGCCTCGACCTTGGCGGCAGCGGCAGGAGCCGCAGCAGGCTTGGCCGCGTCGGTCTTGGGCGCTTCGGGCTTCGCGCCCTCCGGGGCCTTCACGCCGTCGGGCGGCTTGGGGGCGTCCGCAGGCTTGGCCGCATCGGCCTTGGGCGCGGCGGGCTTGGGCTCGGGGGCGGCGGGCACCAGCATCAGCGCGGAGCACAGCACCACACCCACCAGGCCCACCGCTGCGGCGGGGATGGGCTCCAGAATGAGCATCACCACAACGCCCACGAAAATCGAGAAATATTGCCAGGCATAGGGCTCAAGGCCCTGGGGGGTGGGGACGGCCCAGACCGCCAGGGCGGCCAGGACGGGAATGAGGCCCTTCCAAAGTCTGCTCACGGTGTCCTCCAGTGGTGTCAACTACTTACTCAACGCGCCAAAACTCCCTTGTGCCACGATTCACAAATTAAGGATTATGCACCCGGATGTCCATAATTATCCCAATGATTCCCCCAGGAAATTTGACCCGTTTGCGGGGGAATTACCCGGCTGCTTGGGCGGCAAGTTCCGCTGCGTGGTAGCTGCTGCGTACCAGCGGCGCGCAGAACATCTTGGCCACGCCGAGGGAGCGCCCGTACTCGGCCAGGGCGTCGAAGTCCTCGGGCGGCATGTAGCGCAAGACCGGCGGATGCAGGCGCGAGGGCCGCATGTACTGGCCCACCGTGATCATGGAGCAGCCCGCTTCGCGCATGTCGCGGATGACCTGACGCAGTTCCTCGTCGGTTTCGCCCAGGCCCACCATGAGCCCGCTCTTGGCCGGAATGCTGGGCGCGCCGTTTGGCTGATAGGCCGCCGTGCGGCGCAAGAGTTCGATGCTTTGCGCGTAGTCCGCCTGGGGACGGATGTCCGGATACAGGCGTGGCACGGTCTCCACGTTGTGGTTCAGCACGTCGGGCTGCGCATCCAGTACGGTCAAAAGCGCGGCCTCGCCGCCCTGGAAGTCCGGGATGAGCACCTCCACCGTGCAGCCGGGCAGGCGTCCCTTGACCTGGCGGATGGTCTCGGCGAAGTGCCCGGCCCCGCCATCGGGCAGGTCGTCGCGCGTCACGGAGGTGATGACGATGTGCTTGAGGCCGAGCCTGGCCGCGCCCTCGGCCACGCGTCGCGGCTCGTCGGCGTCCGGCGGCAGCTGCGCGCCGGGGCTGATGTTGCAGAAGGCGCAGTTGCGCGTGCACTCGCGTCCGAGGATCAGGAAGGTGGCCACGCTTTGCGAGAAGCACTCCCACTTGTTGGGGCAGCGGGCGCTCTGGCACACGGTGTTCAGGTTCAGGTCGGCCAAAAGCGAGCCGGTGCAGGCGTAATCTTTGCTACTGGGCAGCTTCACCCGCAGCCAGGGCGGAATGCGCAAAACGGGCGCGGAATTCTCTGGCAAGGACATCCTTCACTTCCTTTATGTCGATGGGCTGGTCCGCGGGGCGCCCGGCCTCGGCGCTCATGGAAGTGGCCTTGGCGCCGCCGATGCCGCACAGGGTGATGAGGTCGAAGAGGCTCACGTCGTGGCCCACGTTCAGGGCCAGGCCGTGATAGGTGACGAAGCGTTTCACGCCGATGCCCATGGAGCAGATTTTGTGGGCGCTGGCGTCAGATTGTTGTGGTCCGTCCGGGCTGGTCCACACGCCGGGGTAGCCCTGGCGCCGCGTGACATCCACGCCGAAAGCCGCGCAGGTGCGGATCACCGCCTCCTCCATGTCGAAGAAGAACTGGCGGATGCCGCCGGGGCGTTTCTCCACGCGGAAGATTGGGTAGGCCACCAGCTGGCCGGGGAAGTGGCAGGTGATGTTGCCGCCGCGCAGGGTCTGGGCCAGCTCGATGCCTTGGCTTTCCAGGTAGGCGCGGCCCACATGCAGGTTCTCGCCCCCGCCCTGGCGGCCAAGGGTGATGACCTTGGGGTGTTCCAGCAGGTAAAGCACTTCCTCGCCGCCCTGCTGCACATCAGCCAGGGTGGCCAGTTGCAGGGCTTCCGCCTCGCGGTAGGAGATGAGTCCCAGATCCTCGATGCGCACGGGTGGCTGCTCCTAGGCTTTGCCCTTGGGTTTGCCGGTGGGTTTGCCGGTGGCCTTGCGCTCGGCCCGGGAGGCGTGGGGCTTGTCGCCGCTTTTGCCGCTGGCCTTGGGGCTGGGCTTGCCGCCAGTCTTGGAGCTGGGCTTGCCCTTTCCCTTGCGGGGCGCGTCGGCCGGGCGTTCCGAGGGCAGCTTGGGCCTGCGCGGGGCCTTGGGCTCCTCTGCGGCGATGATGCTGTCCACGGTCAGGGCCTCATGCGCGGGCTTTTCCGCGCGCTCGGGGCGCTGGGCCTTGGGCGCGCGCGCCGGGGCGTTGTCCGTC
>NZ_DATMYK010000260.1:0-2860 GCF_035560995.1 Humidesulfovibrio sp. | reverse complement strand
CTCCTACACCACCAGTCCGTCCTCCATCCTGACGACGCGGTCGCCCAGGCGGGCGTATTCCTCGTTGTGCGTGACCATGACCACGGACAGGCCGTCGCCGTGAATGCCCTTCAGCAGTTCCATCACCGTGCCCCCCGTTGCCGAGTCGAGGCTGCCGGTGGGCTCGTCGGCAAAGAGGATGCGCGCGTCCTTCACCAGGGCGCGGGCGATGGCCACGCGCTGCTGCTCCCCGCCGGAAAGCTGTCCGGGCAGGCGATGCGCCTTGTCTGCCAGGCCAACGCGCTCCAGGCTCTGCATGGCTCGCGCCTTCTGGGCGCGGGTGACGGGCTTGAGCCCGCGCATGAAGGGCAGAAGCGTGTTCTCCAGGGCCGTCAGGTAGGGCAGCAGGTAGTGGAACTGGAAGATGACGGCGAAATCGCCGTGGCGGATGGCGTTGATCTCGGCCTCGCTGGCCCGGGCCAGGTCTCGGCCGTGGTAGTTCAGCTGCCCAGCGTCCGGCTTCAGCAGGGTGGAGAGCACGCTCAGAAAGGTGCTCTTGCCCGAGCCGGAGCGGCCCACGATGGACACGAACTCGCCCTGGCTCACGGACAGGGACACGCCCTTGAGCGCCAGGGCGGTCAGACCGTCCTGGGTGAAGGCCTTGGTGACGCCGACGGCTTCGAGAATGGGTGTTGCGGTCATGGCGGCCTCCTACAGGGTGACCAGCGCTTCGCTGGGTTCGATGCTGGCGGCCTTCCAGGCCGGGAACAGCGAGGCCAGGGACGTCAAAAGCGCCAGCACCAGGGCCGTGGCCACAAGATGCAGGGGCTCAAAGGCGATGGCCCCGGCGCCCTCCATGTCCAACACGGCCAGGATGCGGAAGCTGACGAAGTAGCCCGCCAGGTAGCCCGCCAGCCCGGCGAACAGGCCGATGACCGCGGCCTCGGCGCAGAAGATGGAGAATACCGCCCGGCGCGAGAAGCCCAGGGAGCGCAGGATGCCGATCTCCTTCTTGCGCTCGTTCACGGCCGAGAGCATGGAGATGCCCACCATGGAGCAGCCGGTGAGCAGGATCACCAGGCTGACGGACAGGATGAGCTGCTTCACGAAATGCACGCTGACCATGCGCTGTTCCACGATGCCGCGCAGGGTCTTGATCTCCACCCCCGGCAGCGCGGCGGAAATCTGGTTCACGATGTCGTCGATGGGGCAGCCGGAGCACAGGGCCGCCACTTCCACGAAATTCACCTTGCCCGGATGCCCCGAGGCCTTCTGCAGGGCGTCCATGTCGGCCAGCAGCACGTTGTCGTCCTCGCTGCCCGTGGGGCCGAGGATGCCCGTGACCACGAAGGTATGATGCCCAAGCGGCACCGTGGAGCCCACGGAAAGCCCCAGCTTGGCCGCGGCCGCGCTGCCCGCCAACAGTCCACCCGCGCCGGCCGGAACATGCGCCACCGCAGCCGGCTTGGCCGAGGCCTCGGCCTTCGGCGCATCGCCGTGCATGCCGGAACCCATGGCCGCGCGCTCGGCCGCCTGCTCCGGGGTCTCGCCGGGAATCACGCCCTGCTCCACCAGCCAGAAGCCCTTGAGCAGCTTCTCCTGCTCGAAGCGCACGCCCACCAGGGCCACTGCCGTGCCCTGCACATGGTCCATCACCACCAGCTTGGGCGCGATGACGCTGACGTTCTTGCGCAGCCCGATGCCGTCGATGCGCCGGACCGTGTCCGCCTCGTCCAGGTAGTTCACGTCGAAGAGCATGTCGCCCAGGGCGAAGCCGCCATAGCTCACCGTCAGCTTCTCGCTCTTGGGCGAGACGAGGATGTTGGCCCCGAAGCTGACGAGCTTCTTCTCCAGCCCCTCGCCCACCACGCGCGACACGAAGCTGAGCGACACGATGGACACGACGCCCAGGCTGAACACGAGCAGCAGAAGCAGCGTGCGCACCCATTTCTTGCGGGCGTTGCGCAGGGCGATGGTCAGAATGTTCATGCGGCCATGGTCCTTATGGTTGCGTGTGGGAAAGACGAGCAAGGGGCGTCGCCGGGGTCTAGACAAGAGATCCAGTCAAGGGGCGCTGCCCCTTGTCCCCGGTCAGGGGCGCTGCCCCTGAACCCCGCCAGGGGGTATGCACCCCCTGGACCCGCGGGGCGATGCAAAGGGCCTGGACCACGTTCCACGTGGTCCAGGCCCTTTGCATCGCGGTGAGGGCTGGGTGGAAGCGGTAATGCACTGTGCCGGAAAAACCTCCCGCCCGGACCCCTCCGCGCGGAGTTTGCCGTTCCGGGGGCTTTGCGCCGGAACGGCAAACTCCGCGCCACAGGGAGTCCAGAGGGCCTTGTGCCCTCTGGCGGGGTGCAGGAGCAGAGCCCCTGCGCTCATCACCTAGAAGAACTTAACGCCGGCGGCAAGGTCGGCTTCGCGGATGACGACGTTCTTGGCGTCCACGCTGCGCGGCAGGGGCGAGGGATTGCAGCCGCCCTTCACATCCATGACGCGCGCAGTGTTGAACTTCATGCCGCAGTTGTTGCACACCATCACGTCGCCCTGCTGGGTGTAGCCTTTCTTGGCATGGTAGCACACGTCGCAGGCGTCCAGAGCGGTGCGGATGACGCCGTCCTTGCTTTTGACAACAAAGAACTTCACGTCCTTTCCGCCAGTTTTAAAGCTGTAGAAATGGGCCTTGCCGTCAGAGACGTCGGCCACGGGGATGGTGACGGCCCCGGCCTTGGCCTTCACTTCGGCCGGGCCGCCGAAGAACCCTGCCTGGGCGCGGGTGAGGCTTGAGAACAGCAGCAACGCCAGGACGACCAGAGCGGCGACGATGACGAGATGTCCAGGACCGGCGTAGGGTGCCGGGGCGGCGATGGCGATGGCGCGGGGG
>NZ_DATMYK010000259.1:0-2012 GCF_035560995.1 Humidesulfovibrio sp. | reverse complement strand
CCACAGCGCCGGGCCCCGGGCCCAAAGACCGCCCGCCTGCAAAAATGTCGGTTTATTTCGCCGTCCCTCACCCCATCCTCCCCACGGCCTTGACATTTTCGCTTCCACCTCTCTATAGTCTAAGCATAGAAAATTCCAGGTGGGTTCGTCTTTTCCCGCCGGACCAGCTTTTCGGCGGATAAACTCGATACACGGAGTACGGGATGTCGGAAGCGCTCAAGTCTCAACGGACGTATGTTTTGGTCGGCCATGGCGGCAGCGGCAAAACCTCTGTCGCCGAAATGCTTCTGTTCAACGCCGGCGCGGTGAACCGCCTGGGAAAGATCGAGGACGGCACCACCGCCCTTGATTTCGAGCCCGAGGAAATCAAGCGCCGCGGCTCCATCCAGCCCAGCTTCGCCAACTTCAAATGGCAGAAGAACCAGCATTTTCTCATCGACACCCCGGGTGACAACAACTTCAACGGCGACCTGCCCTATACCCTGGCCGCCGCCGATGCGGTGGTTTTCGTCATCGATGCCGTTGACGGCGTGAAACCCCTTACCCGCAAGGCCTGGGCCGAGGTCAAAAAGGCCGGGCTGCCCGCGCTGGTGTTCATCAACAAGATGGACCGCGACCGCGCCGATTTCCAGACCGCCTTCACCGGACTCAAGGATTCCCTCGGCATCAAGCCCGTGCTCCTGCACTACCCCATCGGCGAGAAGGAGCAGTTCAAGGGCGTGGTGGACCTGCTGGAGAACAAGGCGCTCTTCTTCGACGGCAAGGGCGGCGCGCAAGGCGGCGCCATCCCGGCGGAGGTGGAGGCCGAATCCACCCCCCTGCGCGAGGCCATGATCGAGAACATCGCCGAGAGCGACGAAGCCCTCATGGAGAAGTACCTCGACGCGGGCGAACTGACCGCGGACGAGTTGAAGGGCGCGCTGGTGGCCGGCGTCAAAAGCGGCGAACTGGTGCCCGTGCTCATCGGCAGCGGCCTGAACAACATGGGCGGCCCGCAGTTGCTCGACGCCATCCAGGCGCTTCTGCCCAGCCCGCTCGACCACGCCTACTGGGAGGACGAGGACGGCTCCACCCGCGAAAGCATGGAGGCCGCGCCCGTGGCGGGCTTCGTGTTCAAGACCCTGGCGGACCCCTTTGCCGGGCAGCTCACGGTCATGCGCGTCATCTCCGGCACGCTCACGGGCGACCTGACCCTGGTGAACTCGCGCACGGGCCAGCAGGAACGCATGGGCCAGCTGCTTTTGACCACCGGCAAGGAGAACGTGCCCTGCAAAACGCCGCTCGGCCCCGGCTCCATCGTCACCCTGGCCAAGCTGAAGGACACCAACACCGGCGACAGCCTGTCCTCGGACAAGGCGCCCTTCGTACTGGCCAAGCCCAAGCTCGCGCCCACGCTCATCACCTACGCCCTGGCGCCCAAGGAAAAGGGCGACGAGGACAAGGTCTATCAGGCCATGGCCAAGCTGCTGGACGAGGACGTGACCCTGAAGCTGGGCCGCGACGAGGAGACGGCGGACACGCTGTTGTCCGGCATGGGCCAGAACCACATCGAAATCAGCGTGGAAAAGGCCAAGCGGCGCTACAAGGTGGACATCATCCTGAAGACGCCCAAGGTGCCCTACCGCGAGACCTTCAAGACCGCCGCGCGGGAAATCCAGGGCCGCCACAAGAAGCAGACCGGCGGCCGCGGCCAGTTCGGCGATTGCTGGATACACCTGGAGCCCCAGCCCAAGGGCGCGGGCTACGAGTACGTTGACGCCATCGTGGGCGGCAGCATTCCCCGGCAGTACATCCCGGCCGTGGACAAGGGCGTGCAGGAATCCGCCGCGCGCGGCGTGCTGGCGGGCTTCCCGGTCATCGACTTCAAGGTGACGCTCTACGACGGCAGCTTCCACAACGTGGACTCCTCCGAAATGGCCTTCAAGATCGCCGGTTCCCTCGCCTTCAAAAAGGCCTGCGAAAAGGCCAAGATGATCCTGCTCGAGCCCATCATGACCGTCACCGTGGCCGTG